>NZ_JWIB01000014.1 GCF_000813425.1 Sporosarcina sp. ZBG7A
AGATCTACTTTCTTTTGTTTAATGTTGATGCCGCACACCGTTTAAACGTTGCTGTGACAAAAAATGGAGACTTGGGAGTCGAACCCTCCACTAGCATTAGTGCCGAAATATCAATATATGTAAGGGTTTATAACTTCTATTGAAAATGTTTGACTAGCTTCAATAAAAATTATGTTGCGGGGTCCATACATTTTTATTAGGCTTTACAGAACGTAAATGCATTCAAAACAAATAATAAAACTATTCGATAAGGTTTAGCGTATCGCAAAGTTAAAAAATTTGGGTCCATCAGTTAATGCCCCCCTAATCTCATAACATGTTTCACCGAGTGTTTAGACTGTAATATTATTTACTGATTTTGAATATTTCCATGCAAAGTTTGATCTGCTCTGAATACTTCTTGATGTCTCTTTCAATATCGGAAGTGAAAATATTAATTTTTTCATTTTGGATAGCAGTTGCTTTTTTATCGTTATAAAAAGTTGCAAACTCTTCAGCATTATATCCTTCAATATCGTCAATTCCAATTGTTGAAATTAATAAAGCTGTGTATGTCTGTAATTGTTTTATGGTTTCAATTTCCCAATTGGTCAATAGGTTGTCATAGGTAATAATAGCTTTATCACACTCTCTTTTAATGTCATATACAATTGATATATATTGGGCGAATAACTTTTGAGGATCCTCAACTGATGGGTAATCCGGTAACATCCTATTTTGAAACTTAATAAATAACAACAAATCGTGTAATGCAAATTTTTTAATTTGAGAAATCTCTTCATATTTCTTTTTTCGGAACCCAATGAAATAAATCAAAAAGCATATAGAGATAGCTAGTCCGGTTGATAATACATAAGTCACTAATTGCTTCATTTTCTCAATATCTAATACGAAGTTGAAAGTCACTAAGTCTTTCAACCCCACAGTAGAATTACTTGCAATAATACCTGAAAGGCAGATAATAATCATCAGGATACAAGATAAAATGTAAAACCGTGGTCTTTTCATATAATTATCTCCTATACGGGTATTCAAATATTTTTCAAATTCTCGCAAATGCTGTTTTAATTCTTCGGCAGTTCTGCTTAGATTTGTAGTACGCTTCAAATTGTTTTTTATCGAGGTTACTTTCGTCAGATTAAATCCAGCGAATCGAAAGAGTAGTCGTTTAATTTTTTGTTGTTCTTTAGGTTCACCTTTTACTCTTACAAACACTTGCTCGTATGTATTATATAGGGCCAATCCATATACCACAGGGAGATTCATAAACAACAATAAAATAGGTAGTAGAAACTCTTTCAAAGTTTTTATATTTAAAATCTCCCCTGGACGTTGTATCAAATTGTACGAGCTAAATATTATTACCACAGTCCCAAAGACAACAAATAATCCATCTAAGATTTTTTTTACAATCAATGTTTTTTCTTCTCTTGATGCAACTGCATAAACTCCACCAAGAAGAATGGCTATTGGAATAACCAACATTTCAACAGCTAAGTTAAACGTCCAAAAATTTAGGATAAATTCGATGATCACAATGAATGCTAGATTGTCTTTAATCAGTTTTGCAAAGAATCGACCATCTTTTGCATTCTCAATTGCTTTTGCAAATAACGGGACAAGTATAAATATTACCCAAAAGACGGTATCTTTCAATAACGACAAATCCCAAAAACTAGCATGATACAGATATAGAACAGTTAGAGAAAAGAAGCTCAGAAATACTATATAAAAAAACACAAATTGGCGACTAAAGACAATCGGTAGGACGGACTTCAAAAAATCCCTTCCGGCTTTTGTGAAGATACCAACTATAATGGCTATGATAACCCAACAACATAATGCAATCTCCCTATTATTAAAAACATTCTGAAGTGCATCCATCTGGGACCTCCTGATTTTCTACGCTTTGTTGCAGTTTTCACACGAACTTAAGTTAAACATCTCTACCTACAATGAAGAGTCACTCCTCCGCAACGTAATTAGTAGACAACCTTTTCTCCAAGCTAGTTAATAACATAGTTTGATTCCTCTAGTTCTGTCTCTATACTGTCTTTTTCTAACTGGCACTCTAAGAGTTCTAGTGAAAGGTACCTGTGCATGAAACAATCAAGAATGTTTAAAAAAACATGAACGTTCAATCCATGGTTACTCGAATATTTAGTTCAATAATCTCGATATTTAACCCCAATTATTACAACTCTGTTTCAATTAACCCTTTTGCTTTTTGATAGACTTCATTTTTTGTTAAAAAATCTTTCGTGAAAGCGATATATTTTTCAGTTGGATAAAATAGATTCTCTATTATTTCAAGTGAATCTCTTAATTTTAACAACCTATTTCGTCTTTTCGTAGGTGTACTACTATCTTCAATTTCTTCTAACCAGTTTTCCACTTCGATTAAATAAGAAGAGATGTTTGCTAATAGCCCTCCCCTAGCTTTAAATAGTCTTGGAGAGTTAAGCTTTACCTTTTTAATTGTTCTCTCTGCAACAATTTCATCTAAGGCTCCTATTTTTAATAACTAGTTTGCTAAGTCTCAGTTTCATGTTCTAATTCTAAAGTTTGAATTATAATTCGCTGTCATCACTGTTATTCCAACCTTCTTGAAATAAAAAACGCATCATTGTGCTTTTGATAATAATAATTATGCTACCTTCCCATATCCACATCCTACCACCAATTCTAAATAGCTACAATACTTTATAAATAGACATCATTCTGTATTGGCTGATTTAAATCTTGCTCTTCACAAATCCAGATCTTGGCTTTTTACATTCGCTTACTTCCCATCTAAATGCACTTCATGGCTATTTTAAGAAGAATAGTTATTCAAAAGTGAGTTAACTATAAATCATACAAACGATTAAATTCTAAAATTGTCAAATACACATCCGATTGGACGAATTCACTTGTATTTATTGGGAGTTAAATAGAGTTTTTAAAAAAAATGGCCATGGCTTGTCTTTTTTTTAATTGAGTGGGGTGTTTGACTACGGGAAGTAATGGAGTTATGATCACATTTCAAATTTTATGAGCGGACTCCTTGGTTTGTGAGCGCCTTTTCCGTTTTATGATCATATTTCCTGTTTTATGAGCGTTCGCCTGACTGCCTGCAGGCAAACTCCCTCTCATGTCACAAATTCCGCCTAATACAAAAAACACCATCCACAAGGGATGGTGTTTTACCGTATTTCTATGGAGACGGTGGGAGTCGAACCCACGTCCAGAGGCTCTAATACGTAAACGTCTACGCGTGTAGTTTTCCTATTTGAGTTCGCGCTACATTATGCCGGAAGACAGGGCGTCCTGAGCGCTATTTCGGAAATCTCTTCTGGGGAGCCTCGAAAAGCAGCATCCAGCGTATCCCACTTTAGGTTAGCCCTACAACGCCACATGGGCGATGGTATTGCAAGGCAGATTCAACAGCTTACGCTGCGAATGCTAGGTTGTTGTTTGTTTTGCCTGTTATTATTAAGGTCCGTTTCTGACGGAGACGAGCCTCCGACGCGCAGCTCACGCTTAGACCACCCCTGTCGAATCCGTAACGTCCCCGTTAAAGGGATGTCCGGGAAACGTCTGGAGTCATCAGTAGCCTCCTACTGATGCTAAGACTATCGGAACTGTATTACTAAGATTAGTATACCTCATCCAACGCCACATATCAATATTGCTGTTTGTCTTTGAAGGCCCGTTGCATCTCACGCTTTGCTTCTTTCTCTTTTAAATCATGCCGCTTGTCGTACAACTTCTTACCTTTACCGACTCCTACTAGCACTTTTGCGAATCCATCTTTAATATACATCTTCAAAGGTACAATTGCAGTCCCTTTTTCCTTCGTCTGCCCGATCAACGTACTAATCTGTTTCTTGTGCATCAGTAGTTTACGAGAGCGAACAGGATCATGGTTAAACTGATTCCCTTGTTCGTAAGGGCTGATATGCATATTGGAGATCCAGGCTTCATTGTTTCGAATGAGCACGAATGCATCTCTCAACTGTACCTTCCCATTACGAATTGACTTAATTTCCGTACCTTGCAGTACAATACCTGCTTCAATTGTTTCTTCAATTGCGAAGTCGTAATTGGCTTTCTTATTGACTGCGAGTACTTTACCTTTGCCTTTTGCCATCGTCATTCACCCTCCCGTGAAACCGAATGGCCAGTTGGCAATCCGGTTCACTTTCTTTTTCTAGGTTTTTGCTTTTTGTTCTTCTTCGCAACACCTTCATAAAACCGTTTCTTTTCACTTCCGCCAGATTTTTTGGCAGCTGGCTTTCCAGAATGATTCGGTTTACCGGAATCATTTTTCTTAGAACCTTTGTCCTTTGAATCGCCAGAATTCCTGCTCTTCGCATGGATCACTTTCGGTGTTGTCTTACGTGTTCTATGGAACGTCTTCTTCATATCCGCAATTTCAAAGTCAATCGAAGATTCTTCTGGCTTAACAGCGGTCACTCTTACTGTGACTTCATCCCCAATTCGGAATTGCTTACCTGTGTGCTCCCCGATCATCATCATTTGACGATCGTCAAAACGATAGTAGTCGTCTGTCATATAGCTGACGTGAACGAGTCCTTCAATTGTATTCTCAAGCTCTACGAACAAACCAAAATTCGTTACAGAAGAAATGACACCTTCAAACTCTTCACCAATTTTATCCAACATGAACTGTGCTTTTTTCAATGCATCTGTATCGCGTTCTGCATCTACCGCACGGCGTTCCATATCAGATGTATGCTGAGCGATTTCCGGTAACTCCGCATCCCAATGTGCAACTGTTTTCCCTGAAACGTCTTTTTCAAACAGATACGTACGAATGAGACGATGTACGATCAAGTCTGGGTAACGACGGATTGGAGAAGTGAAGTGTGTATAGAAGTCTGCAGATAAACCAAAGTGACCGAGACTTTCCTGATAATATTTCGCCTGTTGCATCGAGCGTAATAGCATCGTTGAAATAACAGTTTCCTCAGGTAGACCTGAAATGGACTCTGTAATTTCTTGTAAGGCTCTTGGATGTACTTTGTTGCCAGCACCTTTTACAACGATACCGAAGTTTGTAAGGAACTCGAACAAACGTTGAAGTTTCTCTGGTTTCGGATCTTCGTGAATTCGGTACATGAACGGAACTTGTAGCCAATGGAAATGCTCTGCAACCGTTTCGTTCGCAGCAAGCATAAATTCTTCAATCATGCGCTCTGCAACAGTACGTTCTATAATCTTAATTTCTTTTGGCCAGCCTTCTTCATCTACCAAAACTTTCGATTCTTTGAAATCGAAGTCAATGGCACCACGATCTCCTCGTTTTTGGCGAAGGATTTTTGCAAGCTCTGCCATATCCGTCAACATTGGAACGATTTCCGAGTACTTCGTGCGTAGCTCTTCATCCAATTGGTCTACAATTTGGTAGACGTCTTGATACGTCATCCGATAATCGGAATTGATGATACTTGGATAAATTTCGTGATGTGTCACTTTCCCGCTTCCGTCAATCGTCATTTCACATGTGAGTGTTAACCGATCTACATCAGGGTGCAACGAACAGATTCCGTTCGAAAGCTTATGTGGCAGCATCGGAATAACGCGGTCCGTTAAGTAGACACTCGTTCCACGATCATAGGCTTCAGCGTCCAGTGGAGAATTCTCCGTGACATAATGACTTACATCGGAAATGTGGACAGATAACGTATGTGTTCCATCTGCGTTTTTCACGAGTGAAATCGCGTCATCTAAATCCTTTGCATCTGCACCATCAATCGTAATCGTCAGTACATCTCGCAGGTCGTTGCGTTTGAACAAATCTGTTTCCTGGATTTCTGCAGGGATTTTATCCGTTTGCTGTAGTACTTCAGGAGGAAACTCGATTTCTATTCCATGTTTGTGGATAATTGAAAGGATGTCGACACCAGGATCATTTTTGTGTCCAAGAATCTGCACAACCATTCCAGTCGCAGATTTCATGTCACTTGGAAACTCAGTGATTTCCGCAACTACTTTATGCCCTTCGACAGCACCTAGGTTATTTCCTTTAGCAATGAATAAGTCCATAGGGAGCTTTTTATCATCCGGAATGACAAATCCGAACCCTTTGTTGTCCTGATACGTTCCTACAACTTTTGTTGTTTTACGTTCAGCGATTCGACTGATTGCGCCTTCTCTTCGATCTCCGAATGAGCTGCTGGAAACGCGTACTAACACGATATCTCCATTCATCGCACCATTTACTTCGTTCGGCGGTATGAAAATATCATCCATGCCTTCCGTTTCAGGTGTGACAAATCCAAAACCTTTCGCATGTCCGATAAACTTTCCACGTACAAGATTCATACGCTCTGGAGTGCCATAACGATTTGTACGGGAACGAATGATGAGTCCTTTTTGTTCTAAATGGACAAGCATTTTCACAAGTTCTTTAAATTCTGCGGCTTGTTCCATTCCGAGTAACTCCTGGATTTCCTGCACAGTCAGCGGCTTGTATGAATCGTCTTTCATTGTTGAAAGGATTTTTTGTTGCAATTCTTTTTCAAAATTATCCAATTCTCATCCCTCCTTATATTGTTAGTATTACCTGAAGTCGATAGGATTACTCTTCCCAATCAAGAGACTCCAGAAACTCAAAAATCTCTTCATGTAACTCATTTTTTTCAGTTCCTAATGTAATCACATGCTTCGATTTCTCATAGTGTGAAATCTTTTTGTCTGTAGATTCTGCGTTATCATAGATGATTTGTCCTGAATTCGTTTCGATTACTTCATCATGAGTGGATTGAACAACTAATAACGGCGCATAGATCGTATCCACTTCAGCTCTCACGTTCTCGATCAGCTTCTGAAGGTCGGTTAGCGAAGGCATCGATTTTTCACGTAGTGCCGCCACTTCCACATCGATTGTTTCCTCGTCTTTACCTTCTAGTTTTTTGTATTCGCGGGCGTAATGGAGTACCCCTTCATACATTTGATCTAACGAACGCATCGACATCGGTGCATTCATCGTAACAATTCCCATCACAGGACGCTCGGCACCTAATTTTAGCGAAAATACGCCACCTAATGATAACCCAGCTACAGCAATTTGGTCATAACCAGCATCTTTTAGTTGGTCATAAGCTTGAGTGACATCTGGCCACCAGTCGTCAGGACCCGTTTGAATCAGGTCTTCTGCGGGGCCACCATGTCCTTTATAATGCGGCGCAAGGGATGTATATCCTTTTTTCTCTAAGAAACGTCCGATCATTCGTACGTCTGCAGATGTCCCTGTAAAACCATGCAGTAAAAGCACTGCTCGCTTTCCATGTTCAAAAAAGAAAGGCTTTGCATGAGAAACTTTCATGCGACCTAACCTCCAATCATTACCAAACCATTTTTGAATAAAAAAGCCTGGCCGTACAGATGGCCAGGCGAAAATTGCTTCTTTTTATATTTTCACGATCGCAATCGCCAGTACGAAGAACAGCACGGATAGTACAATTGTAACGCGCTGCAAGACTAAGTCTAGACCGCGTGCCTTTTGTTTACCAAATAACTGTTCTGCACCACCGGAGATGGCTCCAGATAGGCCTGCACTTTTCCCCGATTGTAGCAAGACAACGACAATTAGTGAAAGTGAGACAATCACGAGCAATGTCAATAATAACGCGTGCATAATGTTCCACCTCCTGAAACAGAACTCAACTACCTTACCAGTTTACCAAACTCTAGCAATAGAGACAACCGCTGTTTCAAGCAGTTGTCTCTAACCGCAACTTATTGTTGCTTCAAGTTGTAAAATGTTTGTTTGCCAAGGTACTGTGCTGTTTCATCGAGTTGGTCATCGATACGTAGCAATTGGTTATACTTCGCAACGCGATCTGTACGCGAAGGAGCACCGGTCTTAATCTGCCCTGCATTTGTTGCGACTGCAAGGTCAGCGATTGTTGTATCTTCTGTTTCACCTGAACGGTGAGAGATAACTGCTGTATAGCCCGCACGTTTCGCCATTTCAATCGCATCGAATGTCTCTGTAAGTGTTCCGATCTGGTTCACTTTAATAAGGATTGAGTTGCCAACGCCTTCTTGAATACCGCGTGACAATTTTTCTGTATTCGTTACGAAGAGATCGTCTCCTACAAGTTGTACGCGCTTGCCAAGGCGGTCTGTTAAGAGCTTGTGACCTGCCCAGTCGTTTTCGTCCAAACCATCTTCAATTGAAATGATTGGATACTTGTTGACTAACTCTTCGTACCAGTCAACCATTTCTTCAGATGTTTTCACGATGCCTTCACCTGATAGATGGTACTTGCCGTCTTCTTTGTTGAAGATTTCTGAAGCAGCCACGTCCATTGCGAGCATGATATCTTCGCCAGCTTTGTAACCTGCTTTTTCAATCGCTTCTACAATCGTAGAGAGCGCTTCTTCGTTAGATGATAGGTTCGGTGCGAATCCGCCTTCGTCACCAACCGCTGTGTTCAATCCTTTATCATGAAGAACCGCTTTCAAACCGTGGAAGATTTCTGCTCCCATACGAAGTGCGTGACGGAATGATTCAGCGCCTACAGGCATGATCATGAATTCTTGGATGTCGACGTTGTTATCTGCGTGCTCTCCACCATTGACGATGTTCATCATTGGAACTGGAAGTTGCTTCGCATTCACGCCGCCAAGATATTGATACAACGGAATATCTAAATAGTCAGCTGCCGCATGAGCTACTGCCATAGATACGCCAAGAATTGCGTTTGCTCCAAGTTTGCCTTTGTTATCCGTTCCGTCCAGTTCGATCAAAGCATTGTCGATCACGACTTGGTCGAGAACTGAATAGTTTTCTTCCAACGCATCTGCAATGATTTCGTTGACGTGATCAACAGCTTTTAGCACGCCTTTTCCAAGGTAACGATCTTTGTCGCCATCGCGAAGTTCAACAGCCTCATATTCACCTGTTGATGCACCAGATGGTACAATTGCTCGTCCAAATGCTCCACTTTCTGTAAACACTTCGACTTCAACAGTTGGGTTCCCTCGTGAGTCGAGTACTTCTCTAGCTTGAACAAGTGTAATGATTGGCATGCAAATCTCTCCCTTTAGTTAAAATAATGGCGTTCCTGTCATCTCTACTGGCTGTTTGATACCTAGTAATTTTAACATGGTTGGCGCAAGATCAGCGAGAATACCGCCTTCTCTTAGAGTAACGCCATCTTTCGTCACAATTACTGGTACTGGATTAGTCGTATGCGCAGTCATTGGTGCACCTTCAATTGTCATTACTTCGTCTGCATTTCCGTGGTCTGCTGTAATAATCGCTGTGCCACCTTTAGCAAGTAACACATCTAGGATACGTCCAACACATTCATCCGTTGTCTCAACCGCTTTCACTGTCGGTTCGAGCATTCCACTATGACCGACCATGTCAGGGTTCGCAAGATTGAGGATGAACGCATCGATTTGGTCCTCTTGTATTTCTTTGATGAGCGCATCTGTTACTTCGTACGCACTCATTTCAGGTTTCAAATCGTAAGTGGCAACTTTAGGTGAAGGGATTAGAATTCTCTTCTCGCCTTCGAATTCTTCCTCTCGTCCACCACTCATGAAGAACGTTACATGCGGATACTTTTCAGTTTCTGCAATACGAAGCTGACGAATATTGTTTTGTGAAAGGACTTCACCAATTGTATTTTTTAAATCTTGTCTGGCAAATACAACTTGGGAAGCAACTTCAGCACTGTAATCCGTAAATGTAACAAATTTTAAATCTGTATATTTCTTCGCTGCAAATCCTTCAAATCCATTTTGAGTGAACACACGGGATAACTGAATCGCGCGGTCAGGTCGGAAATTGAAAAATACAGCAGAGTCTCCCTCAGAAATCTGAATTGGAGCCTGTCCTTCTGGTTGAACAATAAATGGCACAACGAATTCGTCTGTCACACCTGCATCGTAAGAAGCTTGGACACCTTCTTCAGCTGATGCGTAAACAGGTCCTTCACCATTCGCCATGACATCATACGCCAACTTGATACGTTCCCAGCGTCTGTCACGATCCATAGCATAATAGCGGCCAGAAATTGACGCTAGTTGTCCCACTCCGACCGATTTCATGACTTCTTCAGTTTGTTTGATATACGTTAATGCCGTTTTAGGTCCAACATCTCTTCCGTCTAAAAACGCATGAACGTATACTTCACGAACGCCATTCATTTCAGCAAGGCGAAGCAATGCAAACAAATGCTCATAATGACTGTGGACACCGCCATCTGATAGTAATCCCATCAAATGCAGTGCACCGTTATTCGCTTTTGCGTGCTGTACAGCCGCAAGTAACACTTCGTTTTGGAAAAAATCGTTTTCACGAATCGATTTATTGACCCGAGTAAGACTCTGGTAGACAATCCGTCCAGCTCCAATGTTCAAGTGACCGACTTCTGAGTTTCCCATTTGACCTTCAGGCAACCCGACCGCTTCCCCACACGCTGTTAACGTGGAATGGGGATATGCGTTCCATAATCGCTCATAGTTTGGTTTCTTCGCATGCGCAACAGCATTTCCGGAAGTTTCTGAGCGCAGTCCAAAACCGTCCATAATGATAAGGCCAACAGGACCTTTAGGCATTTGCTCCAGCCTCCGCGAGTGCGGTGAACGATTCCGGATCGAGACTAGCTCCACCGACTAATGCTCCATCGATATCACTCATCGATAAGAGTTCTTCAATGTTTCCAGGTTTTACACTACCGCCGTATTGAATACGGATCGCCTGTGCCACTGTTTCAGAATATAGCTCTGAAAGAACTGTACGAATTTGTGCACACACTTCATTCGCATCTTCTGCAGTTGCTGTACGTCCAGTACCAATCGCCCAAATCGGCTCATAGGCAACGATTGCTGAAACCGCATCTGTCTCGCTAACGCCCGCAAACGCTTTCTTCACTTGTTCTGAAACAATCGCTGATGTCGCGTTGTCTTCACGCTGTTCCAGTGACTCACCTACACATACAATCGGTGTAAGCTTGTGTTCAAAAGCCGATTTTACTTTTCGGTTAACAGATTCATCTGTTTCGTTATAGTATTGTCTACGCTCAGAGTGTCCAAGGATGACAAATTCAACACCTACACTTGAAAGCATCGTAGGACTGATTTCGCCCGTGAATGCCCCTTCACCCTCTTCATGCATCGTTTGTGCTCCAATACGAACCGGTAAGTCTTTTGTCTTTTCAACAAGTGTTGTTAGATAAAGTGCGGGTGAACAAATCACAGTTTCCACCTTGTCACTTTCCTTCAACTTTCCAGCAAGTGAATCTATAAACGCTACAGCTTCATCCATCGTTTTGTACATCTTCCAGTTTCCTGCGATAATCGGTTTTCTCATGAGTAGTTTCCTCCTTATGAACGATCTTTCAATGCAGCAACGCCAGGCAATTCTTTACCTTCCATGAACTCCAATGACGCACCGCCACCTGTAGAGATATGGTCCATTTTTTCAGCTACTTCAAACTTTTCAACAGCAGCAGCAGAATCGCCACCACCGATAATTGAAAATGCATCGGTTTCAGCCATTGCTTGAGCAACTCGCTTTGTACCTTCAGCAAATGGTGCCATTTCAAATACACCCATCGGTCCATTCCAAATAACAAGTTTTGAATCCCGGATCACGCTGTCGTAAAGTTCTGCGGTTTTCGGACCGATATCAAGGCCCATCCAACCTTTTTCAATGCCTGTGATTTCCACAGCTTTAGTTTCTGCTGTTTCAGAAAATGAATCGGCTACCTTCACATCAATTGGCAAGTATAAGTTAACGCCTTTTTCTTTTGCTTTTTCAATGAATGATTTAGCAAGATCGATTTTGTCTTCTTCTACCAGTGAGTCACCTATTTCGTGCCCTTGAGCACGCGAAAATGTATAGGAGAGGCCTCCACCGATAAGTAGATTATCGACTTTATCCAACAAGTGATCGATGACACCAATCTTGTCTTTCACTTTTGCGCCACCAATAATCGCTGTGAATGGACGCTCCGGATCTGATAATGCTTTCCCAAGTACGTCGAGTTCTTTTTCAAGTAGAAGTCCTTGTACACTTGGCAGATACTCCGCGATTCCAGCAGTTGTTGCATGTGCACGGTGTGCTGCTCCAAATGCGTCATTGACGAAAACATCTGCCAGTGCAGCAAATTGTTTAGCAAGTTCAGGATCGTTCTTTTCCTCACCCGCATGGAATCGAACATTTTCAAGTAAAAGAATTTCTCCATCAGCCAACTCGGAAACTTGTTTCTCAACCGCAGGCCCTGTGGACTCGTCCAATTTCAAAACGGGTTTGCCTAGTAATTCAGCCAATCGCTTTCCCGCTTCCGTTAAACGTGAATCTTCTTTCACTTCACCTTTCGGACGACCCAGGTGACTCGCAAGAATTACTTTTGCACCCTGTTCAGAAAGGTACTCGATTGTAGGGATGGCAGCACGGATTCTAGTTTCATCTGAAACTTTCCCATCTTCCATAGGTACGTTAAAATCCACCCTGCAGAAAACTCGTTTCCCTTTTAGATCCAAGTCTTTCATCGTCATTTTGGCATTCATGCGAACAAGCACTCCTTCACAAACAAAAGTTTTTAATAAAAAAGGAGGAAACGGGCAATGCCGTTCCTCCTGCCCATCTATTAAGTATAATCGGTCACAATCTGATAAGCCAGATTTTATGTGCCCGATATGTGTTTACAGTTGTCGCTTATAGTCCTTTTTCGTTCATGAACAACGCAAGGTCGATACAACGTGCAGCATATCCTTGTTCGTTGTCATACCAGCTAATCACTTTCACCATGTTGTCTCCAAGTACCATAGTTGACAGACCATCCACTGTAGAAGAAGCATGGTTGCCATTATAGTCTTTTGAAACGAGTGGAAGGTCGCTGTAGAATAGGTACCCTTTTAGTTCGTTTTCAGATGCTTCTTTTAATGCACTGTTTACGTCTTCAACAGTAACGTCTTTTTTTAACTCTGCAACGAAGTCAACGAGTGAAACGTTTGGTGTTGGAACACGTACAGCCATACCATCCAATTTCCCTTTCAATTCAGGAATTACTTTTGTTACAGCAGACGCTGCACCTGTAGTTGTTGGGATCATAGACTCTGCCGCAGCACGCGCACGACGGTAGTCTTCGTGTGGAAGGTCAAGAATTCGCTGATCGTTTGTGTATGAGTGAATTGTTGTCATCATGCCACGCTCAACGCCGAACTTTTCGTTCAACACTTTAACGACTGGTGCTAAACAGTTTGTAGTACATGATGCATTGGATACGTAGTGATCTGTTGCTGCATCATATTCTTGCTCGTTCACACCCATAACAAGTGTTTTCACATCACCTTTAGCAGGAGCTGACAAGATGACTTTCTTCGCTCCAGCGTCGATGTGTTTCTGTAAGCCTTTAGCGTCGCGGAATACTCCTGTACTTTCAACAACAATATCGACTCCAAGGTCTTTCCATGGAAGGTTAGCTGGATCTTTTTCAGCATAGACACGAATTTTTTTACCGTTCACAATAATATGGTTTTCATCGGAAGTGATATCTGCATCTAGGATTCCGTGAACTGAATCATACTTCAACAAGTGAGCAAGCATCGGCGCATCCGTTAAGTCGTTTACTGCTACAACTTCAAGTTCCTCGTGCTCTAGTGTGTCTCTCATTACAATACGTCCAATACGTCCAAATCCATTAATCGCCATTTTTACAGTCATGTAAAATCCCTCCAAGTTTTGTTGTTATATATAGATGGCATACTTTGGGTATTTTCCAAAGCAGACCGATTGTAAACATGTTGTGTTAGTCGTTCGCTAGCAAATTCACGATTTCCCTTGCAGCGCCTTCATCCGTAATAAGAACAGTTTGCTTTGTAGCTCCTCGCAAATACGAAAGAATCGCTTCTGCTTTTGCTGAACCACCCGCCACTGCTAATACCAATGGAATGCGTTTTAGATGATCGGTTTGAATTCCAACCGTTCGAAGGTGATGAACTATTTCACCGGCACCATTAAAGTAATACCCGAAAGCTTCACCTTTTGCACTTCTGGAATCGAGTAACTGTTGTTCTTCTTCATTGGAATCACGCATGGCCGCCATTTTTTTCGCATCGCCAATACCATGTAGTAAGCAATCCGCTGTTTCATATAGCTCAAGCATTTTCTGAGCGGTCGGTTCTCTTAGGAATATGGCATGTGCTTCCTCACTAAGAGATTCAGGATAATATAATGACTTATAAGAAGCATTACACGTATGTGCGAATGTAGCAGCAATCACGTTCGCTTGCTGTCCTATATTATCTCCAACCCCACCTCTAGCGGGAATGAATACTGTATCTTCTGCACCTGGGTAACAACTCAAGTGTTTCGGAATAGCTGCCATTGTACTTCCACCAGTCACGGCCACGATACGTCCATTTCCAATGCGACTTGCAAAAACAGATGCAGCTTCAGTTCCAAGTAATTCGTTGGAGCCACCTGGTTCAGAACTGTCCCCTTTTACAATGTGTACATCTTGAATGGAAAAATAACTTTTAATACGCTTTGCAAGTACATTCTTGCCATATTGCAACTCAACTAACGGTCCAAGATGCTGCAACACATTTTCTCCGTCAGCAGTGATGGTCGCTCCCTCTTTTGCAACTCGTATAAGTTGCTGATCTCGAAGGGCTTCCACGACCGAGCGTGTTTCACGTTCAGACAAACCTGCAGTGTCAGCAAGAGGTCGTCTTCCAATTGGCCCGGATGTTTTGATAAGTTTTAGCACAAGATAACGTTGTTGCAGGGTTGCCATCATTTCGGGTACCAACTTTTCCTGCGCTTCCACAATAGCCGATTTCAGAAAGACTCCTCCCTCCATTGTAGGACAACAATTGACCATGTAGGTTAAAATACGTCCCACTTTAGTCAAAAAAATATATTAACTTATAATGCAACTATACATACTATTCCCGATAATTTCAAATTTAAACTCCGGTTTCAAAAAGTAATGCAAGTTCGACATAACTAATCACACCTGAACAAAGAACCTCATTGTCTTTTTCGACAACAGGAATCATGAACACGTATTGTTCGTGCTTCGCGTCATCGTCTTCAATATTTACAGCTGTCCACGTTAATGGATAGTCTTCCTGGATGAGTTCCATCATCTGTTCAGCTTCGTCACACAAAGGACAGCCCGGTTTGGTATAAAATAGTACATGCATGAGAATCCCTCCATATAACCTCAGTGTAAAAGGAAAAAACGATCTACGCAACACTAAGTGTTGTATAGATCGTTTTTGGCTTACCAACTTCGGCCAGCGCCTCCGCCACCTCCGGAACCACCGCCGCCAAAGCCTCCGAATCCACCACCAGAACCACCAGAGCCGCCTCCGCCTCCAAACGATCCCGGGAAGAAAATCATGCCGCCACCGCGACGTCTACCACCGGATCCTCCAGAACCACCGGAACCGCCACCTCTGCCAGAGTTAAAGAAAATCTGGATGAGGATAAAACCGATGACGATGATTGGGACGATTGGGAACCCACCTTCATCACCGTTGTTACCATCATACGTTGCGACTGGTAATTCAGATCCTTCCAGCCCATATTCCTTTGCGATTTCGTTATAGAAAGCTTTGTATGCTTCCATTATTGCTAAGTCTGGCTGTTCACTTTTCAAGTAGGGCATGGCAACCTCGTCGATAATTCTCCCCACTTTCCCATCAGGAAGTGCCCCTTCCAATCCATAACCAACTTCTAAACGAATATGACGTTTGCCATCTTCATCAGGATTAGTTGTCATAACAAGTAGTGCACCATTATTTTCTTTTTCATTGCCAAGCTTAAATTCACGTAATTTGTTTAATGAAAACTCTTCGATGGGTACTCCATTCGTGTCAGGAACAATTAGCACTGCAAATTCAGCACCTGTAGCACTGTGTAATCGCGTTCCATAATCCCTTAGTTCTTGTATTTGACTCTCGGACAAAATCCCCGACTCATCTTGCACTACATCCACTTTTGCGTGGACTGCCGGTTGAACAATTGTCAACAAAACTAGAAGCATGCCAAGCAGGGCAAATGCTCGGACAGCTAACTTTTTCATTACTCATCAGCCCCAAAGTCGACTTCAGGTGCTTTTTCTGCACCAGCTTCCGCTTTGAAATATTCCTTTTCGTCAAATCCGAAAACAGACGCAATGAGTTTGCCCGGGAAACGCTTCACTTGTTTGTTATACGAAGCGACCTCGCCATTGTAATCTTTCCGTGCTACAGCAAGTCTGTTTTCAGTTCCAGCTAATTCATCCATAAGCTGTCTGTAGTTTTCATTACTTTTCAATTCTGGATAATTCTCAACCACTACTAACAATCGACTAAGTGCGCCTGAAAGCTCTGAGTCCGCTGCAGCTTGTTCTTCAGGTCCGTTTGCGCCGGCTAGTTTCGAACGCGCCTCGGTTACTTGACCAATTACTTCTTTCTCTTGTTTAGCAAATCCTTTTACAGTGTTCACTAAGTTTGGAATGAGATCCACTCTTCGTTGCAGTTGCGTTTCAATTTGGGAATACGCTTGGTCTACGTTTTCTTCGGCTGTCACAAATTTATTGTAGCTCCCAGAGAAAATCGCAACACCAATCACAATAATCGCGACGATAATTCCTAATGGTAACAATAACTTCTTCAAATTCCCCGCCTCCTCAATAATATCTTCGTTTCTACACTTCCAAAAGTTTACCCTGAAACCGAGAAGCTCAAAACTTAATCGTTATCCTTTATACGCTCTACAGTTGAAAAAGTTTCTTTCAAAACAAAAAAACTCCACCGACCGTATGATTTACATACAATCGGGGGAGTATCATAAAGCACCTATATGCCCTCGGCGGGAGTCGAACCCACATTTCAAGCTTCGGAGGCTTGCGTGCTATCCATTGCACCACGAGGGCTCAGCATCATCTGACTTTGCAGCGGACAAGTTATAGTATACTTCCTGACCCACCTAAAAGCAACAAATAATTATAAAGCGTTATATTTGACCTTAGTTGACCATACTATGTATGATAAAGTCATGGTTGAGCGGGTGACCGCTTTAACATACGACATATTCAACAATTAAAGGGAGGAAATGAAATGAACTTAATTCCTACAGTTATCGAACAAACGAATCGTGGAGAGCGTGCGTATGATATTTACTCCCGCTTGCTAAAAGACCGTATTATCATGCTTGGAAGTGCAATTGACGACAACGTAGCAAACTCTATTGTCGCTCAATTACTATTCTTAGAATCAGAAGATCCAGACAAAGATATCTCCATTTACATTAACAGTCCAGGCGGCAGTATCACTGCAGGTATGGCGATCTATGATACGATGCAATACATTAAGCCGAACATCCAAACAATTTGTATCGGTATGGCAGCTTCAATGGGTTCGTTCTTACTTGCAGCTGGTACCAAAGGAAAACGCTATGCGCTTCCTAACGCTGAAGTTATGATTCACCAGCCACTTGGTGGTGCTCAAGGTCAAGCGACTGAAATTGAAATCGCTGCCAAGCACATCCTCTTCATCCGTGAGAAACTTAACCAGATTCTTGCTGAGCGCACAGGTCAACCAATTGAAGTAATTGAGAAAGATACAGACCGTGATAATTTCATGACCGCAGAACGTGCAAAAGAATATGGTTTAATCGACCACATCATTACACGTAGCGATATGAGAGAATCTGAAGGAAAATAACTTTAAGACCTACTAAGACGTCCCGTAAATTGCGGGACGTTTTTTTAGTTAGTTTACCCCTTGCACAAAAGTAGCTAGCGACTCTGCCGCTTGTTCTTCATCAGCCCCATCGGCAATCAATGTAACTGTGCTTCCTTGTGCAATCGCTAAACTCATAACTCCCATAATACTCTTCGCATTCACTTGACGCTCATCCCGTTTGACATACAAGTCAGATGTGTATCGGTTCGCTACTTGCACAAATAGAGCTGCCTGACGTGCTTGCAAGCCAGGCTTAATTTTCACTTCAGCGGTTTTCTCTATCATTTCTTTGGACCCCTTTCTTTTTAAGTAATTCCACCGACTCGAACTTTTTCGGCAATCTCATCAATTTTACGTAGACGGTGATTGACACCCGATTTGCTTACAGGGCCCCCTGAAACCATCTCCCCTAACTCTTTTAACGTGATATCCTGATACTCTACTCGTAAGTGAGCAATTTCTTGCAACCTGTCAGGCAATTGGTCCAAACCAATTGTCGATTGGATCAGTTTAATATTCTCAACTTGGCGTTGAGCCGCACTAATTGTCTTATTAAGATTCGCTGTTTCACAGTTCACTAACCGATTGACACTATTGCGCATATCCCGGACAATCCGGATATCCTCAAATCTCATGAGTGCAACATGTGCACCTATAATACTTAAAAAATCCGCAATTTTTTCTGCCTCTTTCAAGTACGCAACAAATCCTTTTTTCCGTTCAATCGATTTTGCATTCAGCTGATATTCGTTCATGAGATCCACTAATGCATCCGAGTGTTCTGCATACATCGAAAAGACTTCCAGGTGATAGGAAGACGTCTCTGGATTATTCACAGATCCCCCTGCCAGAAATGCTCCACGTAAATACGCTCGCTTACAACAATCATTCGGAATGATCGATGCTGAAATGGATTGGTTGGACTGGAATGTATTTGTCAAAATATCTAAATCATCGAGTAACTGACGTGCTCCCTCTCGGATTCTACAAATGTAAACGTTATTCTTCTTTAAACGCATTTTGCGCCGTACAAGTAATTCGACCTTGTATTTATATAGCTTTTTCAAGTTTGAATAGAGTCTTCTGGCAATCGCTGCATTTTCTGTTTGTACATCTAAACTAATAGCCTTATTGGAAAATGAGAGAACGCCGTTCATTCGGATGAATGCAGCCACTTCTGCCTTTGTGCAGCAATCGTCTGATTCGATTTGCGTCAATTCTTTTTTTGTTTCTGATGCGAAAGACATGAACTCTCCCCTTTCTCGGTGACGATCACGTCTGTTTGGTTTTAGATTCGTCTGATATGTAATTTACGAACCATTCTGCTACTTTTTCTGCATCGTGCAACACTCGATC
The DNA here is from genome assembly GCF_000813425.1 of Sporosarcina sp. ZBG7A. Taxonomy (GTDB): domain Bacteria; phylum Bacillota; class Bacilli; order Bacillales_A; family Planococcaceae; genus Sporosarcina. The sequence goes on from NZ_JWIB01000014.1 coordinate 19,069, forward strand.
ATTTTCTGCGAGTGCTATGTCTTCTTGCCAAATTTCCGGAACTAGCTTTTGTAATTCTTCAAGATCCCTTTCTACTGGCCAAGATGTGACGGTCTGACCTGCTTCTGTTAAAAGCGGCATAATGTCAGTCTTATTCAGCAGTACTGCATCTAAAAACGGTTTTCCGACATGGTCATATAGCGCAGCGACATGTTCAGAAGCCGTATATCGATAGGTTTCACCTTTTTGAGTCGTTAAGTTTCCTACATACACCTTACTTGCTTCACTTTTTAGGACGGCATCGCGAATATCTTGTACAAGCAAAGACGGTAAAATACTTGTATACAAACTCCCCGGTCCAATGATGATTAAATCCGCCTGACGGATCGCTTCTAGTGTCTCTGGCAACGGCTTGGCATCTTGAGGGGATAAGTACACTTGACGAATTTTACGTGCGTACATCGGAATTTTAGACTCCCCAGTAACAATCGTTCCGTCATCCAGCTCTGCATGCAACTTAATCCGTTGATTGGCAGCCGGAAGCACTTTTCCTTTAATATTGAGCACCTGACCTGTTTTCTTTACGGCGCTAGCAAAATCACCTGTAATATCTGTCATAGCTGCAAGCATCAAATTCCCAAGGGAATGCCCGTGAAGATCATCTTGAGTTGTAAAGCGGTACTGGAAAAGCTGCTCGATTAGAGGTTCAACATCTGAAAGCGCTGCCATCACCTTTCTGACATCTCCGGGAGGCGGGATATCATATTGATCCAACAACCTCCCTGAACTTCCACCATCATCAGCAACTGTAACAACCGCAGTTAAATCGATTGGATACTTCTTCAACCCTCGAAGTAATGTCGACAAACCTGTACCGCCTCCAAACACCACAACTTTTTTGCGGCTATTGGAAGTTGTCATAGCGTCAGCCCTTTCTTTTTTCGATATGCTGGTGTGTTACGTATGTTGTATAGTCATCTTTGAACAGATTTCCAAAGTATTCAGCTAGGGTCACAGAACGATGTTGCCCACCTGTACAGCCGAATGCAACGACGACTTGTGATTTGCCCTCGTTCTTATATTGAGGGATTAAAAACTGAAATAGATCAGATAACTTAGCGATCAATGTTTGCGTATCTTCCCATTTCAGAACGTACTCATACACGTCTTTGTCGAGCCCCGTCTGCGGGCGCATCGATTCAATGTAATAAGGGTTCGGTAAAAATCGAACGTCAAATACGACATCTGCATCGATTGGCATTCCGTGTTTAAATCCGAATGATATAAAATTCAGTGTGAAATTTTCGCCTTCTCCCACCGAGAATTCTGCAATGATTTTATCTCTAAGTTGCTTCGGTTTCATACGAGATGTGTTAAAGATTGAACGCGCACGACCCTTCACATCACTTAGGAGACCTCGTTCTTTTTGAATGCCTGTTAACGGCTGTCTTCCGTTTGCGAGCGGGTGTGATCGCCGTGTTTCTTTATATCGACTAACCAGTGTTTCGTCATCCGCTTCAAGAAATAGAATTCGCGTCGTAACATTTTCCATTCGAGTCAAGTTATCAATCGCATCAAGCAGAGCATCGAATAATCCACCACCTCGAGTATCGATTACCGCAGCGATTCTCGATTTTTTGTCCGCCGATTTCAACATCAGGTCGAGGAATGTCACAAGTAGTTCCGGTGGTAAATTATCGATGCAATAGTAGCCCATGTCTTCAAAACTTTGCATCGCTACGGACTTACCCGCACCCGACATACCTGTAATAATGACAAGTTCGAGTTCTTCAGAATGTGCTTCAATCTCCATCGGTTCAATCACCTTCCATAGACTTTTGAATTTTTTCTTCAAGAAGCTCAAATTCTTCTGTATACGTGAATGTCCCATATTGAATACCAGGGCTTGAACTCGCAAATAGCAAGTTCGTTCGATCTCCCTCTGCCATTGGTAGTGTATTCAAGGCTTCTATCGGCTGCCATCCTAGTTCTCCTTCAATCGTCTGTGTGAGAGGAGTGCCTGTAAGATCATGCGCGACAAACGTATAAAGCATCCATTCATCCACTACTTCCTCACCTTTACGTATGACCATAGTGAACACACCTTTAAGATGAGGATCGACAGGTTTTGCCCCGGTCTCTTCTGTAAATTCACGTACGGCAGTTTCCATAATGGACTCGCCAGCATCCATCTTTCCACCAGGAGCTACATACCAGCCTCTACGCGGCTTTTTTAACAATAAGGTTTTTCCGTCTTTCACGACGAGTAGGTTTACAATTCTTTGCATATGCGTTCCTCACTTCTTTTTATACACATAGTACTAAGTATAATCGATTTCAACGAAAAACGACACAAAAAGAAGCTGCCGGCATAGTACACTCCGACAGCTTAAAAGTTTATTTAAAAATAGGGGGTCAATCAACACTCTTAGTATAACCGATAACTATTTCAGTAGCGTTACAAAAATGTTAAAGTTGCGTTAAGGAAAGATTATTTACTTACACTTGAGTTTCAAGGGATTCTGTCAATTCTTCCACATACTTTTGACAAGATTGTGCAGCGACACTTCCGTCCCCTGTAGCTGTGACGACTTGGCGCAATAGTTTTTCACGCACATCCCCTGCTGCAAAGATTCCCGGAATTTCCGTTTCCATCACTTCGTTTGTTTTAATATATCCATTCGCATCTAAAATACCGAGATTCTTGAATGGTGCAGTGATTGGATCTAGACCAATGTAGATAAACATACCTTGGGCTGCAAACTCTTGTTCAGTACCATCTTCTGTTGACACTAATGTGACCGAATCGATTTTTCCATCTTTACCGTGCACTTCTTTAACGGTTGAATTCCAGATGAAGTCGATCTTATCATTTGCAAATGCTCGTTCCTGAAGAATTTTCTGAGCACGCAACTCGTCGCGTCGGTGAATAATAGTTACTTTACTTGCGAAACGAGTAAGGTAAGTCCCCTCTTCAACCGCAGAATCTCCGCCACCAATAACGATGATTTCTTTGTTTTTAAAGAAAGCACCATCACAAACTGCACAGTAGCTCACTCCGCGACCTGTTAACTCTGTTTCGCCAGGGATACCCATTTTACGGTATTCTGCGCCTGTCGTAATAATGATGGATCGAGCTTTATACTCTTTTCCACCAGCAACAATTGTTTTATATTCTTTTCCATCAATAATTTCTTTGACATCACCATACGCATATTCTGCACCAAAGCGTTTAGCATGATCGAACATTTTAGTTGAAAGCTCAGGCCCAAGAATGGACTCAAATCCTGGATAGTTTTCAATTTCTTCCGTGCTTGCCATTTGGCCGCCTGGTACTCCACGTTCCAACATAAGAGTCGACATATTAGCGCGTGCCGTATATACTGCTGCCGTCATACCAGCAGGTCCTGCTCCAATGATAATCACGTCATAGATTGTTTCAGCTGACATTCTAGTTCCTCCTCTAATTAACTACTTCTGTTCAAATCGTATAAGGTTTCTGACTTACCATCAACTTTTCTGCCTGCTATACGTTTTTCATGGCAAAAGGTTATCACGAGAAGTTTGGAAGGAGCTCGAACAACTCACTCACGTATTTAGTAAGTGTAGGTGTGCTTATTTTATATAATTCAGCAAGTTTTGTTTTCGTGACCCCTTTGCTTCGAGAAGAATGGAACATATAGTCTGCAGCTGCAGCTATCGCTTTTGGATTTTTGAATGTGTACTGTTTCGTAATTCCGATTTCAAACAAAGAAAACCACATTTGAAATAAGTGCGTTCCTTCTTCATCAAGCGGATTGTGCTTGGCATATAACAGTTCGCTTGCTTGCATGGCGCGATTGAATGCCTGATCTGCGATAGACTTTTCTACAAGATGATAATCCAAACTTGAAGCGAGTACTAGCTTCTCAAGATCCTCCAACTTTTCAACATCTATATAAGCAGGGTGTGCTATAATTTCTTGTTTATGAATGGACTTTCCTAACAGGAAAAATCCGAACATTCTTTCGCTGACATACTCATTGCCAATTTTGTCGAGTAAAAATTGCTTGTCCTGCGTATAGATCGACGTGTCAATCTGCTTGTCCGCATTCGCATCAACCCATGGTTCCAGTCCAGCCTTTGAAGGGTCAATTTCAATCAATCGGCTAAATGCAGTTTCAGCCTGTTGACGATGACCTGAAAAGAATGCAGCATGTGCTAGCCAAAAGAAGAATCCTGCATCTCCTTCAAATCCTTTTTTCTGAATGCTACGCAACCAGTAGTACGCTTCCTTATGATTACCAATCAGAGCAAAAGTAGCTCCCAATTTGTAGCGATTTTCAAACTGATATGGACGTATTTTCACTAGCAATTCAGTGAGGGGCAGTAATTTCTCCTGATCCCCTTCGTAGTAATAGAAAACAGCAAGATTGCATAATGCATGGACATTGCCTTGGTCTTTTCGCAACACGTCGTACAACAATTCACGGGCATCCGACGTTTCACCTCTATAAAAATAAGCAAGTGCCAAGTTATTAAAAGAAGACCAGGATTCAGGATAATCCACAACGATGTCTTCTAAGACTGAGACCGCTTTGTCAAACTCTCCCGTTTCCATTAATCGTCTCGCCTTTTCTTGTAACAAGTGAACTTCTTCGTCACCCGGTTCTTCGTCCGATAAAAATGCAGCTTCTTGCTCAGCAAACTCGATAATCTCTTTTGCTTCTTCTGAAAGTTCCCCTTCCGGTGCCACGTTCATATATTTTTCTGCAAACATTTTCGCTTCACGTAATAGACCCAGATGTGCATGAATTTCTGCAAGATAGAAAATCACATCGCCATCTGTCGGTTCCAATTCGTACGCTTGAATTAGTAAATCCAGCGCTTCTTCAAAACGTCCTTCTTCCATCACCATAATTCCATATTGCATGACAATTTGATGATCATCAGGATTCAGTTCCACCGCTCGTTTCAAATATTTCAAAGCTTCCGGAAATTGTTCTTTCTGGATTTCCGCAAGGGCCCGTTCATAGTAAAAATCGCCGTCTGGGACGAATGAAATAATATTATTGTTTTTGTTGTGCTCGTTTTTATCCAAACAGATTCCTCCGATAAAAAACAAGAAGGAACGAGGGAAACGCTCCTTCTTGCAATATGACTACAGTATACCATAACTCTTTTGTACAATCTTAAACCTTAAGTTTGTTTTCGTTCCGTTCTGCAACCTGATCAGCTGTGTAAATAATTCGAACAGGGTTCCCTCCTGCAAATGCACCCGCCGGGATATCTCTATTCACCAACGAAGCTGCAGAAACTACAGCTCCATCACCGATAGTAACGCCTGGTAATATTGTGGAGTTTGCACCGATCATGACTTCGTCACCAATGACCACGTTCCCAATCCGATACTCATCTATTAGGTATTCGTGAGCCAGGATAGTGGAGTTGAACCCTATAACGGAATTTCTCCCTACCTGAATGCGTTCGGGAAACATTACATCAGGAAAGACCATAAGAGCAAATGCGGTACGCTGTCCGACCTCCATCCGCAAGAATGTTCTATATAACCAGTTCTTCACTTTGAATGACGGTGTATAGCGAGCAATTTGTATGACAACAAAGTTTTTCATGACTTTAAAAATTGAAACCGATTTGTACAAGTTCCAAAGTGAGTTTCCTTCACCCTTTACACGAAAACGCTCCGTCTTTCTCATTTGCCCTTCACACCTACAAGTTCGTATAAATCTGAAATGTGGGTCAACATATAGTCTGGGTTAAAAGTCGAAAGAAATTCAGAACCTTTTGCAGACCAAGCAACAGCAGCTGTACGAACCCCAGCATTTTTCCCACCTTCAATGTCGTGGAAGTTATCGCCAACCATTAGGACTTCTTCTTTTGAAGCATTCAACCGGTCCATCGCAAGTAAAAGTGGTTCAGGATCTGGTTTGGGACGTTGTACGTCGTCTAATCCAACTATAGTTTCAAATAAGTGTGTGATGCCAATTAAATCTAACCCTTTATGAACCATGTCATTTCTTTTCGTCGACACAATCGCCATTCGGATGCCACTGTTAGCTAATTGGGTCAATACTTCCGTAACTCCATCAAACTCATCCACCAATCGGTCATGGTTCGCAAGGTTCCATTCACGATATTCCTGAATCATCCCTTCTGTCTTGGAAGGGTCCATCCCATTAAATGTCTCTGCTAAAGTAGGTCCTAAAAAAGGCAAAATATCTATTCGTGTATATTTTCCCGGGTAATGTTTGCCGAGTAATTGTTCAAATGATTGCATGATTAGTTCGTTCGTATCAAGTAAAGTACCGTCCAAATCGAACAGTATCGTTGTAATTGGCTTATCCATTGAAAACAGTAGCCTCCTTTTCCAGTTTCTCGTTCAGCTTTTGTCTCCAGAAAAACGCGACTGCAATCGTCAGAACGAATGCGGTTATAACGCGGATCAGGAGCAGTGGCCAGACCGCGATACCTAATGGGATGAATAATAACGTATCTTCGACGACTGCGTGACATGCGACAAGGAATATGAACGATAGTGTTGCATCCCTGTTACTAACACCGTCTTCTTGAACCGCCTGGATCATTACACCTGCACCATATGCTAAACCTATGACAAGTCCCGCCACTAACGTTAACGAAGCGTTCGGCTGTACACCAATAAGTTTAGTAACTGGTGAAAATTTAGAGGAGAACTTCTCTAAGTAATTTCGGTCTTTCAAGAATTGGACAACGAGCATCAACGGGATAACAATGAGTGCGAGTTGCAAGACTCCAAAAGATGCTTTTTGCAGCCCCAATAAGAAAATATCAAACCAGCCGTCAGGAACTATAGCCGTTTCAGGAGCAATCCCATATTTCGCGATTTCTCCACCGCCTTGCCAAACGAGGTTAATGACAATCCCGGATAACGCTGCCAAACCGAAACGCACTACCAACACAATCCATAGTTTGACGCCCACTTTCAACGCAACCCCAGTTTCGATGAACAGGTTGTGTGAAAAACTAAGCATCATCGCAATGATAAACACTTCTTTCACCGTCAAGTCGAGCGATAAGATTCCAGCGATTCCGGCGTACAAGTTCAATGCATTTCCGAGGACTAGCGGGATTGCCGCTTCTCCACTCAATCCAAAAAGATTCATGAATGGAGAAATCAGCTTAACTATCCAAGGTAATATAGGAGTATGTTGTAAAATTACTACAAGAATCGTGATGGGGAAAATAATTTTCCCCAGTGACCAAGTTGTTTTTAATCCCGCTCCTAACCCATTCTTGAGCGTCGCCATATTATCATTATTTGTCATTATACCTCACATCCGTTTTCATAATGAACCTGCGGTAGATGAGTAGCCCCAGTGCAATGACCACTCCCAAAATAGATACGACTTGTGCTGCACGGAGATCTCCTCCATACAAGCTATCCGTTCTCATTCCTTCGATGAAGAAACGTCCAACTGAATACCAAATGATATAGAAGAAGAAGATTTCTCCACGTTTCAAGTTGACTCTTCGCAACAATAGGATGATCGCAAGACCCACGAGATTCCACACGGATTCATACAAAAACGTAGGATGATAGGTAACACCCTCAATCGTCATCTGATTCATGATCCAATCAGGAATGATGTTATTTTCAAGGAAAGACTGAGACACTGGACCGCCATGCGCTTCTTGGTTCATGAAATTGCCCCAACGCCCGATAATTTGTCCGATGAGTAGACCAGGTGCTGTAATATCAGCTACTTTCCAGAAAGAAACACCACGTTTTCTAGTGAAGATAGCCGCTGTAATAATCGCTCCTATTAGGGCACCGTGTATGGCGATGCCGCCTTCCCAGATTTTAATAATATCTCCAGGATGATCTTTATAGAATTCCCAAGAAAAGATGACATAGTAAATTCGTGCAGAAATAATGGAGATTGGAACTGCCCAAATGAGCATATCCGTCAAGAAGTCTGGATGCATCTTTTGTTTTACCATTTCTCTTTGAACTAGTAAAAACGCTAAAATGATTCCCGTTGCAATTAAGATTCCATACCAACGGACTTCAAAAGTACCGAACGAAAACGCAACTGGATCGATCGCTAATAATGTATTCATTTACCGGTGAATCCCCTTTTCTTCTGCTGCAGTCGCCTTTTGACTAATCACTGCATCCAGCTTGTTTGTAAATTCTTCAGCTGCATTAATACCTAACGATTTGAGTCGATAATCCATAGCAGCCACTTCGATAATAACCGATAGATTCCTACCCGGACGAACCGGCACAACTAACTTCGTCACTTCTGAATCCATGATCTTAAATTTGTCTTCATCGACACCTAGACGATCATACATTTTCTCAGGATCCCATAGTTCCAAGTCGATGATGAGAACAATCCGCTTATCATCTTTTACCGAACTCGCGCCAAATAAGGTCATAATATCAATGATACCCACGCCTCGGATCTCCAACATATGTTGGAGCAAAGGTGGAGGACTTCCGATTAAAATATTTTTTGCCACTTCACGGATTTCAACCGAATCATCTGCAATGAGTCGATGTCCGCGTTTAACAAGTTCGAGAGCTGTCTCACTTTTCCCAACACCACTCTTTCCAGTGATTAACACACCAATCCCATAGACATCCACTAAAACACCATGAAGTGTTTTCATCGGTGCCAGGCGACCCGCAATGAAATTTGTCAACATGCCCGAAAGTCTGGTAGTTGGTATATCGGCACCAAGAACAGATATCCCCATTCTTTCTGCAGCGATTTCAAGCTCCGCTGGTAATGTAACACCATGTGCCAAAACGAATGCAGGTGTGTCCGGTGTGCATAACAAATTCATCCGTTCAACGCGAAGAGCTTCAGGTAGCAATTCAAAAAACGAAATCTCCGTCTTCCCTAACAGTTGGATGCGTGTGCGTGTATAGAAATCAAAATAGCCTGCCATCTCAAGCCCTGGACGGGATATGTCACTTAACTCAATCGTTCTGTCGATTCCACTAGCTCCAGCAAGCAATTCCAAGTCAAACCGTTCCTTAATATCTTTTACCGTGACTCCACCCATCTGATCGGCCACCTCCATCTTCAATTGTCATCTATGCATCATTCTACCATTGTACAATGGATTTTGAACGGTTTTTTGCATCGATGACTTCGCTTGTCTTAAAATTTTTAACCATGAATTAAAAAGCCTTCCCTCGATTAGTAAGAGAGAAGGCTGACTCTATTCATTATTCGTTCTTATCAGGAGAATAACAAACCATGACTGAACCTGTTTTAGATTCAGCAAACAAATGAAGTGTAGAAGGAGAATCCTGTTCATCCTTCTTAAAGTTCATGGAACGATGTAAAAGCTGATCCTGATTGGACGTATTCTCAACATCCGGCAGTTTCAGGTTCAGGCTACCGATGGTTGATGTAATGCTACCTACTAACGATAGCGAGCTAGGTACATACAACTCTATATTTCCCCCAACGCTTTTCACATCTATTTTTTCAGGACATTCATGGGAAGTTGTCACTGAGATAGATCCGTTGAGTGTACGAGCTTGCGTGTCTTTCACTTTCCCATCAATGTAGATGAGTCCGTTCAATGTCTGTGTCTCCAGTTTATGACTTTCAATGCTTAGCAAACGGATTTCTCCATTAAGGGTTTCGATGTCCACTTCTCCCGCTTTAACGTAGCTTAGATTAACTTTTCCGTTAGCTGTCTTTACACGAAGGACATCAGCCTCCAAATTACGGAAATCGAATCCGCCATTCAACAATCGTACTGAAATCTTACGATACGTTTTTTTAGGAACGGTGAGCACTGTATTCACTTGTACCGTTTTGGAATTACTTGAAATTCTAAGTGACTGATCATCAGTTACAAAAATAAGTTTTTCCAAAAACTCCTTCTTTGCTTCTTCTTCAGAACTTGACGTGAAGGTCTTCACTGAAAAGACTGCTGAAATTTCTTCTCCTTCACCCGGGACAATCGATAGTTTACCGTTATCGATATCCACGATGAGTTCTTCCAACTCTTTTACTTCTTTTTGCATTTTGTGTTCAAACGTCGTTGAAGCGCCAAACGGATTATCCATATCGAACTGCTTCACTTTTTGAACTGCACTTTGCATGAATTGCATAAACTGGTCACCGACATTCGTTAAATCCTTACGAACGTCTTCCATGAATTCCTCGGCAGAAGTGCCTGACCAACCAGATTTAGCTTTTCCTTTGGATTGCTCTTCTTTTCCTGACTCAGCAAAAGAGTCTTCTTCTGTTTTTTTCTGTCCATGATCTTGTGTTTTAGCTGGTTCAATATCAATAGAAAAATCAGCAGACTTCTTTGCAGGTTCACTTTGAGATAACGCCTCTAATAGAGTCAAAGCCTCGTCCGTTGAAATCGTTCCATTTTCAAGCATAGTTAAAATGCGTTTTCTTTCGTTTTGCATTTCTTTCGCCTCCTATGTGGAATGATGGTGCATATGATTTGCTTATCTATACGGTTCGTAACCCAAAAAGTTTCATGTCACTGGATTTTCAGCCTGTTCAAGTCTTGCAGTCATACGACCGCGATCCCGATTCAAGATAGGTTTCAAGTACATTCCTGTATAAGATTGTTTATTTTCAGCAACTTGTTCAGGTGTACCAGTAGCGATGATTTGTCCGCCTTTGTCGCCACCTTCTGGTCCAAGGTCAATAATATGATCAACGGTTTTAATGACATCTAGATTGTGTTCTATAACTAACACTGTATTTCCGGAGTCAACAAGTCGCTCCAAAACTTTTAGGAGTTTCGCGATATCATGTACGTGAAGTCCCGTAGTCGGTTCATCCAAAATGTAGAAAGACTTCCCGTTAGACCGTTTGTGAAGTTCCGAAGCAAGTTTTACACGTTGTGCTTCACCGCCAGAAAGCGTTGTCGCAGGCTGCCCTAATTGAACATACCCTAGGCCGACGTCAACTATTGTTTGGAGTTTCCGTTGAATTTTAGGGATGTTTTCAAAGAACTCAGTTGCAGTTTCTGCTGTCATTTCTAGTACATCAGCAATGTTTTTCCCTTTATACGTCACTTCAAGCGTTTCACGGTTATATCGTTTCCCATGACACACATCACAAGGTACGTAGACATCCGGCAGAAAATGCATCTCGATTTTAAGAATCCCATCTCCACGGCACGCTTCACATCGTCCGCCCTTTACATTGAAACTGAATCTTCCTTTTTTGTAACCACGTACTTTCGCTTCGTTGGTCATGGAGAAAACGTCTCTTACATCGTCGAATACACCCGTATAAGTAGCAGGGTTCGAACGAGGTGTTCGTCCAATTGGAGATTGGTCGATTTCAATAACCTTTTCTAATTCTTCCAATCCATCAACGCTTTTATACGCACCTGGACGTTGTTTTGAACGATTCAACTTTTGTGCCAATATTTTATAAAGTACATTGTTGATAAGTGTACTCTTTCCTGATCCGGAAACACCTGTCACTGCAATGAACTGGCCAAGCGGGAAATCGACATTCACTTTTTTAAGATTGTTTTCAGAAGCGCCTTTTATTATCACTTTCCGACCGTCTGATTTCCGTCGTTCCGTCGGCAAAGGAATATACCGCTTCCCACTCAAATACTGTCCAGTCAACGAGTTTGGATCTGCCATCACTTCTTGTGGTGTTCCAGCAGAAACGATTTCTCCTCCCGCTACACCCGCTCCTGGGCCGATATCGATTAAGTAATCAGCTTCCATCATCGTGTCCTCATCATGCTCCACGACAATGAGTGTGTTCCCAATATCCCTCATACTCTTCAACGTACTGATTAGCCGGTCATTGTCTCTTTGATGAAGTCCAATAGAAGGCTCATCCAAGATATACAGAACGCCCGTTAGACGGGAGCCAATTTGAGTCGCAAGCCGGATTCTTTGCGCTTCTCCACCTGAAAGAGTTCCCGCTGCGCGAGATAGCGTCAAATAATCGAGACCTACATTTACAAGAAAACCGAGTCGCTCGTTAATCTCCCGAAGGATCAGCTCAGCAATTTTTGTATCCTTTTCTGAAAGCTGAAGGTTATCGAAAAACGCCTGAGCTTCGACAATCGATTTCTCTGTCACTTGACCAACGTGGATGTTAGCGACTTTTACAGCGAGCGATTCTTGTTTCAATCGGTAGCCCTTGCAAGTTGGACATGGACGTTGCGCCATATACTTCTCCATCTGTTCACGAACATAGTCGGAAGAAGTCTCTCTGAAACGGCGCTCTATATTAGATAATACACCTTCAAAGTAAATTGCATTATCACGGGTCTGACCAAACTCGTTCGTATATTTAAATCGTATTTTTTCTTCTTTCGAACCGTAAAGAATTTTATCCAAATCGTCTGGAGCCAATTCACTCACAGGACAGTCCATAGAAATTCCGTAATGCTGCGCAACTGTCTTCAGCAGTTCTGGATAGTATTGTGAACTCGTCGGTATCCAAGGAACTATCGCATCCCCTTTTAAGGATAGTGAAGAATCAGGGATAACTAGATCCGGATCTACTTCTAATTTCATACCGAGTCCATCGCAATCCGGACATGCACCAAATGGGCTGTTGAACGAAAACATTCTCGGTTCAAGTTCCCCTATTGAGAACCCACAAATTGGACAGGCATGGTGTTCACTAAATAATAGTTCTTCCCCATCTATTACATCGACAAGTGCAGTTCCTTCTGAAAGGCGAAGAGCCGCTTCAAGTGAGTCACTGAGTCGACCTGCAATGCCTTCTTTGATAACGACTCGGTCGACAACGACTTCTATGTTATGTTTTTTGTTTTTGTTGAGTTCGATATTGTCATCTAGATCGAATGTTTCACCATCAATTCGAACACGGACATACCCTTGTTTTTTCAAGTCTTCCAGTAACTTAACATGGGTTCCTTTTCGACCTGAAATTATGGGTGCTAATATTTGAATACGTGTCCGTTCATCCAACTCAAGTACACGGTCTGTCATTTGCTCAACTGTTTGCGAGGTGATTTCAATCCCATGATTCGGACAAATCGGCTTTCCAACACGCGCGTAAAGCAATCTTAAATAGTCGTATACTTCTGTAACGGTACCAACTGTAGAACGTGGATTTCTACTCGTCGTTTTTTGGTCTATCGAAATGGCCGGTGATAGACCTTCTATTAGATCTACGTCAGGTTTGTCCATCTGCCCAAGAAATTGCCGAGCATAAGAAGAGAGAGACTCAACATATCTGCGTTGACCTTCTGCATAAATCGTATCAAAAGCGAGAGATGATTTCCCTGATCCGGAGAGACCTGTCATGACGACTAACTGATCTCTCGGGATCGTCACGTTTATGTTTTTCAAGTTGTGCGCTCGGGCACCTTGTATATAGATTTCAGTATTTTTCATGCCTTCTCACCTTTCCGCTTTCAATTCCAATATTGTATCCCGGAGTTCAGCAGCACGTTCAAAGTCTAGTGCTTTCGCTGATTCTTTCATTTCTTTTTCCAGTGAAGCAAGTAATGTTGTTTTCTCTTCTTTCGTCAACTTCTTACCTTCTGTTACTTTATCCACAAAGGAGATGGATTCTTCAGAAGCTTGTGTCGCTCGGATGACATCGCGAATTCCCTTTTGAATCGTTGTCGGCGTAATATTGTGCTCTTCGTTATAAGCCATCTGTATCTCTCTGCGTCGCTGTGTTTCTTCGATTGCTTTGTTCATGGAATCCGTATACCGGTCGGCGTACATGATAACTCGTCCTTCAGAGTTCCGTGCAGCACGTCCAATTGTTTGAATGAGCGCGCGTTCTGAACGTAGGAACCCTTCTTTATCTGCATCCAATATTGTCACGAGTGACACCTCTGGAATATCCAGTCCTTCTCTCAATAAGTTAATGCCTACTAAGACATCATATACACCAAGTCTTAGCTCACGAATGATTTCTATCCGCTCTAAGGTTTTGATTTCAGAGTGAAGGTAGTTCACTTTCACGCCAGCTTCTTTCAAGTAATCCGTCAAGTCTTCAGACATTTTTTTCGTGAGCGTCGTAACAAGCACACGTTCGTTTCGTTTTGCCCGTTCATTGATTTCATCCAATAAATCGTCAATTTGCCCTTCAATTGGACGTATCTCAATAATGGGGTCGAGCAAACCAGTAGGACGAATAATCTGTTCAACCATTTTTGGCGTATGTTCGATTTCATAAGGTCCCGGTGTTGCCGAGACATAAATTGCCTGATTGACATGTTTTTCAAATTCCTCAAACATAAGTGGGCGGTTGTCCAATGCGGAAGGAAGTCGGAATCCGTGCTCAACTAAAACCTTCTTCCTCGCTTGGTCCCCGTTGTACATACCTCGGATTTGTGGAAGCGTCACGTGGCTCTCATCCGCCACAATGAGGAAATCATCAGGGAAATAGTCGATCAACGTATAAGGTGTCTCTCCCGCGTCGCGAAGGGATAGATGACGGGAATAGTTTTCGATTCCTGAACAGAAGCCCATTTCTCGCATCATTTCCAGGTCGTACCGTGTGCGTTGTTCAAGTCTCTGTGCTTCAAGCAGTTTGTCATTTTCTCGAAGTATTTTCAGCTGTTCTTCCAATTCTATTTCTATTCGTTCAATCGCTTTCACCATTTTCGCTTCACCAGTTACGAAGTGGGAATTCGGGAAAATCGCTACGTGTTCGCGTTCACCTAGCACTTCACCTGTTAGTGCATCCACTTCACGTAATCGCTCAATTTCATCTCCGAAAAATTCAATACGGATACATCGTTCGTCTTGAGATGCAGGGAAGATTTCCACGACATCCCCTCGTACACGAAACGTTCCGCGTGTAAAACTCACATCATTGCGCTCATACAAGTTATCCACGAATTTACGTAATAACTGATTCCTATCAATTTCCAGACCTGGGCGTAGTGAAATCATATGGGCACCATATTCTTCAGGTGAACCTAGACCGTAAATACATGATACGGAAGCAACAATTAGGACGTCTCTTCGTTCAAAGAGTGATGCCGTCGCTGAGTGACGTAACTTATCTATTTCATCGTTTATACTGGAGTCTTTTTCAATGTACGTATCTGTTTGAGGGACATAAGCTTCCGGCTGATAGTAGTCATAAAAACTTACAAAGTATTCAACTGCGTTATTAGGGAAGAACTCTTTGAATTCACTATAGAGTTGACCCGCAAGCGTTTTGTTATGAGCAATGACCAAAGTCGGTTTATTTACCTCGGTTACAACGTTTGAAACGGTAAATGTCTTACCTGTACCTGTTGCCCCTAGTAATGTTTGGTGCTTTTCACCTTTCTCAATACCAGCAACCAACTCCTTGATGGCAGCCGGCTGATCTCCTTGAGGTGTATATGGTGCTTGTAAGCCAAATGTATCTATCACTGAACGTCACTCCCTAGTATTCCTCTATTGTCTATTTTATCACATTCCCTCTTCATACCAAAGCAAAAAGCGAACGTACGTTTTTTCTCATAAAAAAACTGTACGCGATTGCGCACAGTTTTAAATCAATCTTTTTCGTCTAATTTACGTAACGAATCAGTCAGTTGCATAAAAGTCGGTTTATCATTACGATCCAGGGCCGCATCAATCTCTTCCAGCAAACGTGTTCGAGTTTGTTCACGGTGGATATGATTAAGAAACAAATCGATGTAGATGTCATTCAGCATTTTTTCCGCTTGCATTGAGGAACTATTCTTTCCCACAGCCTTTAGGAACTCAGCATATGAATAATTATTCTCCATCTTTCTCACCTCGGAACCCTTTTAATTATTGTAACGAATTCTTCCTCCGTTTTGCAAGTACTTTTTCGAATATTCCTACTCTTCATCTTTGTTATTTGATAATCGAATCGTCGCTTCAGAAATAATCAGTACAATTGCACCCATGACAAAAGGTGTTATTGACAGACCATGCATGAGTAAGCCTGCAATTACTATTAGCCCTGCTTGCAACCATTGGACACGCTCCGTCAAACGGAAAATTTCTTTTGGTCGTGTCTCTTCTGTATTCGGGAATAACAAATCCATCCGGAATTCATCACCACCACGAAGTGTTTGCAACGTCTGAATCGCTGAGGCGAAGGCTAGTGCCCCAATGAAAATGAATGCCACGATTGGGAATGGGATGAACAGCACTCCTAAAATCGATAGCACCGTTAGCCGCAACCAAAGCCAAAACGATTCGTCCGTCCGGATAAACGTCCGACGTAGCAAAAAGCTTTGTGCATCTGTATGTTCAACATTTGCATCAGGCATGAATAGACCGAGCCATGACCGCTTACTTATCGACCCCTTTAAATGAGGGACTTCAGTAAAGTAGTTGGCAAATCGATAAAAACTCATCATCCGATTTTGCTCGAGTTCGATGAAGTGATCATAGGGAAATGGTTGTACGTTCGCTTTTTTCATCCACAAAGTAGCGTATAGCAAATAGGCAATTGTAATAACAATCAGGATAATCCACTGATCAGAGAGTACTGCATAAAACAATAGTGCGTTCAGTACGAAACGGATGAATCGGTCCCGCCACACTCCCTGTCCTTCGTTAGCTTTCCGATAAAGAAACTCGGTTCGCACACTTGCCCACAAAACAGCAATGATCAGTAGAAGTAATAAGCCGAATATCGGTTTACTCCCTATTTCATAAGCACTTAGCATTGGTAGTGCTACGATGAAAACAATGATTGGTAAAGGTAATTTTGAAAAGAACGTCCAACTTAACGCTCGGCTTGTATACGTTGGTAATTCTTTTTCAAGTGGCAGTAAATAGACAGCATCTGCTGGTTTCAGAAGTGTCACTGGTGTCGCTATGAACGTTGAAGCAGCTAGCAACAGGGCGATGAGCCGAGCCGCAGGTAAGTCAGGGGGTACATCTTTTAACCATTCACTATAGGAATAGCCTGCTGCTCCTATCGAAAACAGCAACACGATTGCCAAATGTCCCGTGAATACATATTGCAAGTAGCGCTGCAACTCCATCAAATATTTACCGAAACGGTTCCCCCACACTTCACGTAAGCTGTTCATAATCAGCTTCCTCTGTCATCGCAATGTATAAGTCATCCAGTGATGCATCCGGACGTCCGAATGCTTTTCGTAAATCGTCCATCGTTCCGTGTGCCCGCACGCTGCCTTCGTGCAAGAGGATGATTCGATCGCAATGTTTTTCAGCAGTCGACAATACGTGTGTCGACATCAAAACCGATGCGCCATTTTCCGTTCTCTGTGTAAGTTGAGCAAGCAATGAGCGAATGCCTAATGGATCTAGTCCGACAAAGGGTTCGTCAATAATATAGAGTGCAGGTTCTGCAAGAAATGCACACATGATCATAACCTTTTGCCGCATCCCTTTAGAAAAATGAGAGGGATACCATTTTAATCGTTTTTCCATTCTGAACTCTTTCAGTAACGCCGCTGATCTTGCTTCAAATATGTCTTGCGGGAGTCCGTACGCCATAGCGGTAAGTTCTAGATGCTCACGTAGTGTCAGTTCTTCATACAATATTGGCGTTTCAGGAATGTAACTGAATGACTTTCGATACAATTCAGCATCCTCGTCAAACGCGACACCGTTAATTTCAATGGATCCCCCTTGAGGATTCATCAACCCGATAATATGTTTGATGGTTGTACTTTTCCCGGCACCATTTAGTCCAATCAGCCCGACTAATTCACCTTTTTGAATGTTAAATGATACTTCATGTAGAACAGGTTTTCTTGAATAACCGCCTGTTACGTCTTTCAAATCAAGTATTGCCATGCGTCATCCTCCATTCTTCTTATAGTTTACCAAATTTGAAACAACAATGCCTTGTCCAGCTCATGCTGATTATCTGAAAATATGCTACACTAATGACATTCATGAAAGGAAGTGTACAAATGTCCTCTTGTATTTTCTGTAAAATCGTAGCCGGGGAACTCCCTGGAGAAGTTTTGTATGAAGATGAACACGTAATTGCTTTCATGGACATTATGCCAGTTACAAAAGGGCATGTCCTCCTCATCCCTAAAACACATAGGGAAAATGTGTATGACCTGACTTCTGATGAGGCTTCTCATCTGTTTGCAGTTGCTCCTAAAATTGCAAACGCCATTAAGGATACGTTTGAACCTGCGGGTATGAACCTCGTCCAAAATAATGGCGCAGCAGCCGGCCAAGCCGTTTTCCACTTCCATCTGCATTTCGTCCCAAGATACGACGAAACGGATGGGTATCGTCCTACATGGAATCCAAAAACAGAAGAGTTCCCAAGCGAACGGATTCAAGAACTTGCGGGAGACATTAAAAAGATTCTCCAAACAAACGTGTAACGTATCATTTAAAATCCAATCATGTTTCAACTATTCACGACAAGGAAATGAACCAACTAGGAAGGAGTGAGCTATAAATGAAAACATCTACATTTTTTGCAGGACTGGCTGTCGGGTCAGTTGCTGCTGCCATTACAGTTCTTTACTCAACTCCGCAGTCTGGAAGCGAAATGAGAACTTCCGTCGCAACTGCATCTGCCGATATAAAGTCAAAGCTAAAAGACGTGAAAGGTAGAGTCAATGAGTTGAAAGAATCCGTTTCTGATTTTGCAAACGAGAATGTCCAACCTGCGATTGAAGGGGTCAAAGATTCTGTAGGCGGTTGGCGCACTGCGGATGAAGGATCGCGGAACCGGTTAGAAAGCGAGATTCTAGAAATCCAATCTGCCATTGAAGAACTTGAACGTTCTGTTGCTGCACAACAAAATAATTGATAAGACGACAAGAGCATCCTCATTTTGGGGATGTTTTTTTATTTTTCTTTTAGTATTTGAAACGATTTCAATTATTTTTTCAATTCTAACTTTTTTATTTGTTGCTTTCCTGCTATAATGAAAGCATCTATAGAAAAAAGAAAGTAGGTGCTTGCATGTCCGAACAAGAGTATTCCTTTAAGGAAGCAATGATTTACACTCAACGTCTTGCGCAGATGTCCAAAGCGTTGTGGAAAGCTGTAGAAAAAGACTGGCAACAATGGATAAAACCTTATGACTTGAATATTAACGAACATCACATACTTTGGATTGCATATCATCTACAAGGTGCTACGATCTCAGATATCGCAAAATTCGGAGTCATGCATGTATCTACCGCATTCAACTTTTCCAAGAAATTAGAACAACGTGGGTACTTAAAGTTTTTCAAAAAAGAAGACGATCGCCGGAATACATATGTTCTCGTCACAGATCATGGCGAAGATTTAATCAAGAAGATGACCGAAAATTACTTTGTCTCTGATCATTCAATTTTAGATGGGTCCCTTCCCATTAAAAATCTTTACGGAAAGTTCCCTGAGTTTTTGGAAGTCATGTCCGTCATTCGCAATGTGTATGGTGAAGATTTCATGGAAATTTTCGAAAAGGGATTTGAAAGCCTCGGCCAAACTTTTGAAGAAGAAAATGGGCATCTCACAGCGACACCTAGTGAATTGAAACTCGTATCTGGTGAGGATAAATAATTCCCAAATCTCTGCTCAGTCTGCTATGATGGGAAGAGATGTCCAAAGGGGGTATGCACGTGATTTTAATAATAACTGTTCTCTTTTCACTATTCTACTTGTTCCAAATCAACAAAATGACGTTCGCGCTCTGCGAATCACGAGAAATTCCTGAAGAAAAGCAAAATAAAATATATGCAACTGTAAATGTACTGATTACTATCTTAATGTTATCACTTTACGTTGAAGTCTTTTTGAAGGTCTAAATAGCGAAAAGTCCACCCCGTAAAACGGGATGGACTTTTTTCATGTTTTAGTACAGGTAAGCCGCGCCTACAATGATCAATAGAATGAACAGGACAACCAACAATGCGAAACCAGATCCTGCTCCAGTACCTCCAGCATATCCACTCATCGAAGCACCCCCTCTCTTCTTTTGTATCTTATGCGAACCCCTTTTCAATAGTTGGGCGATTATAGTGGGAACCTTTTTGTACTCGATTCGTTTGTATGTTATAGTGACAATTGTTAATTACATTTACAGAGGAGTATCTAAACTATGAAAAAAACAGTACTATCGTTCACGTTGGCAGCATCTGTTCTTGCACTCTCGGCTTGTTCAGGGAATGCTTCTGATGATGAAGCAATCGTTACATCCAAAGATGGAGATATAACAAAGAGTGAATTTTACCAAGAGATGAAAGATTCCGTTGGTGAACAAGCACTGCAAATGATGGTTATTGAAAAGGTCCTCGATTCAAAATATGATGTATCTGACAAAGATGTGCAGGCAGAATACGATGATGTCAAAGAACAGCTTGGCGACAACTTCGATCAATACCTCGCACAACAAGGTCAAACAGCGGACGGTTTCAAAAAAGCACTTAAGCTCAACAAATTGCAAGAAGCCGCGCTTACAGATGGTATTAAGGTAAGCGATGATGAACTTAACAAATATCTAGAACAAAAGAATACAGAAATAAAAGCTAGCCACATCTTGGTTGCAGACGAAGAGAAGGCTAAAGAAGTGAAGAAGAAAGCAGATGCAGGCGAAGATTTCGCGAAACTTGCTAAAGAATACTCAACTGAAGAAGGCGCTGACAAGTCTGGCGGCGAACTTGGATGGTTTGGTGAAGGTAAAATGGTTCCAGAATTCTGGGATGCTGCTGTAGCAATGGAAAAAGGAACAATCAGCGAACCTGTTCAATCTGAGTTCGGATTCCACATCATCAAATTAGAAGACACGCGTAAAGCAGACGACAAAGAGCCTTCTAAAGCAGACAAAGAAAAAGCAAAACAAGAGTTGAAGCTTGCCAAAGCGGATACAAGCAAAATTGTCGACAAAGTTGCGAAGCTTATTAAAGATGCAGACGTGAAAGTAGCAGACAAAGATTTGAAATCTGCATTGGACATGTTTAACCAAAGCAAGCCTGAAGCTAAAGAAGACGGCGCAGATGCACCGGCTGACACTGAAGGCGAAGAGAAGTAATTTTGAATAAGCTACATGGCCTGTCAGACGTTCTGACGGGGCATGTGGCTTTTTTTGTTGGAAAGTTGTTGTGGGTATGAGGGTGTGGAGATTTATGATAAGTTTTTGTGGCATATGATCACTTTCAGAGATTTATGAGCACTTCCCCTCGTTTCACGCCAGAACTCTCCCGTTCCCGCGGCAAGCCCCCGCTCCAATTCGTATCCAAGCTCGTGACCAATCCATCTTTCCCCTCATTCAAAACCAAACCTAATTGGTGTGCTTCGCTTCGCTACGCATTTAGGGATTGAGATTGGGGGAGTTAGGATTTCCATCTCAACCCGCTCGTTTCTCGTCAGTACCCGCTCGTTCTCCGTTGCAACCCGACCGTTTCTCGCCAGTACCCGCTCGTTCCCCGGTGCAACCCGACCGTTTCTCGCCAATACCCGCCCGTTCTCCGCGGCAACCCGACCGTTTCTCGTCAGTACCCGCCCGTTCCCCGGTGCAACCCAATCGTTTCTCGCCAGAACTCTCCCGTTCCCGCGGCAAGCCCACTCTCCAATTCGTATCCAAGCTCGCGACCAATCCATCTTTTACCTAATTCAAAACCAAACCTAATTGGTGTGCTTCGCTTCGCTACGCATTTAGGGATTGAGAGTGGAGGAGTTAGGATTTCCATCTTAACCCGCCCGTTCTCCGCGGCAACCCGACCGTTTCTCGCCAGTACCCGCTCGTTCCTCAGGGCTACCCGATCGTTTTTCGCAAGAACCCGCTCGTTCAAAGGTTTATGAGCACTCTCCCATGAGCACTCTCCAATCACCCAAAAAAAAAGGAGCTTCCGCGGAAGCTCCTTTTCACCATTTTCATTCAAATGTTGGCTTATAGAATGAGCGATTCTCTAATGGGAAAATGCGTTCCGAGAATTCTCCAGGCTCAGTTTTACTCATCGCTCGGTTTAGCATGTTCATTTTAGCATCGATATTATCGATGTAGTGTAGCATTTCTGCTTCAGGTAACATTGGACGTTTCGGGCTACCCCACTCTTCTTTTCCGTGATGGGAGAGGACCATGTGCTGAAGAAGCATTACTTCTTCTCCGGATACGTCCAACTCATCTGCAGCTTTAGAAATTTCCGTCACCATAATGCTAATATGTCCGAGTAAATTTCCTTCTACTGTGTAGTGAGCTGCAACTGGTCCGGATAATTCGATGACTTTCCCGATATCATGCAAAATCACACCCGAGTACAATAAGTCCTTGTTCAAGGTTGGATACAGATCCGCTACCGCTTTAGCTAGCTTCAACATGGAAACCACATGATCGAGCAATCCCGATACGTAATCATGGTGATTCCGAGTTGCCGCTGGATACATCATGAACGCTTCCTGATGCTTTTTGATCAAATGACGAGTAATTCTTTGAATCTGTGGGTTCTTCATCTCAAAGAAGAATTGCATTAACTCATCCATCAATTCCTCTTTACTTTTTTCAGCAGAAGGAACGAGATCGGACATTGTAATCCCTTCATCTGCTTTTGCAGGACGAATGCTCTTAATGCGTAGCTGGTTTTTCCCACGATACTCGTGAACTTCCCCGCCTACGCGTACAATAGCAGCTGCAGGGTACAAACGCTCTTGCTCTTCTCCCGTATCCCAAAGCTTTGCTTCCAAGTCGCCACTTTTGTCTTGTAACACTAGTGACATGAATGGACTTCCTTGTTGAGTGACACCTTTTGTGGATTGTTTGACGAACAAAAATAAGTCTACCGGTTCTCCTACTTTATGATCTAATAACTTTTTCATAATGCAACTCCTTCGGGTGAGTTTCCAATTTCGGAAACATTGATAATTTTAGCTTCTGGCCAATGAGGAGCTAGCGTCTCATGGCAAGTAAATACGATAAATTGATGATCTGATGACAATTCCGATATGAGTTGAGTCATGTGGGATAGCCGTTTTGCATCGAAATGGACAAAGGGATCATCCATTATAATTGGAAACGGAGCCTGATCCGCTAACTCACTCGCAAGCGATAGCCGAAGCGCTAAATACGCTTGTTCTTTCGTCGCTTGGCTCAATTCCGCAATCGCAAACGATTGACCATCTTTGCGCATTGCTTGAAATTGTCCGTCTGGATTAATCTCCAGTTGAGCATATTGTCCAGCTGTTAGCTGATGATACATCATATTTGCTCGTGTTAGTACAGCGGGTAACTTTTTCTCTTTCAAATCTCCCATCGTTTGACGAATCGCTTCAGCCGCTACTTGACGACTCGACCAGGATAACGCCAGGGAATTGAACTCCGCTTTTTTGTTTTCATAAAGCTGTTGTGTATGCAGATGGGCATCATCAGAAAGTAACACTTCCGTTTTATGCAGCAAAGCAGCACGTTCATCTGTCAACTCCGAAATTACTTGCTCTGCGGCTACCAATTGTTCTTCAGTTAAGGCAAGTTGTTGCTGGATCCATCCTTCATCATCGCCAAATTCCTCTGCATGATGAAGCGTCTTTAACTGATCATTCAATCCGTCTAAACTCAGTTGTAACGTTTGGATATGTTGCCAACGATCATATGCACCGTAGAATGATTGTTTGTCAGGAACGCCTGCCATCTCGAATAATTGGTGTTCTTGTTCTCGATACGCCTGCAATTCAAGTTTTTTCTCTTCCATCGTTCTTGATAGTTCCTTAACTTGCCGTTCATAAGTTTCGGCTGTGAGCGAGGCATCACGCAGTTTTCGTGCCTCTTGCCTGATTAAAGTATACAGGTCTGCTTCTGGAACTTCACGCTCAAGCACTGTGCGTGCAAACTCAAGATATTCCTCGATCTTCTTATAGGTTTCTTGCCGTTCGTTCAATCTCTCCACTAAGAATCGTTCTGTTTCTTGCAACTGACGTACCAATCGGAACAACTCCGGAATCACTTCAATTCCCGTTGAAGCAGGCAAACCACATTCGATAAGTTGTTCTGTAAGCTGTCTGCGGACGTTCGTTTCTTCTTGAGTCCGGCTAGCTAAATCGCTTCTAAGGGAATCTATGTCCATCGCATAACCATCAGCTGTCATTTTCAACTGCTCCGCTTTTCGGATAAAATCATCCGTCCTCTTGCATAGTTCTTCAAATGCCTCTTCTTTTCCTTCATAAGCTTTTACAAGTGCACTCATTTCTTTCATGCGTTCATCTGATTGCGAAGGGGCTTGCTGCTTTTGCATCAGTCCATAACCACTTACTGCAGCAATAATTATGCCTAATACAGCGATTATCCACTGTTGCTGCAATACCCCGTATCCCGCCACCACAATCGCCGCAGCAAGCAAGATCCATATGATTGTTTTAGAAGATGTCTGCTGTTCTTTTCTTGCAAAGGACACATACGCTTTCGCTTCAGAAAGACGCGCACGTACAGACGGCCACTTTGCTGCTTGCGCTCGTTCATCAGAATTTGGAGCATCAGCATTCAGCCTCTCAAGTTGCTGAACAGTTCTCCCCTGCAACTCTTCGGTACGTTGCAACTCCAACTGAGTGGATTGAACTGCACGTTCTGTTTGCTTTAAGCGTTCTGCCACTTCCTGAAAGCGTTGCTCCTGAGTGAACGAAGTATCTAGTTGCACTAGCCCCTCAACTGCAGAGGACTCAGATGCACCGAGAAGACCAAGTAGCCGCTGTCGCTCCGATGTTAACCGGACAATATCTGACTTAGCACTTACAAGTTCCTGTTGAAGTACTTGCCAATCAGATTCTTTTGCAAGTAATGCTTCTACTGCCACTTCTCGATCTTTTTGACCCTCTTTTTCGAGCTGGTCCTTCACATTCTGTAATTGAAATGAAGCCCTGGCGTGAACCGCTTCTGCTTCATGTTTTTTACTTTCCAACATTTCTTGATCACGTATGCCGTTCGGAGGGAACTCATTCTGACCGAGTTCTTGAATTTCAGTAAGCAACCGTTTTCTGTTTGCAATGATTGGGATTCGTAAGAGAGAGCTCTCAAGCTTTTTCGACTCTGCTTGACAGTTCTGCATCTTACTCCGTTCCAGGATTAGTTGCCTCTCTACTTCTTCCAGTCGAATCACGGCGGGTTCGTATTCATCCACTTTCGCTCTTTGTGTTTTCAGTGTCTCTTCTAGATCTCGGAGTTCTTTTAACAGTACATTCATTTGAGGGTTTTTGCCCGATTTTTTAAACAGCTCCGATTTTTCTTTCTCGAGCCGTTTTTCTAATTGAAGCAACGAATCGATCCCTGTTGTACCTGATGATAGTAACGTGCGGCTTAGCTCATCCGAATCCATATACTCCAAACCTTGTAGCTGAAACAGTGAAAACGAAAAGACCGACTCAAAGGCTGTTCGATCATACTGACGCAAGAGATCATTGAGTTCTGCTTGCCCACCAGTCGTTCCATTTTCGTAACGTATAGTTACATCTCCAGCTGATTTCCCTCGAATTCGCTCTACTTCAACCACACCATACTTTTTATCTCTGAGGACAATTTTCCCACCGTAGCGCGATCCGGTCTTCGGTTCATAACGCAACAGCGCGTTATTTTTTGGTGGAAATCCAAATAACACTTGTAAAATGAATTGATGAATCGTCGTTTTTCCGGCTTCATTCTCTCCGTAAAAGACAGTGACTCCATCCCCTAGCTCAATCGTCACATTGCTGTGACGGCCAAATCCATAGATTGTTATCCTCTCAATCTTCATATCGCGTCACCTCTATTTTCATGTCGAGAGCTCATTTGAAATGAGTTTTCCTGCTTCTCTGCTCAATTCTTCTTTCATTTCGGAGGTTAATGAAGACAAATAAGGTCCCGAGCGTGCATGCTGATAAACATCCTGCAATACCGTTTTCCAATCTTCTTCATCCCAATTGTCCATCTGCTCTTTCACGGATCGAACGAGTGGAGAATCCGGCAAGAGCGCACTCTTTTGGTTCGACTCAAATAATAGCTCAGAGAACCAAGCACTGCGATCCGCTGAATCACGAAGAACTTCTAGCCATTCTTCGTCTGATGAACCGCTGAACAGTTGAGTTGCCTCTGCACCAATGTTAACGTTTCGGATACTAAGAATACTCGCGCCATTCCGCTCAACGACTTCAATCGCAGCATTCTGACATGCAGTCAGCCACTCATTGGCAAGCCCCATTTCCGTGCAATCCATCTTAATCTCATCAAATACAAGGACTGATGTCGGAACGAAGCTTAGTGAGGCAACATTCTCCTCAAGTTCCACTTCGTAAAAGCCTTTCACTCCCTGTTCGTTGCGATGACGACCTTGCAAGTTCCCCGGATAGACGATTGGGGGCTCATTATGTAAAAGTTGACGTTTATGAATATGTCCAAGCGCCCAATACTGATAGCCCTTTTCTATCAACGCTTCTTTTGTAAATGGGGCATAGACGGCGTGCGTTTCTTCCCCTGCGATACTGCCATGAAGCATGCCAATGTCAATCGTTCCTAGTTCACGATTCGCTTTCGGGTAGTGTCCAATCATCGCTTCTTTAATGTGACGCTCCTTATAGCTGAACCCATGGATCCGAATACGCTGCCCTCGAACAACAAGTTCTGAGGTTTCCACTTCCGGACCAAATACAGTTACGTTAGCCGGTAATTGGAATCGTGTCCACTTACCTCCGAGATGATCATGGTTCCCATAGGAAATGAACACCGGAATACTAGCTTGTTGCAAACGCTCAAGTCCTTTGACAAATCTCATTTGTGCTCGCAAACTACGATCTTCTCCATCATAGATATCACCTACAATGAGAACAAAATCCGGTGTGGACTGCTCCGCATACTGGATCATTTTTTCATAGGCTGCAAATGTGCTTTCACGAAGTTCAGTCAATCGTGATATCGGCATGTCCGTTATTCCTTTAAATGGACTGTCTAAGTGCAAGTCCGCAGTATGTAGGAATCTAATCATTGATAGTGGACACCTCCTAAAACGAATATTTGTTCTAATTTTACCATATTCCAAGTAGTTACGCGACAGCAATCAAGAGATTTCCACTTGTAAAAACTCCACAAAAAAGCAGAGGATTCGTGCTTTCCTCTGCTTGAACACTCGATGATTCAACTAGTCTTATTCTTTTCCTAACTGAATCGCTTTCTTAATATCCTTCAATGATCGGGATGGACCATACATGAGGACACCGCCACGATAAACACGCGCTCCAAACCATCCTAGTACAAAGATGGTCACAAGCATAATTGCAATCGCAAGAAGTGGTTCCCACATTGGTAAATCCAACATGCCTACCCGTAAAAACATTACCAGTGGTGTGAAGAACGGGAAGAAAGATGCGTACTTCAAGTACACGAGTTCAGGATTCCCTAACCCTGATGCTGCCAATATGAATGCTGCAACAATCATGAGCGTCATCGGCATAATCATCTGCTGGACGTCTTCTGTACGGCTTACGAGAGAGCCTAAAAGAGCTGCTAGCGTCGCGTATAAGAAGTACCCGAGTAAGAAGAACACAACTGCATAGACAAGTGTCATCGGATTAATGTCTGTAAAGTTGAAGAAACTGCCGATCCCCTCAGTCGCTTCTGAAGGAGAAGTTTTAAAGGCGATGAATCCTGCAATTCCGTAAAGCACAATCTGGACAATACCAAGTGTTCCGATTCCGAGTACTTTAGCAAACATATGCTTTACCGGCGATACACTAGAGATCAGAATTTCCATCACTCGGGAGGATTTTTCTGTTGCGACTTCCGTTGCAATCATTCCTGAGTACAGGATGACAGCAAAATAGATTACAAACATGAGGACATACACTAATATACGTGCCTGATTCAACTCATCCTCAGATTTTGCTGAAGCAGAAATATTATTCTTTTCAAAGTTTACTTGTGTAAAAAGAGAATCGACTTGTTCACTCGACAAGGATAGCTCATCAGCTTTGACCCCCGCCTGAACAGTTTGCAGCGCATTGCGCAACGTTTCCGGCAAACTAGTTTCAATGCTACTGAGAGTCGTATACTTTGCCTGGATTGTGTTGGTTTCATCCAAGGATAGCGTCAGAAACGAATCAATATCTTCAGAACGGACTTGTTTCTCCAAATCCTTCTCACTTTCTTCTGTCGACTCCACCGTAATGTCAGACTCATTCGCTTGAAGGACTGCTGCGAGTGGGTCATCAAGTTGCCCACTCGCGTCGATTACTTTAAGTGTTGTGGGCTCGTCACCACCAATCCCATCAATCGAATCGAGAATTCTTGGTAAGTTTGACAGTAAAAAGATACCCGCTACCACTAGTACTGTCGTAATGACGAATGACTTCGTCTTTGCTTTCGTCATAAATGCTTGTTTGAATATAATCCAGAATTCACGCATGTTCCTTCCCCACCTTTGCAATGAAGATATCTTGAAGTGTCGGTTCTTCGATTTCAAATTGTCGGACAGGTCCAGCTTTTAACGCTTCCGTCAGAAGTAGTTCTGCTGTTTCGTCAGAATCTACCTGATAAACTGCACCTTCGACCGTTGGTTTTACAGAATTCACGCCTGGAAGTCCAGCAAGTGCATCCAGTTTATAATCTGAACGGATGCGTACATTTTGTTTTCCAAATGAGCGTTTCACTTCTTTCAATGTCCCACTGACAATTTGCTTGCCCTGATCAATAATGCTGAATTGCTCACATAATTCTTCCACATGATCCATGCGGTGACTGGAAAAAACAATCGTCGCTCCGCTATTTCGAATATCAAGAATCGCTTTTTTCAACATCTCCACGTTTACTGGGTCTAGCCCTGAGAAGGGTTCATCCAAAATAATTAGTTTCGGCTTATGTAAAAGAGCTGCAATCACTTGGATTTTCTGCTGATTCCCTTTTGACAGTTCCTCCACTTTTTTGTTCAAATACTGCGGAACTTCAAAACGATCAAGCCACCCGCCAATTTCCCGTTTCGCATCGGACCGTTTCATACCTCGCAGCTCCGCTAAAAAGAGCAGCTGTTCTTCGACTTTCATTTTCGGATACAGTCCGCGCTCCTCAGGTAGATAGCCGATATGAGGGCTCGTCGCATAAGAAATCGGTTTCCCATTCCAAGTAATACGTCCTTCGTTTGGTGTCAGAAGTCCTAGAATCATTCGAAATGTCGTCGTTTTGCCCGCACCGTTCGCCCCCAAGAAACCATACATCGCTCCTTCTCCAACTGTTAACGAAAGGTCATTCACAGCTGTGAAGTCACCGAATCGTTTTGTCACGTGTTCAATTTGTAATGACATGGTTGTACTCCCCCTTATTTCTCTATACTAAAGATTACGATTTACAACTCAATCCGTTTCAATATTTCGCAATCTCTTTAACTATTTCAATACTTATCTTATAGTTTTCTGTTATAGATAAGTACAGCTACAAAATACGTAAATAATCCAACACCATACAAACTTGCTAATAACATAGATGCGAGCGTCCATCCCTCTATTATTAAAACTGCTATAGCGAGGAGATAAGACAGTCCAACGAAAGTAATCCATGAAACCGTTCTTGCTTTGACATCTACTTTTTCATATCGTTCATCGAATAATCGATTTTTCTTGCCTCTTCGCCAAAATATCAAAGCAATGATTGAAACAACTCCGAAACCTACAATGAAACCAGAAGCGGTTGACATCCAATCCATTCAAATTCTCCTTTTCTACTTTTCTTCCGTTTCATCCGGATCAAATATCATTTCAATTGGGCGATTGAACAACTTGGAAATTTTAAACGCTAGGATAAGCGAAGGATTGTACCTACCTTTTTCCAGAGAGATAATCGTCTGACGAGATACTTCCAAACTTTCAGAAAGTTCATCTTGCGTAAGACCCATTTCCATTCGGATCTCTCTTATCAAGTTTTTCACTCAACGGGTCCCCTCCCTTCCCATCTATAAATAATAACAAGGGATCTCATTCAGTAGTAAAGGTACCTTTACGTAAAGCGTACTTTACAAACCTTACAATGTCAAGCAACATTTACATTCCATTTGTGTGGTAATAAAAAACAGTGCCTATTTGAAGTAATCACTTCTAAATAGGTACTGTATTAAACCACCAGTTTTGTATGCATAATATTCTATATTAGTTGAATTAAGAATTCCTTTGGTAATGAATCACTATTCATTTATGGTAGGAAACGTGTATACTAGAGGAAACGGATTGGAGTGGATGATTGTGAGGACGTATAAATTGACGGCGTATGAAAAGGATGGAAAAATGATTGCGGATGAGACATTTACTGCTGATACAGACGAGGCAGCGAAAGTGAAAGGACAAACGTTGCTGGAAGAGCAAAACCTGCTCAATCAGACCCATCGCCTCGCTTCACCTGCAGGTAAATTATTGTTGTTTCATGTTTAAAGCGTTTTCCGATACAGTGTGCTATTCTGTAAACAATCAGTTAGGAGGCGCATACCATGAAGATTGCTTTAATTGCCCACGATGAAAAAAAAGACGAAATGGTAAACTTCACGATTGCCTATGAATCGATATTTGAAAATTATACGCTTTACGCTACAGGAACTACTGGGAAAAGAATTATGGAAGAGACTAAACTACAAGTGAATCGTATGAATTCTGGGCCACTTGGCGGAGATCAGCAAATTGGTGCGATGATTGCTACTGGAGAATTGGATCTCATCCTATTTTTCCGGGATCCATTGACAGCACAACCTCATGAACCAGATGTCAGTGCGTTGTTACGTCTTTGCGATGTATATGGCATTCCACTTGCAACAAACATTGCGACGGCTGAACTGCTCATTCGCTCCATTGAAAAAGGCTATTTTCAATGGCGGGATACTGTAAATAAATACAAACAAAAGACGCTTGCCCGCTTTGACCGCGGATAAGCGTCTTTTTTCAATTTATAAATAGGACTGTAAAGCACGTTGAAGCGTACCAAGGGTCTTTGTTTCCCCCTCAAAACGAATACCAAGCGTTGCCATTTTGCGAACAACCTCCGGACGAAGCCCCGTGATGACAGTTTGGCAGCCCATCAGCTTCGTACTTTCAATGACTTTACTCAAATTATCAATGACTTCGTGTTCCATTTCTGAAATTCCTGATAAATCGAGGATGAGCGTTTGAATGTGAAGACGACCAATCTCGTTCAACACTTTTTCTTGAATTACAGTCGTCCTGTAATAATCTAGCATTCCAATCAACGGCAGAATACTAGTTGTCGGTGTGATGGGGATAATCGGAACCGACAAGTTTTCCACCAAATTCTTTTGGGCTTTGATTTCCTGATCTTTGTATGAAGAATAGCTTATAAAAAATGCATTTAAAAAGTGATCCAATCGGGAATTGACTTTCTTTTCAAGAACAAAGAAATCATTCAATTTAAACTCTTTCATATTCACTTGTATGTACTCTTGTGTAAACTTCCATAATGTACGTCGGATTGCGGATACCCATTCCAGTTTGAACGCGAGTGTTAGTGAATGCTTCGCCCATGCAATTCCTTCCTCTTTAGCAAAAGACTCCAACTCATCTTTTTTTGCTTCAATTACAAAGGCAACAAGTTTATGAGCATTCTCGATCAAGTTAATATTACCGATTCGAAGAATTTCTTCGATTCTATCATTGACGGTGACTGCCTGTATTAAGAGCTCTTGTTCGAATTTATTTTTATTTTCATCCATAAACTGTTTAACTTTCGGATTAACATTGTCACTTGACATGCTGCTGCCTCCTTCATTGACTTGAATTCAAACAAACATTTTAATAGTTCCCTTTTTCTACGTCCCCAAACCTTTTTCTAAATTTTAAGTCAAAAGTAAAACCGACAGTCAGCTAAATGAGATGCCGGTTTTGTTTGATTAGTTCCCTGAGAAAACAGGTTGTCGTTTTTCCACAAATGCACGAATGCCCTCTAAATGATCTGCCGTGTTTCGCATCGCCACTTGAGATTCGCTTTCCAACTGAAGCACTTGCTCAAGCTCTGTTCGCTTACTTTCATGCAAAATTCTTTTAGAAGCAATCATTGCAGATATCGGTGACCTGAGCAATCCATTGGCAAGTTGACTTGCGGCTACTTCTGCTTGTCCATTTGGAACGAGTTCATCGACAAGACCTGCTGCTTTTGCTGTCTTCCCATCGATGACTTCTCCACCCCAAATCATTTTCTTCGCATTCGTGGTACCAATACGTTCTTTCAAGAAGAAATGCCCACCGCCATCTGGCACGAGCCCGATGCCGATAAAGTTCATAGCCAGTTTACTGTTTTCCTCAGCAACTAGGATATCGCATCCAAGTGCTAGACTGAAACCAAGTCCAGCAGCGGAACCATGAATGACAGCGATCGTGATTTGTGGCAGCAAGTAGAGTGTCTTTGCTAGGCGTGTAATGTGTTGCATGACATCTCCCATATCCATTGGTGACTCAGGGTCGATCATTTTTTTAATATCTCCACCCGCTGAAAACGTTCGACCTGCTCCTTTGATGAGTAACACCTGTATTGTATGATCAGACTTAAGCTCTTCAAAAGCATCTGCTAATTCCTTCATCATCACATCGTCCATCGCATTCATCGAATTCGGTCGATTTAGTGTAAGCGTCGCAATCCGATCTTCTTTTGTAAGTTCTATTGTTTGATACATGATAACTCCCCTTTTCCCAATTAATTTTACTGTCAGCTAAACTGAATAGCCATTCATTAATCTAATTCGGGGTAAAGGTGAAAACTCCTTTATTTTGAAACAGGTTGTGGAAAGATCTCATCCAGCAACTCTAACTTTCTTTCAATGGATTCTTGGTACGATAAGATATAAGCGGCTGGATCTTTTGGATTATGGAATTGTGTAATCCGGCCAGTCTTCGGGTCACGGAACTTACTAGAGGCGCCGCAACCAATACCGATAATGGACTGCACTTCTTCCATGATCATAATATTATAAATGCTCTCTTCACCCGGCTTTGAATACCCTACGTTCTCCAGATTCCCAAGAATGTTTTTCTGGCGATATAAATAATACGGGACATATCCATTTGCTTCGGTCCACTGTTCGCCAAGCTTCATCATTTGCTCAGCAGTCGGGCGATCAGCCACTTCGTATTTCTTCTTATTCCGTGTCATTTCGGAAGCGCGTTTAAAAGAAAGTGTGTGAATCGTCAACGACTCTGGCTGAAGTTTTTCCGTTTCTTGCAGCGAATGACTGAACTCTTCAATACCTTCGTTTGGCAGTCCGATGATTAAATCCATATTAATGTTATTCATGCCCATGGAACGGGACAGCTTAAATTTGTCGATTGTTTCTTGAACTGTATGATGACGACCGATTGCCTTCAGCGTTTCGTCTGTATACGATTGTGGATTCACACTAATCCGGTCGATACCAAACTTTTTGAGCACATCAATTTTAGCGGGAGTAATCGTATCCGGTCGCCCTGCTTCTACCGTCACTTCCCGTACTTCTTTCATGAACGGGAAAGACTCAATCATGACTTGATACAGCGCGTCCATTTCTTCTGCTTCAATGGATGTTGGCGTACCGCCGCCGAAATAGATCGTTGTCACTTTGACATTCCGTTCAGTAAGCCATTCTCCGAGTTGCCGAATTTCTTCGTGTAAGCCATCTAAAAACGTCTCTACACGGCCGCTTTTACGATGGATCGCGTACGCAGGAAACGTACAATACGCACACTTTGTCGGACAAAACGGGATACCGATGTAGATACTCACTTCTTCTTGAACTTTGTAAAGGTCCGGTACAGCTTTCAATTGAATGTCGGTGATTGTCTCAAGCAAGTTCACTTTTCGTTCGGACACACGGTGTTTATCCATCAACAGTTTCTTTACGTCGTGCGCGTTATGACCTTCCTGGCGATACTTATGGTAAAGTTTCGTCGGACGAATCCCCGTCAATATGCCCCACTCTTGGTTCATGCCCGTAAAGGATTCCAGAACTTCCAATAATACATGCGAATAGAGCCGCTTCCATTGGCGGTTCTGATCTTTTTCATTGCCGCCTTCAGCATTCTCTTTGAACTCCGCATGGTAGGTTTTTTCTTGAACCGTAAGCTCCGCTGTAACTATCAGGAGGTCTCCTTCCTGACGCTCTTCGAAGCGCAAATCGAGCTCTCCGGTTTCTTCTTTCTTAGCAATTTTTGTTTCCTCAAAAAACAGATTGGAGAGATGGATGAACATCCGTACCCAATCTTCTTTAAAATCGCCGTGAAGTGCGATAGTTTTCATAGCTAGCCCAACTTTCTCATGGATCAAAATGATCCGATTGTCTGTGATACTCAGTATAGCAAACCACGAAAAGAAAAAACCAGCCTCATTGGGCTGGTTTTGGTGTCAATTCATTGTCTCGTAAATTTCTTGAACAGGTTTCATGAGAATCCGGTTAATTTCTTCGATGACTCCGCTTAGCTTCATTTCCGCTTCTAGCATTGCCATGATTTTCGGATTTTGTTGTGAAAGTTGAGCTGTTTTTTGAGCATGCTCTAATTCGTCCGGCTGAATTTCTTCACCCGCCATTTGCTTTTGCTGCAACGTAACTTGGATTTCACGGAAATTGCGGAACATTTCAAGTGCTTCGGGGTCCGCTTTGACGTTTTCGATCGCCTCTTTAACCGCTAAAAATTCATCTGTCGTACGTAGTGATTCTTCCAACTTATTAATGTCATCATAAATATTGACTGCCATGTAAAATTCCCCCTAAGTAAGATTTGTAAAGTATACAATGAGTCCTTGCACAATTCCAATCATACCACCTAATAGAGCGCCAAGGACGGTTATCATTTTAAACTCTCGTTTTGAAATCCCCAAAACAAGATCTTCAAGTACTGAAACTGGGAATGTGTCTACTTGTTCTTTCACAATTTGGTCTAGCTTTAATCTTTTCAGGGACTGTTCCAATTGGATCTCTGCTTGTGTGAATGCAAACTCGATGACTTTAGGTGTTAAGTTTGTTGCAGTCCACGCAGCACCAGAAGACCAGTAATAGTGAATCGGCTGAGCGAGTCGATTAGAAACATCCAATTCCTTAAGCAAATAGTTACGCAACGTGACACCAAGGCCATCCCAGTCAAAACCACCTACTAGTTCTTCCATAGGTCTCTGCTTCAATTTGTTCCATTCTTTCGTAAGCATCGTTTCAATAAGTTGTGTGGTCCCAGGTGCGGCGATGAATTTCTTCGCTTCCCGTTGTACCTTTTCAACTAGCGAGTTCGAGTCTCCGAAAAACATATTGACCATTCCGCCAAGTGTCCCTTTTGACCCTAGGAAATCTGTGATCAATCGTTGAAACATCACTTTCCCTTCATAAGAATCCACGAATTGATCCGCTCGATTCAAAACATAAGAAGTCACTGTTGGAATATGAGTTTCCGCTTCCAGCAACCATTTCTCTGGAACCTTTTCTTCTACAGTTCCCGATAAAATTGCATGTTTTGCTCTATCAAATCGAGCGTCAATAAGCACAGCAGTTTTTTGCTCCAGAACTAGATCCAGATCGGAAACCCCTGCGAGCTCAAACCACTCTGCAATCGTTCGCTCGGAGTGGAATACTTCCTTCTCCAATCGACTTTGAACGAATTGTTCTGCTTTGGCTGCCATGTCAGGTGTCAATAGGCGCTTTCGAAATGTATCCGGTGTCAGTAAATAATTTGTTACGGTTCGCCCTAGTTGTACAGCAAGTTCATCACGTCGTTTCGGGATAAGTCCCGGGGTAAATGGAACCCGCCAACTGCCGATATATTTTGCCTCGTGAGGTCGAAATAACATCTTGATAGCCAGGTGGTTCGTGAAGCCCCCGATTACTGCTCCGATGAGTGCCATGAACAAAAGAATCCATAAAAATTCCAATCGCTTCACCTTTTCCTGTTCGATTTCTTTCATCTTATAACAGAACACCATGGTTAACCAACTAATTAGGCTGTCTGTCCTGTATAACAATCGGCTGAATTTGATGTGAAAATCCAGTATGATGAACAGTATAGATGTGCTCCTCAGATAGAAAGGATGATTTTATGGAACGAACTGTACAAGACGCACTCGGAAGATCCGTAACTTACACCTATCCACCGAAACGAATTATTTCCCTTTGTCCTGGCATTACAGACACCTTATTTGCATTAGATTTGCAAGAGGAAATTGTGGGAAGAACCCGCTTTTGCATTCATCCCTCTCCAGCAGTATTGGATGTAAAAGCCGTTGCTGGTACGAAAGATATAAAATTAGATGCCATTTTACAATTGAAGCCGGACCTGATCATCGCAGAGAAGGAAGAAAATACGAAAGAAATTGTAGAAGCGCTTGAACAACACCTCCCAGTTTACGTAGCGGAAGTACAATGCGTGCAAGAGGCATATTCGATGATTGAAGACATTGGAGATGTAACCGATCGGCGCAATGAAGCTCGAAGCTTGATATCTAAAATTCAAGCCGGATTCCATTCTCTTCAAGGGCTAACCTCAGGAAATGCCATGTATGTCATTTGGAAAAAACCTTATATGGCAGCTGGACGTACAACCTATATCGACTCACTACTTGAAACACTCGGTTTTTCCAATCCAATCCGTGTATTACCTGGAAGATATCCAGAACTTACGACTCATGATTTTCAGTCCGCCAATCCAGACTTGGTACTTTTAGCTTCAGAACCATATCCTTTTAAAGAAAAACATGTTCCTGAATTTCAAGAAATGCTTCCAAATGCTACGATATTACCTATAGACGGGGAGATGTTTTGGTACGGTCCTAGAATGCTGGAAGCCACGTCTTACTTCAAAGAATGGCTTAGTAAAGCCACTCTTTGAAGGTCAAAAAACAATTATAATTTTCCCATTAATTACTACAAGGCAACATATTTACACATATCATTTTTAGTGCTATAGTTGTCCTATCGACATAACTTTTATCATGGAATCTGAAATTCCGACAGGGCTTTTAGTAATGAACCTTCTCTTTCCATCGATACTCTGTCGAATGACATTTTGACAGTGCGCTGTCTCTCAAACTTTGCATTTCTGATTGGCCTCAGGAATTCATTTAGCATCATATACATACAAAAACCACCTTCCGCATTTTTACGAAGGGTGGTTTTTGTCAGTTCAAGGCAGTGCATTGTAAATAGTGGACATTCGGATTGCATGCTCCATTTCATCATGAAGTGCAATGAACAGAGGATTATATGCCTCTTCAATCGGAATGGTCAACAACATTTCCTTATACGTTTCAATGTCCTCCAATTCATCGACAAGCGCTTTCTGCACACATTGTTTGGCATCATAGCAAGGAACAGGACGTTTCGGATTAGGCACAAACGATCCAGTCAGCATATAATGGAGCTGTTGAAACATTTCGTAATGACTTTTCTCGTCTTCATATGCATGGCGGACAAAATCTTTCCACATCGGTTCTTTTAACTGGTCATGCAGAGACTTGTAAAAAAAGTAGGCTTTGTATTCATCATGAATGGCTTGCTTTAGTTTTGAGACAAACACGTCTCGCCCTCCTAAATAGTTTACTTTAACTATATGCAGAGGTGAATTGAATCATGAAAGGGGTAAATGATATGTTACAGCATTTTCGAGTACAGCCCATGTTTGAAGGTGGACAACTGCCCGGTTGGACGTTTTCATTCCAGCAAGGTTCTGAGCGATTTACAGGAGATTATATGCCTGATGGAACCATTAAGTGGACAAAATCCACACCTAATGATGAAGAATCCGTAAAAAAAATGGTACACGAGCTCATGACCTTTCACGTGTATGAATAAGGAGCTCGTTTATGCACAGACTATCTGTATTAATTAATTTTGGAGGGAATGTGCATGGAAGAAAAGACTCCTGAACAATTGGCAAAAGAAAAACAACAATTGTATGTTGAAAATCAAAAAACAGAAAATGTTTTTGAAGACAAAGATCGTATGACCGATGAACAAAACGCTTGGAAAGAAACGCAGCCTAAGCGGATGTAGCTGTCGGATCAATAATGACAAAAAGTAAAGGGCTAGTCTAAAAGGGGTTATTTTCCTCTTGGACTAGCCTTTTTCTCTTTAAATCAGCCATATAACGGAGTTGATTTTCGTTTCAGGCGGACGCTTTCTTACATTGAATCAAGAGTTTTTATAATATTAATGTAGAAGAATTAACATAGGAACTCCATTCAACCATTTCTTTTCGTTCCAGGACTCGCTTTCCGGCGGGCATGGCTTGAGCCTCCTCGTTCGCTTTGCTTCCTGCGGGGTCTCAAGGCTCATGCTATTCCCGCAGGAGTCGAGCCTTCCACTACAAGCAACGGTTAATCTTTTAGCTAACGAATACTGAACAATGTGCCCCTCAATTAGTCTTCAGATAATTTTTGTTTGCCAATCACTACATAGTAATAAATCGAAGAAATTACATAGAGCGCTGCTGTGATACTAAATGCGATTGCATAGCCCCAATAAAAACCACGTGCTACGACGAGGCCAGTTGCAATTGGGGCCATCGACGCCCAACCTAATTGGAATACGGTTTGGTTCATCGAGTTCGCGAGTCCCCTATACTTATCTGAAACGAGTTCCATCGCAACAGCACTTTGTATCGGATTCCCTGCATTCATAAGCGCTTGGCGGAGTAAAAACCCGAGAGACGCTAACATTAGTGAATTTGTAAATCCTGTGAGTAGTAAGAATGGGATTGAAAGCAACTGAAATAGAATAAGTGCCTTCACTTTACCAACTTTTTTTACAAGTATGGGACCAATAAGCACCGCCACTGCAGTCATAGCAGATCCAAGAGATAGTATCAGTCCGATATACGAGTTGGAAGCACTGAAACGATTGGCAAAGTATAAGTTTAAGTAAGGAACCACAAGACCCGAACCGATTCCAATCAGCAATCCTGCGAACGAAAAGTGAAGAATGAGGATGAAGTTCTTTTTGAAACTTGTATCCCTCATTTCCTCGGGAGTTGCTTTAATTTCCTTCTGAGTTGTTTCACGTACTTGTACTGGAATGGGCGGTTTGTCTTTCAAGGCGAACAAGGGTGGAAGCCCTAACGCAAATACCCCTGCGCCAACATATAACGACCATCGAATTGCATCCACTGCTCCCATATTGAAGAACAGTTGCAACCCATCTGCTAGCAATCCCCCTGCAAGACTTCCGATTACCTGAGAAACAGTGATCAGCGCAAACTGGATGCTGAATAGTTTGACCCTTTCAGATGGAGCTGAGTTTTCAGCGAGGAATGGAATACCCGATACTTGTACAAACGCCATAAAAACTCCTGTGAGTGAGGATACGAATATAATGGGTTCTTCCATTACGGTTGCACTTCTCCAAAACAAAGTGGCGACCGTAATGACCGCTCCCCCTGTAATCATCCACTTGCGACCAAATTTATCGCTTAAAAATCCAGCAGGAACGAGCATGACAGCTGTAGCCAGTGCTGTCATGGAAATCACTTTTCCATTTACGGTTTCAGGCATACCAAGTTCACGAATATACAAATTGTACATAACCATAAAGGCGCCAAGTCCGATTTGAATGAAGATATTTGCGAGCAAGAAGAATTTCACGTTTCGATTATACGATAAGATCGTTTTTTTCCAATCATGAATCAGGTTCAAGGGAACCCCTACTTTCTTATCCGGAATTTTCGATACTCTAAATATATGGTTTTTCGGGTAGGTACGCAATCCTTTTTCGAATTATGAAACATATAGGCAAGAGGTTATGCTAGAGTACATTTCTCTAAATTTCCGATTCCTTGATTAAAAATGCTGATTCCTCTTCCTCGTATACTCCCCAAAAAGCTCATAAAAAAAAGCCGAAGCTCATTGGCTTCGACTTTTTCAATATTAAACAGAAATCCCTGATTGCAACTTATACATTTGTGCATATTGACCGTCGAGCTGGACTAATTCGTCATGCGTTCCGCTTTCAACGATTTCACCGCGATCTAACACTAGAATCTTGTCTGCGTTTTTAATCGTTGAAAGTCTGTGAGCAATGATGAACGTCGTACGTCCCTTTTTCAATACGTCCATCGCATGCTGAATAATTTCCTCCGTCTCTGTATCAATATTGGAGGTTGCTTCATCCAATATTAAAATCGCAGGGTCGAACGCGAGTGCCCGCGCAAAAGAAATGAGCTGTCGTTGTCCACTAGAGAGAGTGCTTCCTTTTTCAACAACAGGTTCTTCAATCCCTTTAGGCAAATGCTCAAGAACTCGTTCTCCACCAACTGCTTCCAACGATTCACGAACTTTTTCCCTGGAGATTCGTTCATCGCCAAGACTGATGTTGGATTCAACAGTTCCAGTGAACAAATAAGGATCTTGTAGTACGATGCCCATATGATTGCGGATCGTCTGGCGTGGTAAGGAAGTAATGTCGTGACCATCGATTAAAATCTTTCCTTTAACCGGATCATAGAAACGGAATAACAAGTTCATGATTGAACTTTTCCCTGAACCCGTATGACCAACGAGTGCCACCGTTTCCCCACGTTTCGCTTCGAACTTAATGTCCTTTAAAACATATTCCTCTTCTTTGTAGGCAAACCATACATCCTCAAACGTCACATTTCCCTCGTAGCGCTCCATTCGTTCATCACTCACAGATTCTCCAGATCGATCTAGTAGCTGGAACACCCGCTCTGCAGCAACTAAAGAATGTTCGAGTCTCGCGAACTGATTAACAATACCTGTTACAGGGTTAAACAGACGTGTAATGTAGTCAACAAACGCATACAGTAAACCTACGGATACAACGCTTTCTGTTGTAATTGAAGCTCCTGCGAAATACCAAATGAAAATAACGAATGTAATCGATCGTATCGCATTGACCAAGTTATGGGACGTTGCCGCTTCCACTTTCAGTAACTTCGTCTGGTAGTCATAATGCGTCGTATTCAGTTCTTCAAATTCGTCTTCCATCTGTTTCTCGCGTCCGAATGCCTGAATGATCGTCATCCCGTTAATAGATTCATTGATCATCCCATTCATGTCGCTGACTTTTGCCCGGATGACGTGATTGACTTTGGAAGCAAATTTTCGATAAAGAATCATCCAGATGTAGAGTAGTGGTAAGACAAAAAGCAAAATCGCTCCCATTTTCGGATCCAAA
The DNA here is from genome assembly GCF_000813425.1 of Sporosarcina sp. ZBG7A. Taxonomy (GTDB): domain Bacteria; phylum Bacillota; class Bacilli; order Bacillales_A; family Planococcaceae; genus Sporosarcina. The sequence continues at coordinate 60,022 of NZ_JWIB01000014.1, forward strand.
CTGAATAATGCTATATAGATTCCAATGATGTACATGCCGCTAATCGCAAATTGAGATACGACGGTTACGTACAAATGTCGTATGGCTTCGGTATCATTCGTCACACGCGCCACAACTTTACCTGCAGGCAAGTTATCAAAATAACTGATCGGCAACGTTTGAATATGTTGATATAGTTCATTTCTCATTTTCTGGACAATCCGGTTCGCTGTCGCCTGCAAAAGCAAATACTGTCCATAACGGAAGATTGCCGTGACAACTGCTAGGCCGAAAAAGATTGCGAGAAGTTTAGCAATCGGTTCAAAATCAATGCCACCTGTTGCTGCACCTGCTATATGATTATCTATAATTTGTTTTGCAATGATCGGGCCAAGCAAATCTGCCCCAACCGCTATCGCGAGGAGTGCCATGCCGCCAACGAAATACCCTTTGAATTGTAGCGCATAGTTTACTAATCGTTTACCTGTCGTCATTATTCTCCCCCTCCGATCTGCTGGCGATCATATTGTTCTTTATACCAGCCGTTCATCGAGAGCAAGTCTTCGTGATTTCCTTCTTCAATCACACGGCCATCCTCAAGGACAATAATCCAATCCGCATGCTGAATTGCTGATAATCGGTGCGTTGTGATAATTGTCGTTTTCCCACTACGCTCGTTTTGGATGTTCTCAATGATTCTTGTTTCCGTTTTTGCATCTACCGCAGATAGTGAATCATCCAAGACCAGAATCTCTGGATTTTTCACAATAGCACGAGCGATAGAAATTCGCTGTTTTTGTCCACCTGAAAGGGCGACTCCTTTTTCACCGACAAGGGTTTGTAACCCTTCCGGCAATAGTTCCAAGTCCTTTTCAAAGTGGGCAAGTCGAATCGCTTCTGCAATATCACGATCGTCTGCATCCGGTTTACCAAATAAAATATTGTCGCGAACCGAACGTGAAAATAACACATGATCCTGAGGCACATAACCAATCCAGTTACGGACTTGCTCCTTCGTCATATCATCCAAACGGTTCCCGTCAAATGAGAGCAAGCCTTCACCTGCAGGATATTCGCGCAGCAACTGTTTGACAAATGTCGTCTTTCCGCTGCCCGTTTTTCCAACGATACCTAATGTTTGGCCACCTGATAGTTTCACACGGATCTGATCCAAGTTTTTACGTTCAGACGTTGGATATGCAAAACTGACGTCTTCAAAACCGATCACTCCAGGACGGTTCATCTGCACAGGCATCGATGGATCTCTGACATCTTCAATTGCATCCAATGTTTCTTGAACGCGATCGAGTGATGCATTTCCGCGTTGCATGACATTGATGAGTTCACCAATGGCAAACATTGGCCACACAATCATTCCGAGATAGACGTTGAACGTAACCAATCCACCTAATGACATCTCTCCCACGGAAACCAAATAGGCTCCATAACCGAGACCAATCATATACGATAACGATGTCATTATTTTTGATATGGGGGTGAACAGTGCGTCGATCCGTTCAACTTCCATATTCTTTTGGTAAACGTCTTCTGTCGCATCTTCAAAGCGCTTTTCTTCAGCGCGTTCCTGAACATATGCACGCACGACCCGGACACCCGCCACAGCTTCTAGCACGTCATCATTCAGATCACCGAATGCCTTTTGTGCGGTTACGAATTTGAGATGTATTCGTTTTCCAAGCACTTGCATTAAATAAGCTAAAATGGGTAATGGTAAAATTGCTGCAAGTGTTAGTTTCCACGACACGAGGAACCCCATCATGACAATTAGGGTGAACAAGTATACCGTGGAGTCAATCAGCGTCATAATTCCAAATCCAGCCGTTTCAGAGATGGCTTGAAGATCATTTGTTGATCGGGCCATTAAATCCCCTGTTTTGTTACGTTGATAAAATGACGGGGTCATCTTTAGAAAATGGCGCATTAAATTGCCACGTAATTTCCGTTCAATGACATTGGCGCCACCAAACAATTGGTATTGCCAAACGTAATCCCCAATATATCCAATTACAATAATGAGTAACATGATGCCGATATATGTCCAAAGCAATTGAGCATTCATCGTATTCAAGTGGATTCCGTCGATTGCCTTACCTATAATCCATGGGGGGATAATTCCCAAGATACTTGACATAATTAATAATAGGAGAGCAATGGTATAGCGCTTCTTATTCTCCTTAAAAAACCAACTTAATTTCCCTAAAACCGAAAACATACTATATCTACGACCTTTCTTGGAGCAACTTCAGCTATCCGCCTTCTGGTGTCTCCTTTTTAAGCAATTTTATAGGTTGGAACGTTTCGTTCATCACATCTATAGCTCCCCTTTCGTATTAGTTGTATATGCAACACGCTTTGCGTGATAACACCTTATTTTAGTGAACATAAAAAGACACACGTTCTCCATTCAGAGACGTATGTCTGAATAGGGAACGGTGCCCTGTAACCTAACGATTTTAGATTCAATCTACTATAATCGCGGTGCGAAGGGCCAAGCTTGAAGTTGAGTGATTTTGTGCGCTACACGTTTGTTCATGTCAAGCCCTCCTTTTCCTTTCGAGTTTCGAATAATATTAGATTATCACGCTCTTTTGAACATTGTCAATACTTTTTATGAAATCTTTTGAAAATTTCATAGGTTCTTACAGGAGATTCCAGAGGAAAAATCATTGTATTTCTCGCTTTAACCATTTATGATTAGTTCAACTACCTAATTTTAAACCACAGGAGGTGTACGCTTTGTTTCCCCCTTCACTGGCATGAAACAAAGCACCCATTTGGATATTCCCATACGCTTGGCAGCATTTGCTGCCTTGATCGCCCTCACTGCATTTTTTGTTGCAGCTGAGTTTGCAATAGTGAAAGTCAGAATGACACGAATCGATCAGCTAGCTTTAGCAGGCAACAAAAAAGCTGTAAATGCTAAACGAGTTGTAGATAACCTCGATGAATACTTGTCTGCCTGTCAGCTCGGAATTACGATTACCGCACTCGGACTCGGTATGCTTGGAGAACCGACCGTTGCGTTAATGCTTGAGCCTCTGTTTACTTATTTGCAGTTATCAACTAGCATGACAGTCTTCCTTTCTTTTTCTATCGCGCTTATTGTCGTGACATTCCTTCATGTTGTCATTGGTGAGCTTGCTCCAAAAACGGTAGCGATTCAGAAAGCAGAAACGTTAACACTTGCACTTGCAAAACCACTCATCATCTTTTATCGCACGATGTATCCGTTCATTAAGATCTTAAATGGTTCAGCAAGATTAGTGACTCGATTATTTGGCTTTCGACCAATCCATGAAGCAGATGTAGCCCATACAGAAGAAGAATTGCGAATGATTTTGTCCGACAGTTTGAAAAGCGGGGAAATCAATCAATCCGAATACAAATATGTGAACAAAATATTTGAATTCGATGATCGGATTGCAAAAGAAATTATGGTTCCTCGAACGGAAATGATGACCATTGAAAAAGAAATGACCGCTGCTGAAATCTTCAACATGCCTGGCATCGAGCAATTCACTCGATACCCTGTTACCGATGGTGACAAGGATCATGTTATTGGTCTCGTTAATATGAAGCATTTGCTCACAGCATATATTAAGAACCCTAAAAACGGAGAGTTACCGGTCACTGCGTACATGCAGCCGATTATTCGTGTCATTGAAACGATGGCAATTGGAGACTTGCTGTTAAAAATCCAACGAGAACGCATTCATATGGCGATTCTTATGGATGAATACGGTGGAACCTCCGGATTGGTTACCATTGAAGATATCCTTGAAGAAATCGTTGGTGAAATACAAGATGAATTTGACCAAGACGAATTACCAGATGTTCAGGTAGTTGGTGAAGGCCATTTCATCCTCGACGCAAAAATGCTTTTGGACAACGTCAATGATACACTTGGCATCGACCTCGATGAAGAGGATATCGATACCATTGGTGGATGGTTCATGTCTCAACGCTTTGAAGCCATTCCCGGAGAAAAAATTATAGAACAAGGCTATGAATTTTCCGTCAAAGACGTGGAAGGTCACCACATTCTCTATCTTGAAGCAGAGAAGCTCGAAGATGAGGAAGCAGACTTAGAAGAAGAAATGGTGTAATAAAAAGAGACGACTCCTTTTCGGAATCGTCTCTTTTTTTATTGCTCTGCATTTTTTTGGAAGTACTCTACATTGTAGATATCTCGACGGCGATCCTTCAACTGCTTCACCGTTCCGTCTTGACGCTGTCGCTTCAACACTTCTAAGTCCACATCTCCAATAAGCACTGTTTCTAAGTTTGCATTCGCTTCTCCTACAATCCCATCCCTGGCAAATTCAAAGTCCGAAGGGGCAAAGATTGCAGATTGTGCATATTGAATATCCATGTTAACCGCCTGCGGCAAGTTTCCAACCGTACCAGAAATGACCGTATAAATTTGATTTTCGACAGCACGAGCCTGCGCACAGTAACGGACTCTCAAATAACCTTGCCGATCTTCTGTACAGAACGGCGTGAAAATGATATTCGCCCCTTTTTCAGTAGCGATTCGAGCAAGCTCGGGAAATTCAATATCATAGCAAACTTGAATGGCAATCTTTCCACAGTCTGTGTCAAAGACACGGACGGAATCTCCCGCACTGATTCCCCAATATTTCTTTTCGTTCGGTGTGATATGGATCTTGTATTGTTTATCGATCGAACCATCCCGTCTAAAGAGGTAAGAGATATTGTAAATCTCCTCATTCTCTTCTTCAACGAAGTGAGACCCGCCAATAATATTGACGTTATAACGAACCGCCAAGCTGTTAAATAGTTCGATATATTCTTCCGTATACTCTGAGATTTTACGTACAGACTGACTTGCAGAACGCTCATCTAGGAAGGACATGAGTTGAGTTGTGAAAATCTCTGGAAACACTACAAAATCCGAGTTTGCATCTGCAGCGATATTCACAAAGTATTCCACTTGCGATGCTAGTTCGTCAAAGCAAGAAATTTTACGCATCAAATATTGAACGACACAAATACGCACGGGATAACTCGTTTTATAATGACGTTTTGAAAGTGCTTTGTAATCGATATTATTCCATTCCATCAGGGTTGCATAACGCTTGGACGCCTTATCATCAGGCAAGTAGTTTGGATTGATACGCATCAGTGTGAAGTCATTCATCAGCTGGAACGTTAGAACGGGGTCATAGATGCGATGTTTTGCAACCGAGTTAACGTATTCTCTCGGCGACATCTCATCTGAGTGCTTATGGTAGTTCGGAATGCGCCCACCGATAATGATGGACTTCAAATTCAGTTCACGAGCAAGTTCTTTTCGTGCCTCATAAAGTCGTTCACCGACCTTCATGCGTCTAAATTCCGGATGAACCATCACTTCAATCCCATACAAATTGTACCCTTCAGGATTATGGTTCGTTATGTAGCCATTATCAGAAATGTCGTCCCATGTATGGCGATCATCATATTCTGCAAAATTCACAATTAAGCTTGAGCATGAACCAATAATCTGTCCATCCAGCTCAGCAACAAATTGCCCCTCTGGAAATACAGTCATGTGACTCTTCAAATGTTCCGTTTCCCAGGGATCCATTCCAGGGAAACAAGCTTCCTGCATCGCTAATATTTCAGGTATGTCCGACATTTCCATTTGTCGAACTACCATGCTTATTTCAAATGATGATAAATCAAATTCTTCGCTCAACACAAATCACCTCTCTACCTTGAATACCCTATTTTTCGAAGATTATGCCCAACGTTAGCAAAAAAGTTGATTTCCCTCTATAATAAGGAGTTGAAATCGCTGAGAGGAGCACACGAAATGAACAAGCGTTTGGAAAATTTGTTACTCCTGATCTGGACCGTTGCGTTAGTCGCAACATTGGGTTCCTTATACTATTCAGAAGTTAAAGGTTTCACCCCATGTCTATACTGCTGGTACCAGCGTATCTTGATGTATCCGATTGTTCTAATTGCGGGTATTGCACTTATCCAGAAGAATGGACGTATTGCGTTGACAACAGCGACATTTAGCATCATCGGCGCTTGCTTGTCGGCTTATCATTATGCAACACAAAAGCTTAGCTTCTTCCATGAACATGCAGGAACGTGTGGAGATGTTCCTTGCACAGCACAATACGTGAATTATTTAGGTTTTATCACCATCCCATTCATGGCATTCGTTGCATTTGCTTTGATATTCATTGCAAGTGTTATGATGCTAAAACAGTTGAAGGAGACGAAATAATCTATGAAGAAATTATTGATCATTGGTGGGATTATCGTTGTGTTTTTTGTTGCGATCATCGTACTTACAACGGCTTCAAATAAATCGAAGTTAGCTGACAATCCCTATGGTACAGACGATTTAGAGAAGTCCACGATTGACTTGATCGGCAATGAAAACTACGACAGCATTACACTGCCAGATGCAACGTTTAAGAAAATTGAATCTGGTGAACCTACTACGGTGTACTACTTCCATCCAGAATGTCACTACTGCATGGAGATGACCCCTATTCTCATGCCCATTGCAAAAGAAGAAGGCGTGAAAATCAATCAGTACAATATGCTTGAGTTTGGTGAAGAAGTAAAAGAGAAATATGGTATTGAAGCATGGCCAGCACTTGTCCAATATGAGAATGGCAAAGAAGTCGGCCGACTTGTTGGATTGCAACCAGAAGAAAATATCCACGCATTCTTTAATGAGTATTACGGAAAGTGAGCAACAGAAAAGAGGACATATTAATGACATCATTTACGTACACAGCGAAAGACTCTGATGGTACACTTGAACAATTATTGCGGGATGACTGGCAAGCAGGAAAGAAAAACATTCACGAATTACGGATGGCAAATGCCGTGACGGATTCAGAGGGAGTTCCTGTCGTATGGCGCACTCCACTAGTAGCAGGAACTGAGTTAACGTTTCAGTTACCCGAAGCACACTCTGAATACGCACCATTAGATGTACCAGGAGTGAAAGTTCTTACAGAAGATGATCACTTCATGGCTGTTTTCAAACCTGATGGCATTGCCGTTCATCCTGACGGGACTAGCCGTGAAGCAACGATGATGAATGCAGTAATCGCCCATGTACAAGCGACAGGCGGTACGTACGCAGAGCATATTCAACGTCTTGATAAAGGTACGTCTGGTGTTGTCATCGTCGCAAAACATCCAATGGCCAAAGCTATGTTTGACAGAATGATTGCTTCCAACGAGATTACCCGTCTCTACCATGCTGAAGTGGAAGGTCGATTGAAACGGTTGAAAGGCAGTGTCAATATGCCGATTGGTCGTGATCGACATCACCCAACACGTCGCCGAATTTCAATGTCAGGTCAATCTGCGGTAACTCACTTCAAAGTGATTGAGCGTAAAGAACAAACAACTATGATCGAAGCGACCCTCGACACAGGACGGACACACCAAATCCGTGTTCATATGGCTCACTTAGGTCATCCAGTAGTTGGAGATAACTTGTATGAAGCAGCAGCTCTTCCAGACGGTACGTATCGTTTAACCGCTGTAGAAACTTCTTTTGTTCATCCATTTACGGGTGAAAAAATTGTGATTACTGTTTAATGAATAGCTAAAAGCGGCATGGGAATAGTATCCCATGCCGCTTTTTCATTTATCCGATTGTATCGGGGTCTGTACCTGTTCTTTCATCACGGTTCAGTTCATCAATCATTTTCATCTCTTCGGCTGTTAAGACAAAGTCACCGATTTGACTGTTTTCCAAAATTCGTTCTGGAGTAACGGATTTTGGAATGACGATTAAATCTTTCTGTAGATGCCAGCGAATGATTACTTGTGTCGCCGTCTTATGATGTGTTTTCCCGATTTCACCTAAAACAGCGTTGTCCAAAAGCTGTCCACGCGCAAGTGGAGACCAAGACGTTACTGCAATATCCTGTTGAGCACAGTAATTACGCAAAGGGACTTGAGTTAGCAAAGGATGTAACTCAACCTGGTTAACCATTGGCGCAATGTTCGCCGTGACTGACAGTTTTTCGAGATGGTGGATATGGTGATTGGAGACACCTGGTACTCGAATCAGCTTTTCTTCATACAATCGTTCAATGGCACGGTACGTATCTACGAACGTTCCGCTGACCGGCCAATGCGTCAAGTATAAGTCCAAATAGTCGAGCTTTAATTTTTTTAAGGATGTTTCAAACGCCCTTAGGGTTTGATCGTACCCTTGATCGGAATTCCATACTTTAGATGTGATGAAAAGCTCATTGCGGGAAATCCCTGAAGCACGGATCGCCTCTCCTGTTTCTGTCTCATTTTCGTAAATCGCTGCTGTATCAACCGCACGATATCCATGCTCCAATGCATAAGTGATTGCTTCAACTGTTTGCATGGAATCCGTCATTTTATAAACACCTAGTCCAAAACGAGGCATATGTACTCCGTTCGCAAGTTGTTTCGTTTCTGAATAGGTAGCTGCCATAGTAGTACCACTCCTTTATTTTCGCGTATTTCTTATTTTAATCATATCATTCGTCAGGAGTACTGAACACGAATACGCAATAGAATTTGTCAGACACTTGTCATATATTTTAAAGTGAGTCATTTCCTTTTTGTTGCGGTTCCGGTATAATGATGTTAGAACAACTGATTCAACAGGAGGGTATCTGATGAGACTAATTCTAATCATGGGTGTCTGCTTCGCATTCCTATCCGCAATCTTCACAGGCGGTTATGCTGACAAGCCAGGCAAAGTGAAAAAATAACACATTAAAAAGGATGCAGCTCTAATTAGAGCTGCATCCTTTTTTTTAGTGTAAGCCTGGGTAACCTTGTTGACGCAACGCTTCATATACGAGTATCGCCGCAGTGTTGGATAGGTTCAATGATCGTATATGTTCATTCATAGGAATTCGAAGACACGTATCTGAATGGGCTTCGGTAACCTCAGTCGGCAATCCAGTAGTTTCTTTTCCAAAGACAAAGAAGATATCTTGATCGACATTTGAAAAGTCGAAATCGGAGAAAGTCTTTGTCCCAAACTTGGTGATAAAATAGAAAATTCCTTCAGGATATTTCTCGAACAATTGATTGATGCCACCGTGATACGTAATATCAACATGTTCCCAATAATCTAGTCCTGCTCGTTTCAACATTTTATCATCCGTTGAAAAGCCGAGGGGTTCAATTAAATGTAATTTTGCTCCAGTGCCTGCACAAGTTCGTGCAATATTGCCAGTGTTGGCCGGAATAAGCGGTTCAAATAGCGCTACGTGTATTGGCATAATTCCACTTCCTTCTATTCAGTTACAGTCATCTTCATGACTGCTTTTTTAATTTCCTCAAGTACAGTATCATCTGTTTCAGTTTCTGTCTCTAATACTTGTTCAAGTGCTAGTCGTCCACTTTCAGTTCCTATTTCCCCTATAGCCCATGCGCACGTATTGCGGATCATAGGACGTGGATCTGTTTTTAGCAAATTCACAAAATCTGGGATTGCTGCTTCTTCTTTAAAATGTGCTAAAGCTAAGATCGCATTTCGCTGGATAGGATTTTTTCCTCTCCAAGAACCTGACATATGACCAAAAGTTCCTTTAAATTGCCGATTTGATAACTTTAAAATCGGTTGGAGAAGAGGCTTTACGAGCTCTGCCTCAGGTACGAATGATTCTTGCTCTAAATTATATTTCCGCTTATTTTTTGGGCATACAGTTTGACAAGTATCACACCCATAGATGCGATTCCCCACCTCTTTACGAAATTCTTCAGGAATTGGCTGCTTCGTTTGCGTCAAGAAAGCAATACAACGCTGCGCATTCAATTGTCCACCTTGTATTAAGGCTCCTGTCGGACATGCATCCAGACACAATGTACAATCTCCACATTGATCCTCCATCGGCACATCAGGTTCAAAAGGTAAATTCGTAATCATCTCACCTAAATAGACATATGAACCGAACTCTGGTGTAATAATAGAACAATTTTTCGCAGACCACCCGATACCTGCACGTTCTGCAACTGCCCGATCCGCGAGTTCTCCCGTATCGACCATAGAACGCGTTTTCACTTCAGAAGAACGCTCATGTAAGAACACTTCCAATAACGCTAACTTTTCACGTAAGACTGTATGATAATCAGTTCCCCACGAAGCTCGGCAAAACATCCCACGCCGCTCCCCCTTCTTCCCTTTCGGTGCATCAGTCATCTTGGAAGGATAGGCAACCGCAATGGAAATGATACTCTCTGCACGATCTAATAGCAAAGTAGGCTCTGTCCTTTTTTCAACATCACTTTCTTCAAATCCTGATTGATAGCCAAGATCCTGTTGTCGTTTCAATCGGTTTTTCAACTCCAAGAATGGAGCTGCTGTTGTAAAACCGATTTTATCGATACCAATCTCTGATGCATAGGCAACTAAGTCTTGTTGCAACTGAGCGATATTCACCATCTGCCACCTCCCTTATGATAAACTTGAGAAAAATAGGAACAGGGTGATTTTATGAAATTTCATATAGAACCTGCAATATTTGATGAAGTTCCTGAATTCAAAGTAGCCATCATCCATTATAACAGGACAACCGTATCAGATTCCCCTCAAATGCTAAAAGGAAGACTTCAATTATTTCAGGAACAACTTTTCTTTGAACTTGAGGAACGCTCATTTAATGAGATCGACGGAATCCGAGAATGGCGCAAGGTTTGGAAAGCACTAGGCGCAGATCCCAATCGTTATCGTCCTTCTGTTGAAGCATTATATAGACGTGTCAGTAAACAAGATTATCTGAAAAGCCATTCAAGTGCAATCGACTTGAATACCTTGTTCAGTCTTCAATATGGAATTCCTTCTGGTATGTATAATCGTGAAACACTTTTTGGTGATATTCGTGTGACCACGGGACAAGCAGAAGATGGATACGACGGATTAAACGGTAGATTCAATTCATTACATAACATTCTAATTCTGAAGGATGGATACAGTCCATTCGGCAGCCCCTATGTTGATTCTGTCCGAAGTGCAATCACGGAAGAGACAACAGAAATACTTCATGTACTATTCCTTCGACCTGAAATGGGTGTAGAAGAAGCACAAAGCTTAGCAAATGCGTGTGGGACCATGTTTACTAGCATCAATGGAGGCGAGGCAACAGCAAGCATTCTACATCAGGGCAAACCTTCTATCGAGGTGCCTGACTTAACACCTCATGAGAGATCTAATTATTGAACAGCATTCACCAATTTTATAAATGCAATAATTGAAACCCGCCGACTCTCCTCAAAGCGGGTTTTTTTCATGAAGAGTAAAATTAATGAAAATAAAAAAAGAACAACCGAAGTTGTCCTTTTCTAAGATACCCGAGGCCGGACTTGAACCGGCACGCCTTACGGCATCGCATTTTGAGTGCGACGTGTCTGCCATTCCACCACTCGGGCAAACTATAAAAATAATAAAACGGAAACCAATTAATGGAGGCGGCAACCGGAATCGAACCGGTGGTAAGGGTGTTGCAGACCCGTGCCTTACCGCTTGGCTATGCCGCCGTAGAATAAGTGGAGCGGAAGACGGGATTCGAACCCGCGACCCCGACCTTGGCAAGGTCGTATTCTACCACTGAACTACTTCCGCTAATAACTGGGGTAGCTGGATTCGAACCAACGAGTGACGGAGTCAAAGTCCGTTGCCTTACCGCTTGGCTATACCCCAAAAATAAAAAAGGGGCGGCTGAGGGGAATTGAACCCCCGAGTGCCGGAATCACAATCCGGTGCGTTAACCACTTCGCCACAACCGCCATAATAATAATGATGTTTCAAGTCAAGAGACAAGTAAGATAAATGGCAGGGGCAGTAGGAATCGAACCCACACCAAAGGTTTTGGAGACCTCTATTCTACCGTTAAACTATGCCCCTGTAAAAAATGGTGGTGGGGGACGGATTCGAACCGCCGAACCCGGAGGGAGCGGATTTACAGTCCGCCGCGTTTAGCCACTTCGCTACCCCACCATAGGGAATTTCATGGTGCCGGCGAAAGGAATTGAACCCTCAACCTACTGATTACAAGTCAGTTGCTCTACCAGTTGAGCTACACCGGCATATAAGATGGCTCAGGACGGAATCGAACCGCCGACACAAGGATTTTCAGTCCTTTGCTCTACCGACTGAGCTACTGAGCCATATTGTTTTAAAGAAAATGGCGGTCCCGACCGGG
>NZ_JWIB01000015.1 GCF_000813425.1 Sporosarcina sp. ZBG7A
AGGACGTTGCCGGGCAATTTGGAAAGCGAGTCAAGGAATTTATTCCTTGACTCGCTTTTTTATTATCCACTTGTAGTATATGATGATAGAAAAAGGAATGTCCCGGCATATACTATATGAAAAAGGAGTCTGTGAATGAATACAGGATTGCGTGTGCTACGACGATTTGTAAAAGAACGATTCTTTGATCAGGCTGCTCAAACTGCTTATTACTTATTGTTATCGATGTTGCCATTTTTTATTTTCGTCATCTCGTTACTGAATTTGTTTCCTGTTAATGAAGAAATTTTGTTTCGATTTTTACGTCCGTTCATTCCCGAGCAATCATTTCAACTAATTGAAGACAATGTCCGTGAAGTCTTACGAAATGGTAAGGGCAAATGGCTATATTTCAGTTTAGCAGGGGCTTTCTGGTTATCGTCTGTCACGGTACAATCTTTAGCGCGTTCACTTGACTTAGCGAATGGGTATATACGTAGAAGAGGATATTGGTTATCGTTATTTCGTGATCTTGGCGTTACATTATTGTTCATGTTCGTTGTACCACTCTCGATAGTACTTCCTTTTATTGAAAATATTCTTCATCAAGTAATTGCTTATTATGATCGAATCGATGATTGGCAAGGATGGCTATTTTTGTGGCCAAAAATAAAATGGGGGCTAGGCACGTTGTTTTTGTTTGCCTTTTTCCTACTCTTCTATAAAATTGTTCCAAGTGGGAAAGTATTGTTTCGGCAGGCCATTCCAGGTGCGTTACTCTCGACGATTGGGTGGCAACTGTTTTCTTATTTGTTTGGTGGATGGGTGACAGCCGTGGATTATACACGGTTATATGGTCAGTTAGCTGGAATCATTATGCTCGTGATTTGGTTTTACATGACCGCCGTCATCATCTTAATTTCTGGGCTGTTGAATGCAGAATGGAGTAAGTCAAAAAAGAAGGAAGTGGGATAGATGCTAACGATTTTGGTGGTCGATGATGACCCGAATATTTTAGAGCTGGTACGAATTACATTATCCGCAGCCAGCTATACAGTGATGAAAGCGAAAAACGGAAGGGAAGCACTTGAACTTATGGAACAAGAGGTACCGGATCTTGCGGTAGTCGATGTCATGATGCCGGAGATGGACGGTTATACGCTCACGAGGAAACTGCGATCGGATTGGGATATTCCTGTTCTCCTTCTTACTGCAAAAGGGGAACTAGAGGATAAGGAAAAGGGATTTCTAGCGGGATCGGATGACTATCTTGTGAAGCCATTTGAGCCGAAAGAATTGCTGTTTCGAATTCGTGCCATCCTACGACGTTATGATAAAGCGGTGGATGTCTTTATCCAAGCCGGACCGTTGTCTATTAATCGTCAAACGTATGAAGTGTCTATTGGAAAAAAAGTATTGCTCCTGCCTTTGAAGGAGTTTGAGCTGTTGTCTGTCCTTGCATCACGCCCGAATCAGGTATTTACTCGGGAGGTATTGTTGGATCGGGTGTGGGGATTCGATTACGAAGGTGACGAGCAGACGCTGAACGTTCATATTAAGCGTTTGAGGGACAAGCTGGAAGGATTGCCAGAGCAAGTGAGTATCGTGACGGTTCGTGGGGTCGGCTATAAGCTGGACACGAGTGCGATATGAAATCACTCTATGGAAAGTTTCTGCTGTATACGGCAGGAATCATGGTGTTCAGTGGACTTACAGCGTTTCTGGCGGTTAACACGTATTATCATCGGAATTTAAAAGATTCGAATGATGAAAAAAATATGAATATCGTTCGTCAACTTGCGAACTATATTGAAGAAACAACGCCGGAAGAATTGGATCTTTACTTGAAAACGCAAGCGTCAGCAGGATATAAACTATTGCTTGTAAGTGACGATTTAGAAGGTCGACGTTACGGTCAATCATTCCGACTGGATAACTTAAAAGAAAAAGATGTGAAGTCCGTCCTTAATGGCGGAGACTATCACGGCATGAAAAACTTCCCCACAGAAACATTCGTTACGGGCTTCTTTTCGGATGAAACCGCGAATACAGTCGGCGTCCCATTCACATATAGGGGTAAAGAGTATGCCCTGTTTTTACGTCCAGACATCAAGTTGCTCTTTACAGAAGTCCATTACTTACTGGGTGGTATGGTCATTGTGATGGCCATAGCGAGCCTACTTGCGATGTTAATAGTAGCGAAGCGGCTGATTCATCCAATCACCCAGCTGACGCTTGCAACGAAAAAGGTCGGGAAAGAAGAATTCAGTGGCATCTTACCAATTCATCAGCAAGACGAAATTGGACAGTTGGCTGAAAGCTTTCAGAAAATGACTAAGCGTCTTAAAGAGAATGACTTGATCCGCAAGAAGTTCATAAGTGATGTATCTCACGACTTCCAATCACCGCTATTAAACATTAAAGGATATGCAGGGCTGCTGATGGATGAGACCCTGCCTAACGAAGAGCGTGCGGGGTATGCGAAGGTCATTCAGGCTGAGACGGATCGATTATCTTCTTTGACAAAACAATTGTTATTATTAACATCACTCGATCAGATGATGAGTCCCTTGAAGCCTGTTACGTATGATGTGAGTGAGCAGTTGAGAGACACAGTCCGCAAATATCGTTGGCTTCTTGAAGAAAAACAAATCTCACTTTCTATGGAGATTGAGGATTCAGAGCTAACTGGAGATCCTGCGTTCCTTGAAAAAGTATGGGAGAACTTATTGTCCAATGCGCTGAAGTATACGCCGGATTATGGAACAATCGAAGTCTCTTTAGTATCTACAGAACACTCCATAACTGTACAAATTGGTGATTCAGGGATTGGCATAGCGGAAGAAAATCTTGCTCACATTTTTAATCGGTTTTATCGGGAAGACGATTCGCGTACAATTGCAGCAGAAGGAACGGGGCTGGGATTGTCGATTGTCCAGCAAGTGACAGAGTTGCATAATGGGACGATTACCGTAACAAGTGAAAAGGGGAAGGGGACAGTCTTCATCGTGACCTTACCGAAATTGTAATGTCTTGTACATGTTGCGTTCATGTTGAGATTGTATGATTAAGATAATCAGAACGATACAGGAGGAATTCAACATGCAGGAAAAATGGAGTATACGTTTAATCCGAATTGCAGCGATATTTGGCTTGGTCGGAACTGTGCTTGGTTCACATATGGCGGGTTCAGGGTCATATGCGTTTAAACCGATACACGCACACATTTTACTCGTGGGCTGGTTATCCGTCTTTTCATGGGGCGTGTTTTATAAAATTTGCCGCGTCCGTGCAACAAAACTCGTGGCAGTTCACGGTTGGACAGCGATTA
This sequence comes from Sporosarcina sp. ZBG7A, assembly GCF_000813425.1. GTDB lineage: Bacteria > Bacillota > Bacilli > Bacillales_A > Planococcaceae > Sporosarcina. The sequence goes on from NZ_JWIB01000015.1 coordinate 3,311, forward strand.
TTGGATCAATTGGATTGACTACGGGTATGTGGCTCCAGTTCATTCAACCCTTTAATATTAATGAAACGTTTTCGCTTGTCTTTTATATTGTAGGTGGAACGATTCTGTTGCTCGCATTTGCGCTATTCGTTTTAATGACGTTTCTTGTGGAACGTACAGAGAAACGATAAGTGATTTAATCTAGCCGCTCCTAATTGTAGGGGCGGTTTTTCAGTGCGAATAGATGAGCACTTGCTTGAAATTGACGAAGCGCTCCATCCCATGAGCTACCCGATTCCTTATATTAAAAAACCAGCGAATCTGCCACTAGTTAGTGACAAACTCGCTGGTCTTCAACTATTAATTCAAATACGCTCTTGCTTCACAACCCACGATAACCAGTTTCCGCTTTGAAACGGACCTCTGCATACGAAACTTCAGCTTCTTCATGACGTTTTGCACCAACATATGTCCCGATGATAGCTGCTAAGAATCCAGCTGGAATCGAGATGATTGCCGGATTCACGAATGGGAAGAGTGGATCTCCCACGAAGAATGCAGCTCCTGGAACTGGATTAATGACGTTAGGACTGACCGCAACTAGTACGAGTGCTGTGATCAACCCCGTCAGCATGGATGCAACTGCACCTGTCGTATTGAACTTGCGCCAGTAGATTGTTAACAAGATCGTAGGTACGTTTGCGGATGCTGCAATACAGAATGCAAGGGACACAAGGAACGCTACATTCAGTTTTTCAGAACCAAGTGCCAGTAAGATAGAGACAATACCAACACTGATTGCAGCGATACGAGCCGCTTTCACTTGCTGCTTCTCGGTTACTTTGCCTTTCATGATAATTTCAGCATAAAGGTCATGGGCTATGGCAGAAGCACCCGATAACACGAGCCCTGCGACTACAGCAAGAATCGTTGCAAACGCAACCGCTGCGACGAATGACTCCAATGCATCGCCACCTAGTACGCCTGCTAGCATCGGTGCAGCCATGTTACCTGCTGCGTTCTCTGCAATGATTGCCTTCGACCCTACGAACTTCGCAGCACCAAATCCGAGGAAAATCGTCAATACGTAGAAAATCCCGATAATCCATACTGCATAGACAACTGACGAACGTGCAGTCTTTGCATCTTTTACCGTAAAGAAGCGCATCAAAATGTGAGGAAGCCCGGCAGTTCCTAACACCAGAGCAAGCAACACGGAAATTAAACCAATCGGATCTTTATAAACAACCCCTGAATGCAGGAAGGACTCGCCGTGGTCGGTCGCAGTCCGCATAACATCGAACATACCAACAAAGTTAAAGTTGAATTTCATCAGCACAAGGAAAGAAATCACGATTGTTCCAATCATGAGTAAGATTGCTTTAACGATCTGAACCCAGCTAGTAGCTGTCATCCCGCCGAACAGCACGTAAATGAGCATCATAATTCCTACGATCATAACAGAGATCCAATAGTCAATTCCAAACAATAACTTGATCAGCGCGCCTGCACCGACGAGTTGAGCGAGCATGTAAAAGAGTACAATTGTGATCGTATTCAGCGCTGCAGCCCCTCGTACTTTCTTTGCGCCAAACCGTGAACCGATCATATCGGCCATAGTATATTTGCCGAGATTTCGAAGAGGCTCGGCAATTAAGAACAACACAACAAGGTATGCTGTGAGGAATCCGACACTGTAGTAAAACCCATCAAATCCATTCAATGAAATCGCACCGGCAATTCCAAGGAATGAAGCAGCAGACAAATAGTCGCCTGCAATGGCCATACCGTTTTGCCAGCCAGTCAGTGAACCACCTGCGGTATAAAAATCACTGGCAGTCTGCGTTTGTTTCGCAGCCCAGTACGTAATATAGAGTGTCAATAAAATTACAGCAAAAAAGATTGCGATGGAAATGAAGCTCATAAACGGAATCCCCCTTAGTCTCTAACGTGTTTTTTGATAATCTGTTCAACATCTTTATCGAAATCACGTGCTTTTTTTACATAGATCTGAGTAAACACCCATACCATCACAAACAATCCGAACGCATACACCCATGTCCATGTCATCCAGCCAATGGCCCGCGTTTCTAAAATGGATGTGTATCCTGTCAAAATAGGCAGCAAGAGATAAATCGCAAAAAATGCAATAACATAGGGTGTCAAAAAGCGATTCTTCTTTTTGACCAGAAGCTTAAACTCAGGAGTTTCAATAATTCGTTCATAATCTAACTTCCCATCATTCGTGCGTGGCAGATCAGGTTCTCTGCGCAACTCCGATTCTTTCAACTCGATTGTCAATTCCCCATCCCCTTTACGGATTCGTTCGAATTAGTTGGATTTCTTTGAAACTCATCCCCCAATGAATTCCAAACAGTGAATCACCTTCCAATAATCCTGTTTGTCCAACGTATCAAATAGACAGAAAATAAGCAATATTATTTTTAAATAAGATAATAAGTCGTCATTAAATAACTACATTCAAAAACCGTGAATGCCTAAGTGAAAGGCAACCACGGTTCTATACATACAATGACTCATTCAAATCAGACCATTTGTTTTGTTAAGTATCTGTGGGACGGAAGGTGATTAACGAAGTGTCGGTTACACGGAGCCACTGACCCTCTTTCAGTTTCACGGTACTTTCCGTACGACCAATCGTTCCGCCGATCAACTCATAGAGAATGGAATCCTTTTCTTTCTCAAGAATTTGTAAATAACCGTAGCCTTGGTCCAAGGAAATCGTATAGGTTCCTGCCTTAATATCTGTCCCTACTTCCCATACGCCAGCAGTCAGGTCAGTATTCGGGGATGTGGGCGCGGTGAAAATATTGATAGAATCATACCCTCCATCCGCTCGCACTGTATAAGATTCTTCCACAGACACTGTCAGGCTTGTAGCACCTGCATAATCCCCAACAATCTCCCGCAAAATTTGCTCTCCTTTGGAATCGAAAATAGAAATATTACCAGTAGGGTAGCCTGTAATCATATAACGCCCAGTCTTTAGTTTCAATTCTTCCCCTGTCTTAGGGACAACTGGAACTGATACAGCCTCAGCTCCCGGATTGCTGCGATCCACAGTCGTAAAGATTGCAGGATTCACAGGATTGATCAATTCATCTTTTTCATCACCTGTCAGCTCGAAGTTCTGCTCATATCGAACTGTTGGCTCAGACGTTGAAATTTGTTTAGCCTGACAACCTGACAAAAGCAGCCATACAAATACCAGCATGCCGCCATTACGAATAATATTTTTCATAATACTCCACCGTCCCGAGTGGCCCTACCGTCAGATTATGTCCAAACTGACCAAGTATCTGCTCAACCCACCGCGTTTGTTCCGGTAAGGTTAGACCGTCCAGCGGTATACAGAGTAAATGCTCTGCGATGTACACGTGTGCAGCAGGAAGTTCAACCGTCGTCTTCAGTTCATCATAACCAACTGGGTTCAGCTCTACCTTTAAATAGATGTCGCGATCTTCTGTGAAACGCTGTTCATGGACGATTTTACCTTCTTTTAAGAAGATAACTCGATCTGCATAAAGGTCGAGATTTTCCAATAAATGCGATGCGACGAAAATTAGTTTGCCTTTACTTTTCATTTCCGACAAACAATCTGAAATCAGTGCAACGTTCGTAACGTCGAGCCCATTCATCACCTCATCCATCAGCATTACAGTTGTATCTGATGCCATCATCATCGCAAAGCAGAGCCGCTGACGCATTCCGAGTGAATACGTTTTTGTTTTCTTCTTCACATAATGGGTCATCTGAAGTTTGTCGATAATGGCGGGGACATGTTTTGACGAGCCGTTCCACATCGATGCATACAGATTCAAGTGAGCGGTGCCAGAGAGTTCATCAAACAAATCCTTCTGTTCAGGAAATGTGGTTAATAGTTTATGGATCAGGACCTCTTCCTTCTCATTCCGATACGTATATTTCCCGTCAATAAGCACCCGTCCGGAATCAGGTTTCGTATAATTCGCGATAATATTGAATAGTGTCGTCTTTCCTGTTCCGTTCGGTGCTGCAACTCCGATGATCTCTCCCTTTTCAGCGGTGAAATTCAAGTGATCCAGTACGATTTTATCCTGATAGGAAATTGATAGATCTGATAGTTTTAGCAAGGTCATCCCTCCTGTTTTAGTTCTGCTTACCGGGTGCTAATGGATGTGGGGTGTACTGTAGTTTTGTCTTCATGTATAGCACGGCCATCATTACGAGTGATAACCCAGCGAACCACGAGAGTGCGCGCAGATAGTCCGTAGATGCGCTATCGTACCTCATCGCAGCCTCTCCGCTTAGAACAGCACCGATATCGATCATAGCAAGAGGACGTAGCCAGCTCGCATCGATTCCTGCTGAAAGAAGAAGGGTGGGCAGCAGCAGTAGGAAAACGATGGATAAAACCGTTGCGTACATATTTTTGGTTAGACTGCTTACTAAAATAGAAGCAACTAATAACAGAAAACTGATGAGCAGAAATGCTAGAAGCTGCAAAAGTACATAGTGAACAGTCGACACCGCAGAAAAATTACCGCCTGAATAGAGAAGGACTGGTGAAGTAAAGCTGCCCCAACCAGTTTTCAATGCTACATACACACTACCAATTCCAATCCCTGCAGCGAGGAAAACGAAAATTTGACCTAGGTGAATTCCCACTTTACTGAAAATTTTCTGCAAAAATGAAACAGGCAGTCCGTTCATGACGGAGCGATTCTGCTGATCATGCAATAGCATACTGCTGCCGATCAGCAGGACAAGGAGACTGAATGGTAAACCGCTGATTGTATCGAGCGCAGCAGGTATGTAATTGCTTGCTACAAACGGATTGGGAACGATGGAGACATTATGCTTCTTATAATAGTTCAGCAAAGCCACTTCTTTATGGATCTCTTCTTTTGAGAAAATGTAGTTTGGATGAATTCCTTTGTTTCCAGCATCGTGTAATTCGAGCCGCAGTTCATTAAGCCGGAGCCCATCCGCAATGTATGAGTCGTTTTCTTCTTCATCCCAAAGGTAGAATCGTTGCATATTGATGAGAGAGGCTTGCTCAGTAAGATTATCGTAAATCTCCTGCCCCTCTTTCGTCGCTCGCATCTCCTCAGGGAAGGCTTTGAAGATTGAGTGGAATTGCTCTGCCTCTACGTTTTTCTGGTCTTGCAGCGTTTCGATATCAGTTTGACTGTACTGCAAAAAGTAAATCGGGAAAAACAGGATAACTGCCATTCCGAGTAGCCAATTCTTTCGATTGTGTAGCAACATCTTTGTTTCAAATAGGAGGTAGTTCCATCTCATAGTTTGCTCATTCCTTATCAGATGATTTCATCGAGACTGATAGAGCCTTCGTTTGGTGACTACACGAGAGAGGACAAATAGGACTGCTTCGATGATTGCAGCTGTAATTAGTAGTACAATAATCCCTTTAGCTAACGTAATCGTCTCAGTGTTTAATAAGAAGTTTTTTTCACCCGTCACAATTTTCCCGAAATCAAAATAGGTTTGCGGAAAATAGCTGATGTCGATACCTAAGATGTCGCGAGTCGTTCTTGTATCGTATAGACGTTCCGAAAAGATCACGAATGTGCCAAGCAAGAGGACGAGCCACTCGTTCTTCAATAGTAGACTGAGAATGACATTGATACGTATGAGAAGAAATAGTAACAGCGGGAGGGCAGCTAGTGATAGGCCTATAAATTTCACCATACTGATTACTCCGTATTCTTCGATTGAAAATGTATTTTGGGCGGTCATAATGGGCACATGCAAATTAAAATACCCGAATCCGAATTGCGAGGATAAGACAAAAAAGCCTGTAAGAAGAACAGTGATTAAGACGAGAAGTGTATAACTAAATGCAGCTAGTGTTTTCAAATTTAACTGTCGATACCAAGACATAGGAAGACCTTGTAACACCGTCCGATGAGTTCGATCGCGTGACAAGATATCACTGCTGAAGTAAACGGCACAAAATAAGAAGAAATAAAATCCATACGTGTGTAGAAAGGTTTGCAATGATTGAATACCGGTCTTTTCAAATAGCAGAGCTTCTGTTATCCGTCGATCATTCATCAAGTAATCCTCATAGCGGAGCATCGTCTGATGATAAAGGTGTTCCCGATCTTTGCCGGGGTAAGGAGAGTATTTGAACAGATTTTCATCTTGCAGATAAACGGAAGGATCCGACTCAAGATAGTAGGCGCGCAAGTGGAGATACCGTAAAAAATTGCGGTCTTCATAGGAGTTGAGTAGTGCGCTGAACAATCCGTGGTCATAATCGTTTCTGGCAAAAACCGGGTCTCCCGTCATTAAAATAATTCCAGTATTTCCGCTCTTCATGCGTTGGTTTTGTTCCACTTCCACCCCAGTTAAATATTCTTTTATTTCTTCTGGGTGGAACGTTTCCTTAGTTTCTCGGTTCGGGACGAGGAGAAAGCAATAACTGATAAGTAACACCCCGATGAACAGAAGAAAAGGAATCGTCCGCTTGCTTTTAGCGGTCAGTAAAAATTCATGTATAAAGTAGGTGCGATTCATCCCAGCTTCCCCTTTTTAGTAGACTCGTCCTGTGTTCACTGTAAGTATATTGGAAATCTATGTATCAACTATACAGTGTATTCGAAAAATTACAACACCAAATCAGTTGCAATTTTTCTCTGAATAACCAGAGGAGAGCGTCTCGCCATGCTTCAATAACTGTAAATGACAATCTTCCAGTTCCCGGTGTCTCCATTCGATAAGTAGGCGATCCAATGCTTCTTCTGTCGTATCATCAGCTAGATAAAAAGCTCCGTAGTGCATCGGAATGAACATCTCAGCCCCGATATCCACAAACGCCTGGATTGCTTCTTCGGGTGTCATATGTTGAGTCCCCATAAACCACTCGGGCTCATAGGCACCTATCGGCATGAGCGCATACGTAATATCGGGGAATTTCTCACCAATCTCACGGAATCCTTGGAAATACCCGCTATCACCAGCAAAGTAAATCGAATCGGGTTTATGCAACGCTTCAGTCGAAGGCTCCATATACCGTTGAATGATCCATCCACCCCAATGTGATGTATTTGTATCTGTAAGCGTACGTTTCGTCCAATGCTGAGCCGGAACAAAGTGGAATTCGACAGAACCAATGCGCACCTGTCCCCACCAAGATAGCTCATAGACTCGATTTTCTTGCATCAGCTTGCGTACTTTAGGTCCGAGTCCTTCAGGAACAAGTACGGCAGGAGTTCCTTTCAGTTTCTTCAATGAAGGAACGTCCATGTGATCATAATGGGAATGTGAGAGCAAAATAATATCGACTGGCGGGATTTCATCCAACGACAGCCCTGGCTCTTCCAATCTTCTACTGAATCCCATCCGACTTGCCCAAACGGGATCCGTCACAATTGTCAAACCAGCGAGCTGTATGAGAAAAGTCGAATGTCCAATCCATGTAATCGTTAACTTGTCCTGATTCGCATGCAGCAATGCCTGTTGCTTGTGGGGAGCTTGTCCAACCACGAAACTCATATCCTTCTGTTTCTTAAAACGTTCCTTTTGCCACCGCAGCAAATCACCAAAATTTGCAGGGCGTGCAGTTGGGTCTAAGTTCCGGTATCGTTTTTGCTTCATAAGTCATCACTCCTTCTACAAGTAAGTGTAGTCGACTTAGCTGCCAGATGCATGTGGTAGCTACAAACAAAAAAGCAGGCACCCTAGTTGGGTACCTGCTAGATAACTTTAATCTTCGTTTAAGCATGATTTGTATTTGTTACATAATTGAACTTTCCTCATCTTCACTCGGTTTTGCTCGATATACAATAAACGATAGAACAACCGCGACTATCGACATCGCAAACGCTATGAAGTATACCAATTCTACACCAGATACTAGCGCTAGATTTATCGCCGCAGGATCAGTTGGCGTTGAGGATTTCTGTAACACGTGTAACTGTCGTGCATTCATAATGCTGATGAACACCGATACCCCGATTGCTCCAGCAACTGGCTGTAGCGTGGACATTACTGCAGTACCGTGTGGATAGAGGTGTTTCGGCAACTGGTTCAGTCCGTTCGTTTCAGCAGGCATCATGATGGCAGAGATAGATAGCATGATGAGGATATAGTAGACGACGACTTGCCACACAGGCGTATCAACGGTCAACTGACTCATCATGAACATCGTACCGCTTAACACAAGGGTTGCAGGAATCATTAACACGCGAGGTCCGAATTTATCAAATAAGGCGCCCATAAATGGTGACATGATCCCGTTTAAAATACTTCCTGGCAATAGAACCAATCCAGCTGTCGCTGCAGTGAGAGCCAGTGGACCTTGCATATAGATCGGCAAAATGATCTCCGAGGCAAACATCGCCATGATGATGATTAAAAACATCACGACTGCATGTGAGAACATCGGATAGCGGAATACGCGCATATTCATGATCGGCTCGTCGAGCTTCAACTGACGCCACACAAATAGCGCAATGCCGATGACTCCCATGCTGATGAACAACCAGACAGTTGGGCTAGCAAATCCATCCTTACTCTCTCCTACGGAACTGAATCCATATACAATGGATCCGAAACCTATTGTCGAGAATAATAGCGATATGAAATCGATTTTAGGTTTCGTCACTTCGGACACATTCACTAAATACTTAGACGCAAATGCGATCGAGAACAATGCAAACGGGATAACCAAGATGAACAAGTAGCGCCATCCTAAATATTCCACAATGACCCCGGATAATGTAGGACCAATTGCGGGGGCAAACATAATGACGAGACCAATCATTCCCATCACTTTTCCGCGACGTTCAGGAGGGTAAATCAGTAGGAAGACATTGAAAATAATTGGCATCAATAAGCCTGTTCCAACAGCCTGGATTAAGCGCCCCATTAGTAAAATCGAGAACGACGGAGCACTCGCGCAAATAATCGTACCAAGTGTAAATACAGCCATCGTTCCTAAAAACAGTTGCCTCGTTGTAAACCATTGAAGCAGTAGCGCAGAAATCGGAATGACGATGGCCATTACGAGCATGAATCCGGTCGCCATCCACTGAACAGCTGATAAAGAAATCGAGAACTCATCCATGAGGGTGACAAGGGCGATATTTAAGAGTGTTTCGTTTAAAATAGCGAAAAACGCCCCGATAATGAGCGTTAACATGATAGGAAGCACTTTCACATTCGGGTTATCCGCTAAGTATTCGTATTGTTTCTGTTCCATTCAAAAACCTCTTTCATCTTTTGTGTGGTTAGCTTAACTTCTATTGATGGTGCTTTCGGATAATCCCTAGCATGTCAACAAAAGAGGAAATTTCTGATGACGAAAAACGATTTTCAATTTCAGTAATCGCTTGAGTAAATGAGTGATCCATCCGTTTGTAGTCCTCCACGATTTTAGGGGTGACGTTTAAGTAATTGACGCGTTTATCGGTAACACTTGGTGTCTTTGTGACAATCCCTTTTGCCACCAGTTCATTTACTTTCACCGTCACCGCGGAGCGGGCCACGTGAAGTGTGTCTGCGAGAAAACTAGCCGTACAGTTTTCGTTATACAAGATCACTTCCATATACAGCAGACTATTATAGGACAAATTTCCATACACCTTATTATGGTTCATTTCTCTAAGGTTTTTCAGAATCTGTTCATAATAGAATTCATCCAACGCATGTATAAGTTTCATGTGTACACATCCTAGTTGTTAAGTAAAACTAATTATAATTGTTTAACTAAGTAATGCAAGTTTGGGGATTGCTAGTCAAAAATCCATCTTATTTTCCCGTAGGATAAACTAATTATTTGGATCATATTCCTTTTTAAAGGGTACATGTTATAGTGAATACTACTTTCTATAAATAACCTATACGTTAAGATGATTTTCAAGAACATTAATGGGTGGTTTTAATTGAAACTGAAGCGAGAAGGATGGTGTAATTATGGGGATAGGATATATAATTACGTTGATTTTATCCATTACGATAGTGATTAATCTTTTATTGTTGGTGGGAGTATTGTTTTTCGAAAGGCGCGATATTGGGAATACGTGGGCGTGGATATTGGTTATGGTGTTTATTCCTATAGCGGGATTTTTCATCTATCTATTCCTTGGACGGAATTTGAAGCAAAAGAACTTCTATAAGCTGACGGATGAAGAGAGAAAAGAAATTGATAATGAAGTGGATCATCAACTATCGACAGTCTATAGAGAGAACGTTCAACAGTCTCCGTTACTCAAGAAACACGGGGAACTAATCCACATGAACTTGATATCATCAGATGCGCTATTATCCTCGGATAATGACATTCAGATCTTTGACGATGGACATCGGAAATTCGATTCCCTCATTGCGGATATCCAAGCAGCTGAGAAGGAAGTTAATATTCAATACTACATCATCCAATCGGACGCATTGGGCACTAGACTCCGTGATGCCTTGACGAAACGAGCTAATGCAGGGGTGAAGGTTCGCCTACTTTACGATGAAGTCGGATCTAAAAAAACCGCACCTAAATTTTTTGATGAACTGCGTGCAGCAGGTGGCGAAGTCGAAGTGTTCTTCCCATCATTTTTCAGATTAATAAACTTCAGAGTCAACAACAGGAATCACCGGAAACTAGTCATTATCGACGGTCGCATTGCGTATATTGGCGGCTTCAATGTAGGAGATGAGTACCTCGGCCTGGACAAAAAATTCGGATACTGGCGGGATACACATCTCAGAATCCAAGGAAAGGCGGTCCATCACATTCAAGGGAAGTTCATACTAGACTGGCATCGGGCTGGGGATAATAAACCCGGTGAATGGGATGAGTATGCATTTCATCTAGAGAAGCAGGGGGGAACAATCCCCATCCAAATCGTTTCGAGTGGGCCGGATTCCGTGACTGAGCACTTGAAGAATATGTACATTAAACTCATTCTGTCAGCGAAAAAGAGTGTGTTCATCCAAACTCCATATTTCATTCCCGATACGAGTTTTATGGATGCGTGTAAAATTGCGCTGTTGTCTGGAGTCGATGTAAGGATCATGATTCCGTGCAAACCGGATCATCCATTTGTCTATTGGGCAACTTGGGCATATGTAGGAGATTTGCTGGATTACGGAGCGAAGATTTTACTTTATGAAAATGGCTTTTTGCATGCGAAAACTATCGTCGTTGACGAGGAAGTGGCGGCAGTGGGGACGATGAACATCGACTCCCGTAGTTTCCACTTAAACTTTGAAGTGAGTGCAATTGTCTACGATGAAAAAGTGGCGAAACAACTGCATGGGCTATTCTTAAAAGACATTGAGGTCAGTTCAGAACTGACACCTGAAAGATATGCAGAGCGATCACTTTTTATCAAATTCAAAGAAGGCATTTCGCGTCTTCTATCACCTGTATTGTAAGAGTGGAACGAAAAACGGAAAGCCTCTTTCTTTGTGAGAGGGCTTTCCGTTTTTATTGGTTATACAAATACTAAGTTCAACTTGCCTTCTTTCAATTCAAGCATGGCATCGAACTTCTGGCCGTTTGCATGAGTAAATCCTTTAATGATGTTCGTTTTTCCTTTCGTACACAGCAGTTTTACTTGAGCTTGGGTGAGGTTCTTTTTCAGGAACTTCCCTGGGAACGTCTGCTTACAGCCGTTTTTATAGTTGCTGCAGCCGTAAAACTCTTTTCTTGCGACGATCATACCATTCCCACATTTCGGACAGGGAGCGACTTCAGTTGCTGTATAGGATTTTCGGCTAGAAGATTTGGATGGTGGCAACACAATATCGATTTTTTGTTGTTCTAGCTGTACGGGAACGTCTTCAAGCAGTTTATAGATGAACTTCGACACGCTTCCTAAAAAATGCCGACCCGTGCCTTCGCCATTCCCGATTTTCTTCAAATACGTTTCCCATTTCGCAGTCATTGAGGGGCTAGCGAGCAAACTGCCCTCAATCGCTTGGCAGAGGACGCGACCTTTATCCGTAATCGACACAATGTTTTTCGTGACAGAAATATAGCCATGTTTTTTAATCGTCTCGATAATATTACTTCGCGTCGCTTCTGTCCCAAGTCCTTCAATTTCTTTTAGAATATCAGTCTCGGTCTGATCTTCAACGAGCTTCCCGCACGTTTTCATCATCGCGATCAATTGACCTTCTGTATACGGTTTGGGTGGCTGGGTAGCCCCCTCTTTAATCCCGATTTCGCTTTGAACCGTTTCGTTCTGCTCAAGAGGTGGAAGGGCAGGTTCTTCCGCTTCCTTTCCTTTTTTAGGAGGCGCGGAAAACAGCTCTTTCCAACCTTTGTCCAGCTCCGTTTTCCCAGTCGTAAAGAAGGGAAGTCCGTTGACGTCTGTCGTCACTTTCGTTTCTGTATATAAATAATCGCGGTGGAACATCGCGAGTGCAGTCCGTACGACTTCTTCATATAAATTACGTTCCAACGGTGCTAACCTTGCTATCGCAGCGGCTGTTGGAACTTTTTTCGTCGGGATAATAGCATAGTGTTCTTGTACTTTTGAACTGTCGACGAAACGTTTTTTAGGCGTCTTCGAAGCGATTTCGAATGGCTGTCCAATGAGCTCTTGGTATTTTTCAACGGATGCCGCTAAGTAATTAAATTCACTCGGCGTAATATGACGCGTGTCCGTACGAGGATATGACACGAGTTTCTTCTCATACAGCGTCTGCATTGTTTTAAGGACTGTCGCAGGACTTGCCTTCCAGCGACGGTTTGCAGTTGCCTGGAGCGTTGAAAGAGAGTGTAACTGTGGCGGTGGCATGCGTTTATCTGTCGTCTTCAATTCCGAGATAGTCCCCGGCGTTCGCTTCGTGATACCGCGACTATTCAATGCATCAGCGATCAGTTCCCGTTTCGGCTCTTTTAACTTGGCTTTCCCTTTATACGTACCATTCGCCGCCTTAAATAAAGCCTCTGCTTCAAAAAACGGTTCCGAAACAAACGTCTCTATTTCACGCTGCCGCTGATAAATCAAATACACGGTCGGTGATTGAACCCGCCCAATAGGGAAGACTTCCTCGATACCTTTCGCTTTCAATAACAGCGTATACAGCCGAGAGCCATTCATCCCAACGAGCCAGTCACTGATCTGGCGGGACTTCGCCTCTTCGTACATCTGCAAATCCTTCTTATTATCTCGTAAGTTTTCAAACCCTTTGATCACTTCATCGGATTCAAGAGAGTTGATCCACAAGCGTTTTATCGTTTGTCCGCGAGCACCCGTCTGATCATAAATGCTATAGAAGATATTCGATCCTTCGCGATCCACATCACATGCGTTGATGACAGTATCCGTGCCCTTAATAAGCTTCTTCACGACTTGGAACTGCTTGAACTTACCCTTCGACACTTGAAACTCATAGCGCTCAGGTAAAATTGGCAAGCTGCCAAGTGACCAGCGTTTCCATGAAGGATTGTATGTATGCGGTTCTTTCAATTCCACGAGATGGCCAACACCCCACGTCAAAAAAGCCCCCTCCGGAAACGTTGGACACGGATGGATTTCCATATAGCCTTCGTGTTTACGGGCAGTGAAGGCGTCTGCGTAGGCTTTTGCTTGGGATGGTTTTTCAGCTAGTATGACCGGTTTCATGATGGCACCTCGATTTTTCATGTTTAGTACGTTGGTTCTGTTAGATTGATTATCTCACATATCGAAAGGGGTTGCTATGAGGGGGAGTAGAGAATAACCCCCCCTTTTAAATTTATGAACATTTGGTGAAAACTGACTATTCAAGAGAATATATGATAAAATGAACGTAGCTAAATTTTTCAATATAAGAAATTGGAGTGGAATAATAAATGAAAAAAGCTCTGTTTTTAATAATGGGTATATTACTAAGCGTAGTGTTAGTAGCTTGTACCAATGATAGTAGTGCACCGCAAGAAGAGGGAAAAAAAGTTGAGGAAAAACAAGATATAAAAGAACAAGTCCATGCTTATAGTATCGGTAAATTTGAAGAGGTAACTGCATCTATTACATCAAATGAGCTACTTGTTACTGATAATGGTAAAAAGACTTCCTTTGACCTTCCTAAGGACGAGTTTTTTGTTTCTATTGCACCGTTTGTTGAAACGACACATGAATGTGCTATCCACAGTTTAACGGGATGCCAAGGGGAACTGGTTGAAAAAGACTTCGATGTTCATATCCAGGATGATGAAGGTAATGTAGTGATGGAGGAAACAGTTACGTCTTTAGAAAATGGGTTTATTGACCTGTGGTTACCGAGGGATCAAACATATCAAGTGAAAATCGAGTATGACGGCAAAGCAGTAGAATCTGAAATCTCTACTTTTGAAGGCGATAATACTTGTATCACAACGATGCAACTAACCTAAAAAAAAGAACCGTGAATGTGCTAATATGTTGTACACCCCAAAAGGTAGAGTCAAACTCTACCTTTTTTCATGTATCTTCTACTAATCGTATATTAGAATAATTCGGATTTTTTTGCTATCGTAGTTTTTAAAATATTTATAAATACATAAAGAATACTATAAATGATAGAATTGTAAGTAATAAAATCATTGCTGTATCTTTAAATGAATCCTTCATACGAATATGTGTTAAAATACCACCGACTCCTGTAATACCAAGTAGAAGTGCCCCAATAAGTGCCGAACTTGGTACCCAATACCCAGTGATTAATAGTGCAGCACCAGCTATTTCAATAATGCCTGTTACCACCCTAAACCACTGGGGGAGTCCCCAAGTCTTAAAATTTTCTATATGCATTTTGGAACCTGTTACTTTTCCAACCCCTGCAATTAGAAATAAAAATATTAATATACCTTGTAGAACATATATTATTATTTCCATATAAAATCCTCCTCTCAAAATAATTTATTAATTGTATGAATCAATTTCATAATAATAGAACCATTGTTAAAGTCCGCGCAGAAAGAGAGTAATCTTCTTTTTCCATCTTGGCTTTACCTTTCGGAGGGCTCGGCTAAAAGTCCAGAAAGATGAAGTTCAATCATTCATTCTCCGAAATCGCCTGGTAAATGATAGTTCTGAACTTTTTAGCTGCCTGCATCGCCTTGAATTTGTTTAGTGGCCAGATGTATTTAGCTAAAAGCGTGGTCATGGATGCCTAGTTAAAACGGCTATTACAAGTGAGGAAACGATGAACGTTCTTGACCACGACTATAAGGATTATAAACACATAGAAGATTGAACTGCCACAGCCTTAGAGGTTGTGGTTTTTTGCTCGTAACATTGGTGTCACACAGAGAATGTATCGTAGTAGTTAGTCTTTAGATAGCAGGAAGGTAGTGTGACTTTGAAGAGAACAATTTGGAGAGTTATTAAATGCTCTTTCATCCTAAGTATAGTTGTAGCTGGAATCATTTTTTATGCATTTAAAATAGAGCCAAAACGTTTGGTGACAAGGGAATTTAAAGTAGAGCTATCATCGGAAGGTGGAGATTCCATCAGAGTTGTTCAGTTTTCAGATGTGCATTTGGGTCCTAATTATTCATTAAAGCAGCTTGAGAATCTGGTCGAAAGAGTAAATAAGCTTGAACCTGACATCATCGCTTTCACGGGTGATTTGATAGATGTACCATCTGCCTTTGAGGGAAGGTCAGAAATAAGTGATATATTGGGTAAACTACGAAGTAGATATGGAAAATATGCTGTTTGGGGGAATCATGACTATGGAGGCGGTGGGGTTAGGTTTTATAAAAATATTATGAGCAAATCAGGATTTAAGCTACTTAAAAATCAGAATAGCGTCATCGAGCTTGATAGTGGAAAAGAAATAACGATTATAGGGTTGGATGATGCGATGCTTGGACACCCGAATATTGAAAAAGCGTATACAGGTGTTGACGATCAGGGGGACAAGTTGCTATTGCTGCATGACCCCGATCTTGTAGACAACATAACGGCTGAACGTTTTGATTTGGCGTTGGCTGGTCACAGTCACGGTGGACAAGTTGTTGTTCCACTATTTGGTCCATTGGTGACACCACCTTTGGCTAAGAAATACACAAAAGGGATGTATCAACTAGCGGAAGACAACTATTTGTATGTGAATAGTGGAATCGGCACGACGAGGATAACTGTGAGATTTTGGAATCCTCCGGAGTTATCAGTGTTTGACTTAGCTATGTAAAATTGATGCGTAGGGGGAATGGGAAATGACTATTTTAATCGCAGATGATGAGCCGCAAATGCTTAAGATACTTTCAGCATATTTTAAAAATGAAGGCTTTGATGTCCTGACGGCTAAAGACGGTCAGGAAGCATTAGATATAGTTGAGTCGGATAAGATCGAGTTGGCTATTTTAGATTGGATGATGCCGAAAATCGATGGCATAGACGTATGTAAATATATAAAGGATACTAGTCAAACTAAAGTTCTGATATTAACAGCGAAAGGTCAAAATCAAGATGAGCTAAAGGCCTTACATAATGGGGCTGATGATTATATCAGGAAGCCATTTGATCCACAAATATTGTTATTAAGGGCTAAAAAACTTATGAATAGTAGCGAGGAAATTAAAGTAAGCGATATAAGGATAATGGAGAATGAAAAAAAAGCGTACAAGCATGAAGAACAATTGCAACTTACCAAAATCGAATATGATTTGTTGCTGTTTTTCAGTAGAAATAAAGGAGTTATCCTATCAAGAGAAACGATTATTAATCGGGTTTGGGGCATGGGTTATGATGGTGATCCTAGAACAGTCGATACGCATATCCGAAGACTAAGAACTAAAATTGGTACTGATATTATCAAAACTTACAGGGGGGTAGGCTATTGTTTGGAGGTGCAGGGAGATTAAAATAGGGACCAAGTTTTCAGTTGGTGTTTCATCCATTGTAATTTGCACGTTTATATTTTTAATAGTAGCAAATATTTTCTTGGTCGACAGATATTATATATATGAGCAAAGAAAGATTTTAAACGAGGTAGCGAACGATATACGTAGTGTTCCCGAAAATAATTTTGTGAGTGACTTGGAACGCATAGAAGAGGAACACGCCGTAACTATTGTATATTCAGAAGTCAGTAGTAATTTAGATCAACTAAATGATAGCATAAAATCAAAATTTGAAATGAAGAAATTAAAGCTAAATAAATTTTGGATTACGGAAAATACGTTAAATACTTTGCAGAACAATAGTGTAAATAAAATATATGATCAAGGTGTAAGTAAATATAAAGTTTTAACGAAATTTATAAAAATAGATAATTATATTATTGCCATAGCGTTACCTTTACCTCATATGGAAGAAACGATCCAAATCATTAATCGGTTTAATATAGTGCTAATGATTGTTTCAGTAATTCTGATTATTTTTTTAGTGGTTATTCTATCTAAAAAAATTACGAAACCTTTAGAATCCTTGAAAGGACTGTCTCAGGATATAGCCAGTTTGAAATTTAGGAAAGAAGAGATTACCACCAATGATGAGATAGGCGATCTTGCAAAAAGTATAAATAGTATGAGTGAGAAATTAGAGAAAGCCCATAATGAGATCAGTGTTCAAAATAAGCGATTGAGAGAACTAATGTCAGATGTGTCCCACGAGTTAAAAACACCACTATCCATAGTGAAAGTGTATGAACAAGGTATAGTGGACGGTTTAGATGACGGAACGTACAGGGATGTAATTGAAGAGCAGATTGAGAAAATGGATTTATTGATAGGGAAGCTTTTGTTCTGGGCAGAGTTAGAAAGTAGTTCATTAAAAAAATGTGATTTTGATATAGGGAAAAGGATTATCGACACTACAGAAAAATACACGCTCATACTACACGAAAACTGTATTGATTTATCATTAAATATAGATGTGGAAAAGGAATATATTATTTGTGCTGAGCAAGAAGGGATAGATGTTGTACTCGATAATTTGGTTACCAATGCTATTAAATATACCAATGATAAGCGTATTGAAATTACGTTAACTAAAGATACTAATGGCGTCAATCTTACAATTGCTAACGGAGTTGGGGATATAGACGAAAGTGATTTAGAAAATATATGGAGACCATTTTATGTATTAGAAAAATCGAGAAGTAAGGAACTTTCTGGTACAGGATTGGGCTTGCCTATTATCAAAACCATTTTGGATAATCACAAACTAGATTATGGATTCAAGTTGAAAAATAATAGATTAACGTTTTTTGTCACATTCGCGTAACGCACTCCCAATACTCTAGTGGTGGAGGTGTGGTACATGAAAAAAACACTACCAGTCATGTTAATAGCTGCAATGGTAACTAGTGTTCTTGCGGGGTGTGTGAATGACAAAAGCGTACCAAGCAAAGTGGATAATACCCAAATAGCTAATCTGGATTTTAACTTTAATGTGGATCCAGAGACCCTAGCGTTGGAGGTAGAGTCCAATGGAATTGCTGAGAGGGCATCGGAACCACTGGAGAAGATGGAAGTTTCAAATTTAAAAGACAGTGGAGACACGATTACCTGGTCCTATTTAGAAAAGGATATTGATGTTGAAATTAAGAAAAGTGTTAAGTATGTTGATGTATCTATAAAATCTAGCAAAGATGAGGACAACATGTTTGCATGGCCTAAAGTGACAGGTGATGCATATATGCTCCCGTTAAATCAAGGGAAGTATATTCCAAGTAATGATTCTGTTTGGAAGGATTATTTAAGTGAAGAAAAAATGAAAGTGATTGAAGCTTTATCTATGCAGTTTTTTGCAGTCGATAAAAGTTCATATTCGCTAGTCTATATAATTAATAATCCTTATAACAGTGAACTTAATTTTAATACAGACAATAATATCGAGTTTACTTATAATCATGAGTTTCCAGCGATAAATGAACAGAAGGACTATGGTTTTAGAATATATGTAACAGATAAAAACCCAGTAGATGTTGCTAAGACTTATAAAAATTATTTAATCGAACAAGGGGCATTCAAAACCTTGGCAGATAAGGCAGAAGAAAATAGTAATATAGAAAAACTATACGGTGCACCCCATGCTTACTTTTGGGATAGAACTGTGATTTCAGAGGAAAATATAGAGTGGGCTAAGCTGAGAGACCACCTACCCGAAAAACTGAAATCATGGATTCAGGGATTATTAACTACTAAAGTTGAGGATGGATCAGAACTCTCAGCGGCCTTCGATGATTTAAATAACTTAGATTATGTAGACAAATATACTGAAAATAGAATAGTAAAAGGCTTAAGTGCCGTGATGCAACTAAAAGAATTCTATGATCCGGAAATATTTACTGAAATAGATAAAGAAACGCAAAAGCTAGTAAACAAGAAAATAGAAAATCTAAATCCTATTGAGTTGATTGACCTAAATAAGAGATTGTTTAAAAGTGAACTTGGAAATGCAGTTGACCCAATAGAGCAATGGGCAGATGCAAACACTGTCAATGTGATAAAGGATATGAAGGATTCAGGATTAGGAAACATGTGGATTGGACTGGACGACTGGCAGGAAGGATTTATTAAACCAGAATTAGTGAAAGAAGCAGAAGATCTCGGCTATTTAATAGGCACCTATGATTCATATCATTCAATCCACGAACCAGGTAAAGAAAAGTGGGAAACCGCTAAGTTTAAGGATACCTCACTTTATGAGAATGCAACTGTAACTAATAAAGATGGGAATAAGATTGAAGGATTCCAAGGTGAAGGTAGAAAGTTGAATCCCACTCTTGCAATGCCTAGTGTAAAAGAAAGAATAACTTCGATTTTAGAAACAGGCATAAAATTCAACTCATGGTTTTTAGACACGGATGGTACTGGAGAAATCTACGATGATTATTCGCCGGAACATATTACCACTGAAAAAGAAGACATCCAAGCTAGAATAAAAAGAATGGAGTATCTGCAGAAAAAATGGAAAATGGTAGTTGGAACAGAAGGCGGCAATGATTTTGCAAACAAGACGATTGCCTTTGCTCATGGAATAGAAACGCCATCTTTTTCTTGGATGGATGAGGATATGAAAACAAATAAAGATAGTAAGTACTACGTTGGGAGATACTATTCGAGTAATGGTGGGGTTCCAGAACTGTTTTCTAAACAAATACCTATAAAGGATAAATACAAGAAATTATTTATGGATTCAAACTACACGATTCCATTGTATAAGTTGGTTTACAACGATTCAGTGATCACGACTTATTGGTGGGGATGGGGAACCTTAAAAGTAGAAGATGAAATTACAAATAGGATGTTGTATGAGGTGCTCTATAATGTCCCTCCCTTATATCATATAGATAAACACGAGTGGGAAAAACATAAAGAAACAATCGTAAGACACTCTAATGTTTGGTCAAATTTCAGTGAAAAAGCAATAACAAAAGAAATGACAGATTTTAAAATCGTATCAGATGATAGACTTGTCCAAATGACTGAGTATGGTGAATCATTAAGTGTAGTAGCCAATTTCTCAGAAGATGAATTTAATTACCAGGGCGAGACAATACCAGGTAAATCATTATTAATCATTGATGGAAATAGTAAAACTATCTATACGCCGAAAAAGTAAGCGCGAAAACTGCAACTTTCTAAGTGTTGATTTTTACTAAGACAATTGTCCAATACATGATTTTCTTGGTAGGTTGCTCTTGCCACAACTTATAGCTAGTATTAAAAAAAATATATATGCTTAAATGTAAGAGGTATTGGTAAAATCCAAATGAATTAAAAGGCATCGTTTACTCATTTTTTGAGAGAACGATGCCTTTTTTTAGGTGAAAATATTTTTGGTTAATATAAGAAACGAATACAATAGATGCTTTATAAAAATGTTCACTTACATTATGACCCGTCAATACATTGGATGAGTTTCATTGAGCTCTAATAAATCCCATAAGTTTCCGTATAAATCCTTGAAAACTGCTACAGTTCCATACGATTCTTCACTGGGTTCCCGCGCGAACTCTATATTTATTGAGACCATTTCATTGTAATCTCTCCAAAAATCATCTGTCCTTAGAAATAAAAAAACGCGCCCCCCAGATTGGTTTCCAATGAATTGCTCTTGCTCTGGATTTGATGCTTTTGCTAATAGTATCGCGGAACCAGATCCTGAGGGAGATACTACTACCCAGCGCTTATCTTGCTTCGGCTGATACGTATCCTCCACTAGGTTAAATTTGAGCTTTTTTGTATAAAATTCTATCGCCTCATCATAGTCTTTAACTACCAAAGCCGTATGTAATATTGACTGTGTCATTAGCATTCACTCCTTTAATAGGTTTGTAAATTCTTTCATTTCAATCAGAAACTATAAGGTGTGTTTTAGTTTTTAATTGTTTTTGACCAAAGGTTTCTCGGTGTGTCGTGTAGAAATGTTTAATCTAAGTGATGATTTTACCCAATGAACAAACAGGGAGGTGGAACACGGTGATTTATATTGATCCCGATGTGAATTTGCATACGGAAGAATTTGTACAGGTCATTATTGAGTTTAGCACGAGCCCTGCCCATGTCGCCATATTATCAAATTCCTTTTTGTCATTGGAACAAGCGACAGAACAAGTCGAACAAAGCCACAGACACTTCCAAAAGGAACTCGAGATATTCTTGGGGGAAAAGCATTATCCATATACGATCGTGCACTATTATAAAAAAGGTATAAACGGTGTCGCTTTAGAACTGCAAGGAATTGCTATCCAGCATCTATTGTCATCCCAAGTGATCAAATCGATCCTTCCGAATCGTGAAATGAGAATTCCAGAAAACCCAATAATGTGATTCACCATTTATAAAAAAAACAGCCCATCTGTGTGTAAGTTGATACGCGGATGGGTTTTGTCATCTAGAAGCAGTGGATTGTTTGACACTTACCTACTAGTAAGTTAGTGTTTACGTATGGAAAATAGAAAATCACAAATTATCGAGTTGGCATTGAGAAATATTTCTGAAAGAGGTTACTTGTCATTTAGTTATGACGATTTAGCTAAAGAGTTGAATGTAACAAAAGCGAGCATTCATTATCATTTCATGAAAAAAGAAGACTTGGGCTTGGCTGTCTGCGCAAAAATAAAAGTTGGTCTAGAGACAACTTATAACGAAGTAGTTCAGTTGGATGCGAATCCTAAAGAAAGGTTATGGGCATTCATTTTCAAAAGAACTGAAAAAATAGGAGACAATGAAATATGTCCATTATCTTCGTTGCAAGCGGATTACAACTACATTCCGGAGTCGATGCAAAAAGCTGTTCATGGATTGAGTGAAATGGAAATTAGATACACCCAAAATCTACTTGAAGATATAAATGATGAAAGGAAAGGTCCGGGATTTCAAGATACCCCTGCAATGGCTGCACTAATGATTGCAAGTGTAAAAGGAGCACTTCAATATCGTCGGGTATTAGGATCGGATTTTCTTTTCTCTGTGTCCACACAATTAAAAAAGATGCTGGAAATGGAGAAGTAACTTTACTGAAATATATGGGGGATATTAAATGAAACGTAGAGTGGTAGTAACGGGATACGGAGTTGTATCACCATTAGGAAATGATGTAGAGACGCTTTGGAATAATATTGAAAACGGAAAGTCTGGTATTCAAACCATTGAATCTGAAGACTTCAAAGAGATTAATACGCGGATTGCTGGACTTGTATCCGACTTTGATGCGGAACAGTACTTTGACAAAAAAGAACTGGGCAAATACGATTTGTTTGCACAATATGCCTATGCAGCTGCCAAACAAGCAATTGACCAATCTGGAATTGACGAAGACTCAGTGAATAAAGAGCGCGTTGGTGTCTATGTAGGTTCAGGAATTGGCGGAATTGACACGGTTATGGATAACCACAAAGTACTCCTGGAAAAAGGGGTTAGAAGAGTATCACCATTTATGGTGCCGATGATGATTAGCAATATGGCAGCAGGCATTATTGCCATAAAAAATGGATTAAAGGGTCCAAGTTTTGCTCCTGTTTCAGCCTGTGCAACAGGCAATCATGCCATAGGAGAAGCGTATTTAAACATTTTGCACGGCTATTCTGATGCGATTGTGGCAGGTGGTGCTGAAGCATCCATCAATCCACTGTCTTTCGCAGGTTTCTCGAAAATGAGAGCAATGTCTACACATAATGATTCACCTGAACAAGCAAGCCGTCCTTTCGATAAAAGTCGAGATGGATTTGTCATGTCTGAAGGATCCGGCATTCTAGTGTTAGAAGAGTATGACCACGCGATCAAACGAGGTGCAACCATCCTAGGGGAAATTGTAGGATATGCGTCAACAACTGATGCCTTCCATATTACTTCTCCAGATTACGATGGAGCAGCCAGAGCTATGAAATTGGCGCTAGAACGAGCACAAATAAAACCTGAGGATATTGCCTACATTAACGCTCACGGAACAAGTACGACAGAAGGTGACATTTCAGAAACAAAAGCAATTAAAGAAGCATTTGGTTCTCATGCGTATAAGGTGAAAGTCAGCTCCACGAAATCTATGACAGGACACCTTTTTGGAGCGGCAGGAGGCATCGAATCCATTATTACACTAAAAAGTATCGAACAAAACCTTGCACCTGCAACCATTAATTTAGATACACCAGATGAGGAATGTGATTTAGATTACGTTCCAAACGAAGCGGTGGAAATGGAAGTGAACTATGCAATTTCAAATGGATTTGGGTTTGGCGGACACAATGCCGTGCTTGTTTTTAAGAAGGTTTCATCATAAGTGAGTTAAGAATTAGTCTTGCATAGGTCGCCGTCGAAATTCACGAACTGTTGTCATCCAAGTTCAATATAGCAATGTTAACAAATCTAATAATGTAACCCTCCATAATAAGAATCAGCCCATCTGCGTGAAAATTACGTGCAGATGGTTTTTTTTTTTGTCTGAAAATTAATGGGTATTGAATTGAATATTCACATTATTAAAATTACCCCAATTTACAAGTCGTAAATTATTGGTACGCTTAACGTAGAACCCTCGAATTATTTACTAGAAAAGGGAGTGGTTGAAAAAAGTTTTGGTGGATAACACGCACAAAAACTCTGAGATTAGAAAGGAAGAAGATGATGAACAAACGAATGACGAAGCGTTTTACGACAGTGGCTATGTCTACATTTCTAGTTACAGCTTCATTAATAGGGACACATGCACTTCCGATCCAAGCAAAACAGAATACAAATGACGCAAGGGAACTCTTGGACAAACTAACTAAAGAACAGCGTGCGGCGATTCAAGAACTTGAAAAGGAAGTCGGATTCACGGTTCATCCGGCAATTAATCAAAAAAGCGAAGCGCCAGTAGAGCTCATTATAGAATTTAAACAAGATCCTGCAAAGGTAGCAGTGGCTAAAAGTCAGCTCCAAGAAAAACGGAGCGCTATCTCATTAAAGGATGCAAAGAACAAAGTGGAGGCGTCCCATAACGAATTTAAGAAAGCGATTAAGAGTTTGGAAATGCAGCCTTACAACAAATTAGGCTCCCATTCTGTTGAAGGAAACAGCGTTGAAATCACACTAGAATATCGTGATGCGTTCAATGGAGTGGCCGTTACGATGCCTGGAACAGCAATAAAGGAAGTGCTGAAGACAGGTTTAGTGAAGAGAGTATGGAAAAACGAAGAAGTGAATGTAGAACTACCGGAAATTAAAGCAGAAACAATCGAGCCCAAAATGATTGATAGCATCCCTCAAATCGGTGTAGATCGATTGCACGCGGATGGGATCACGGGTGAAGGCGTCAAAGTCGGTGTCATCGATACAGGAATCGATTACAATCACCCGGACTTAGCGAGTGCTTACAATGGCTATCAGTCTTCAGAGGGTAAGGACCCAGCTACAATTGACCCGGATAGTGTAAAAGGTTGGGATTTTGTAGAAGATGATGCGGACCCAATGGAAACAACGTATAAAGACTGGTTAAAATCTGGACAGCCTGAATTTGATCCTTATCAAAGTAGTTACTATACATCCCACGGCACACACGTTTCCGGCACGGTCGCTGGACAACAAGAAAACGACGTAGACTATGCCGTTAAAGGTGTTGCACCGGGCATCGAGTTATATGGATATCGTGTCTTAGGTCCATACGGAATGGGTGACATGATTGGGGTAATGGGGGGAATCGACAAATCAGTCCGTGATGAGATGGACGTCATCAACCTCTCTCTAGGGACTGCAGTGAACGACCCGTTGTCCCCTGTTTCAATTGCTGTAAATAACGCGATGCTATCAGGTGTTGTTAGTGTTGTTGCAGCAGGGAATGCTGGGCCGAATGCACAAACAGTGGGAACACCAGGAACTGCGGCACTCCCAATTTCTGTTGGAGCAAGTGATGTGGCACAAACCTCTCCGACGTATGCTGCAACGACTGAAGAATCATCGTTTAGTGACGTGAGGTTATTGGCAAAAGACTTTTCGGATAAGATTGAAGAATTTCAAGGTCAATCGTACCCGCTAGTTTATGTAGGTTTTGGTGGGGAGGGTGAATTTGAAGGAAAAGACGTAACGGGGAAAATTGCATTGATACAAAGAGGGCAGCGTTCGTTTGATGAAAAGCTAATGAATGCAAAGAATGCAGGTGCTAAATCGGTAATCGTTTTCAACGATTCAGAAGGTCAGATTCCATATTACGTTGGGGAAAACACGTCATATCTACCCGCTTTCCGTGTATCCAACAAAGACGGTCTGAAATTGGTAGAGTCCGCTGAGAAGAATAGCAGTCTTACTTTTGGAGAACTGAGCAACATCAAATTAGAAGGAGATTACTTAGCAGGATTCAGCTCAAGAGGACCTGTCGCAAGTAGCTTTGACATCAAGCCAGATCTTGTTGCACCAGGCGTAGCTATTTTTTCAACATACCCATCATACGTTAATGATCCCATTGACAATAGCTATGAAAGTGCTTATGCACGAATCCAAGGAACTTCAATGGCGGCGCCACACGTGGCGGGAGCTGCAGCGCTTATCTTGCAAGAGCATCCAGATTACACGCCATTTGAAGTCAAGGCGGCATTGATGAACAGTTCAGTAGATATGAAAGAGGATTATTCAGTCTACGAAGTGGGAGCTGGGCGTATCAATGTGTACGATGCAGTGTATGCAGACACAGCTGTAACTGTAGTGGATCAAATCAAAATGGTCGAAGATGATGAACCGATCATACTGGAACACGAAACAGGGTCTCTTCGATTCGGTAGTTATTATATTTCTGAAAGTGAAGCCATTAAGAACACCAAAAAAGTCAAATTAGCTAATCATGCAGACACAGAGAAATCCTATTCGATTGAAGTGGATTTCTTACAAGCAAATGATAACCGACAAGATGCAGCTGCCAATGGGGTTGTGCTTAATGTTCCAGAGAAGATGACAGTAGCTGGCGGTAAAGTGGTGGAATTTGAAGCAGAAATTAGTGCTTCTGAAAAAGCAGCATTCGGAACGTATGAAGGATATATTCGAATTTCAGATGGTGACGGTGCAACACATCAAATTCCATTTGCACTTCGTATTTCCAGCAAAGGATTCGCTTCCATGGACTTCGATCGTCCAGCCGTTCCGAATGTGTGGAAGTATCATCCGTTCTTGCTTCCATTCATGGGTCTGAAATTGAACTTGAAAAGCCCAATGGAAAAGGTGGATCTAGTTATCAAAGACTCTAAAACAAACGAGCCGCTGGGAATAGTTGGGGCATTTTACGACTTGAAGCCGGACGTGGATTATTTTGCATCCAAAGGTTTCATGGGCAACATTTTTCCATTCACGGGAGATCCCAAGAATCCGATTGGCACTCAGAGGGTCCGCTTACCTGAAGGAGATTATCTTTATGAACTGCTTGGTACGGATAAAGATGGCGCCGAATACTCAATGGAACAAGTTGTAGTGGTCGACAACACGCCACCTGAAATGACGTCCCTAGATCACAAACCAGGGATTATTGAAGTCGATGAATCGATGTATACAAACGAATTTGGTCTCAATGCATTTTGGGTCCATACGAATATCTATGACTCAACGATTGACCTGTTGAACGGAAAAGGATTGAAATACGACCAATCTGGAAATATCGTCACTGTTTATCAAAATAACTCGTTTCCAAGTGCACTTGGGGTAGCACCAGATGGCTCAATGAGTTTTGGTGTATTGCCGGAGGAAATTGAAGCTGGCCCCGTGGAGATTGACTTAGTACCTGTAGATTTAGCATCCAATGCGGATACAAGAAGTCTTACGAGATATACAGTCATCAAAAAAGGGACGCCATACGCGTTGCAAACATACGACAAAGAGAAGTTGTATCTCGACGATCAATTTACGATGACCCTGAATTTATCACAAGTCGAAAACTTACTATCAGGTACATTTGGTGTGGAGTATGATCACGAGATCTTTAAGTTTGAAAGTCTGTCGTTAAATGATGAGTTTAAGAAGTTTGCAGATGAAAATGGTATTGAAGTTCAGTTGGATGAACCTAAGATTGATAAGGGAGATTGGTTTAACATGCTTCACGTTGGCGCCACACTTCAATCTGACGCGGAGTTCAGCGGGTTTACTGGAGAAAGCCCATTCATTGACGTCACTTTTACAATGATCAGTGATGAGTATTTTGAAGGTGCAGGCGCATTAGGTGTGGAAACCCTCAAATATAAGAAACACGGTGAAACGGAACTACAAAATTTACCGGTATTTCTTGCGGATCCATTTGAAGTTGTACCAAAGCATTCGATTCTTTCAGGATTCATCACACCGGAAGCGTTTACCCATGACGGGTTTTTAGACATACAAGATTACGACAAAATGGGTGCAAAAGTATATGCAAAATCTAAAAGTGGAAAAGTCTATCATACAAAAGTAGATGAACACGGGGAATACTTCTTCTACGATATGCCCGTTTCGGAAAAAGAGTATACTGTCTACTTTGAAGTACCTGGACATTTAAACAAACAACGGACAATCCGACCGGGTGTCGAGTACAATGGTGAATTCGTTGGAGAAGAATTTTGGGTAGATGCTGTAGATGCCCCTGCTGGAGATGTGAACAATGATGGCGTCATCGATATCCACGATGTCATGCGTGTTGTTGCACAATACGGTAAAAATCATCCAAGCACAGACATTAATAAGGATGGAATTGTAGATGAGACCGATATTCGCTACATTGAAAAGAATTTCTTGAAAGTCGGAGACGACGCAAAAAACAAGAAACCGCTTGAAAAACTCGGATCAAAAGGCTTAAATGATTTCTTAAAAGCGTTAGGTCTAGAACCGAGGGACTGAAAAATTAAAAGCGACATCCAATTGGCCAAAGCCTTCGGATGTCGCTTTTTTCTTATTTCATCGGCAGGTCGAACGTAACAGACTTCTCTTTGAATAATTTTTTAGCGTTGCTGTCCGTTAACGGACCAAATTGCAATCCCAGTTCTTTTAATAGGGCAAATTCGTCCTTACGGAAAAGGAAGACAGTCAAAATTTCTTCCGATTCACCGGGCTGCATATCTCCGTAGAGTGTTGGTTCCAACATTCCTTGTGATAGCATTGTGCCTCGGTTCTGATCTAACAACAACCGACTTTCCATCATAGATTTTGAAATCGCTATGCTACTGTCATTCTTTACTTGGAACTTTGCCGTCAATGCAACGAGCGGGCCGTCACCGAAATTGCGGAAGCGTTCAGCGTTTGCAGTGGTTGGCTTGACGTCAGCATATTGGACACCTTCTAGAGTAATTGAAACATCATCGATCTTTTGAGTTTCGTTGACATCTTCCTTTGCGAAAAACAGTTCCTTATCCGCAATCGTGTCTGTTACCATTTTATCGGCATAGAGTGCGGAGCTCTTCGTTGCTTTCTCAGCCCCATCTGCATTGAATGGAACTTTAAAAATGGCGTCTTTGCCGATTTGCTTATAAAAATCATCTTCTAACATCGGCATGTCAATGGTAAATGTCGGTGCTGTCAAACGCTGGTACTGGTCCTTCGTCATCGTGTAGGATTGCATTCCGGTATATTTGCCAGGAGAGTATTGGCGACCGGCTTTGTCCTTATCACCTTTTAGCCAATCAGCTCGATCGACAAGGCCAATCCGCATATATAGGTTTTCGGTACCGTCGTCGGAAAGCATCATTGTACTTGCGTTGAAAAACAAATCTTCCTCCAATTTGTTTTCGAAGCCAAGTTTGTATGTGATGACATACCCTTCGTCTTCATCTTCAAAATTGTGTTTGGCCGATTCATTCATATTTGTCACATGAGCGATCTGATATTCCTCGATGGAGATTGTCACTTCGTCCGAATAGGCATGTATCAGCTCAGGTTCGGTATTTGTATAAACAATTTCTATGTCCCCGCCTGTCTCTTCTTCCATATAGGGGTTCATGTTTTCGGAGGACCCGTTTTCCGCGCTTTCTGTCTCTTCTGCAGTTTCTTCATCGGCTTCTTCTATCTCAGTTGTTGGTTCGCTCGCATTCGTTTCAACTTTTTTCTGGGCTTCTTCACTTTTAGGTGGTTTAGCTGCCGATGCTTCCTCTTCCTTGTCTTGCGTTTTTCCGCAAGCGCTAAGTATAAGCATCGCCACCAATGTGCTGCTGACTACTAATTGTTTCAGATTCATTTCGTTGCTCTCCTTTGTAAACGTAGTTATCTAAATAATTGTACCAGTTCAATTAATAGAATAACGGACTATTTAGAAAATGAACCTTAAGTGTTTCCTTTAACAGAATCATATGTGGAAAGTCCTGGATGGAACTGGAAACGGAATGAGAAATTCAGTAACTGTTCGTTCAGAAGGGGTAGCCGTTATTAAATAGTCATGCTATAAAGGCAGAAGCCCACGAAAGAACTTATGTCTTTTCTCACACACTTAAATGCTGCAAAGAAATTCACCGCAATTTCGCTGTTGAATGCGATTTGGCGGGTAGTCGGCACCTTTCTGGCTCGTGCTGACAGTGAGCATGGTGCACTGGAGACCTACAAAACCTCCTGCTGCATACATGTTTCTTACCTTGCTTTCTCTCCAATAAGGTCTAAAATAGAAAAGTACTTTATTGGAGGAGAAACATTATATGAAAAATTTTATTCAACCTGTTTTTCAACGCTATTGGAATCCTTATGTCGTATTGCTGATTGCAGGGATTCTTAGCGCATTATACTTTGGTCTGACTTCGACAGTTTGGGCTGTCACTGGTGAATTCACTCGACTTGGGGGGGATATACTGAAACTGTTCGGGGTGGATATTTCTGGCTGGGAATATTATGACATGGTACACCTGAAAGGAACGACTTGGAGTCGTCCGGATGGCTGGATTGTCTGGGGAATGTTTATTGGTGCCTTGATGATGGTGTTATTGAGTAATAATTTTAAGATCCGTCTTCCGCAACAGAAACGCAGATATGTCCAAGGACTTGTCGGTGGAATCATTGCAGGATTTGGAGCACGTTTGGCACTTGGCTGTAATTTGGCCGCATTTTTCACAGGAGTTCCACAGTTCTCATTTCACTCTTGGATTTTCATTGTCGCAACTGGAGTCGGAACGTTCTTTGGAGCGAAGTTGACGAAAATGCGCTGGTGGAAAGGTAAGCCGACGTTAACGCGCGGCACTGCAAAACCATCCAAAGTTAAAAAGCGCATCATCCAGCCCTATGTAGGAGTCGTAATCGCAATTGTCTACTTAGGTTTGACAATCTATTTCTTTGTAACAGGACAAAAACTGCTCGGGTTAGGTGCGCTATTCGGACTCGCATTCGGTATTCTCATTGAACGCGGTCAAATCTGCTTCACTTCGGCATTCCGTGATCTGTTCCTCGTTGGACGCAGTGTCATGGCAAAAGCAATCATTATCGGGATGGCTGTCAGTTCTGTAATAACGGTTATTATTATTTCCGTATATGACCTAACGCCAATCACTCAAATCGCAGCGCTTAGCACATTTGTCGGCGGTGTATTGTTCGGTCTCGGTATTGTCATGGCTTCAGGTTGTGAAACTGGAATGATGTACCGACTCATGGAAGGACAAGTTCTGTTCTTGCCTGTATTTGCGGGCAACATCATCGGCGCAACGTTCCTTGCCTATGCATGGGATCATCTAGGTATCTATGATGTACTCGTCAAAAGTGGAACAAAAATAAATCTGATGGACTCTTTTGGTCCAGTCGGTGCCATTCTTGCAACACTGGCCATGTTAGGCGTACTATATGCATTAACGGTTTATCGAGAAAAACGCTATCATCGCCAGTTGGCAATGAAGAGAGGAGTGAACCAACATGCAAGCTAACAAAGAAGCTGATTTCACACTCGATTTACGTGGGGAATCCTGTCCCTACCCAGTAATTTATACGCTTGAGGCACTAGAGGGCATGAACAAGGGAGAACTGTTACAAGTCATCACAGATTGCCCAGGCTCTTTCCGCAATGTCCCGGAAGAAGCAATCGCCCATGGCTACACCTTTGCACAAGATCCTATTAAAAATGGTCAAGAATACCTTTTTTATATCAATGCTTGATGTGAAATAGTAAGCTGTATAGAAGAAATATGATGAGTGATTTAAACTATCACATTAAGAAAAAGCTGTCAGCCAAAGTCATTACTTGACCTTGGCTGACAGCTTTTTTGATAGGTAAAACAGGTTGCTCTATTTAATTATTTTCTCTAGCTTTCTGTGTATCCCTCACGTTTTTCTGAACCGTGATGGCTGCAAAGATACTCAAAACAAACGCCATCCCATAGAAGCCCTTTTCACTCAAAATGATACTCCCGGCATTGTATAGCCCGATTGCCATAAGCGCAATCGCTACAATGAGCGCAAACCAACTTAGTCCATAGTAAATGTTGGTGACAGGGATATCCTCGTCTTTGTCCCGCACAGCTTTTTGAAGGGAAACGGCTGCGTAAAGTCCGAATATCAAAATAGCGAAGTAGTACCCTTTTTCATTCAGCTCCATAGCGGCATTAAACAAACCGACGAGATACGCACTGATACCGATGACAAGCGCTACCCAGGAAGCGCCTTTAAATGCTGGAGTGGGTTCTCCGTCTTTCCGCTCAATTTTTCGTTTAGGTTCATCTCTACGTTCTCTATCAAAAAAATCCTTAGAATCATTCGTCATAGAAAGCCTCTCCTCCTCTTTTCAACATCATATCCATACGTGTATCTATCGGCAACCTTTTTTGCAAGATTCCGTGATTTTGATAGATATGGGTATCTTATGCATGATGCTGTTTGTATGAGAATAGATATATTGGTATTTTATTTTAAAATAGAAATGAAAAGGTGAACCTCGCTAAACCCAAATAAATAAGTAGGGAAGAGAGGTTCACCTTTTTATATGTGTGAATTATTTCTGGTCTATAAACACAGCGCGCATTTTTGGAACGTCTTGTTCGTCGGTATCCGTATAGCTTCCATATACCGTCACTGTGGTACCGTTAGGAATCTCCGTACGTTCACCTAAGCGGATGTCGTCCACCCATAGAACATCTTCGGTAGAATCGGTAACATCTTTCTTTAATCCGAATCGACCATCTTCAACGGCAAAAACAGTCCCTTTGAAAGTGACTTTCGTGTTAGCAGGAACGTCTCCCTTTGCAATATCTTCGTACTCGACTTCAGTAGAATCAGCTTTCAATCCTTCTTCTAATCCAACTTGATCATCTGCTGTTTCAGAACCCGCTTGTTCTTGCGATTCCGTAGCTGCTGATTTTTTATCAGTATCTGAAGCGTTCTCAGACTTGTCATCATTATTGCATGCAGCGAGCATTAAACCTGCTACTAGTAAAATGAATGCTTTTTTCATTTTCATCGCCTCCCTTGTTTATGATAATCAATTCTGTGTAAAAAGAAAACTGAAGACTCATGTCCGTCCTCAAAAAAAACCTGCGAAGAGCAAATCTTCACAGGGGTTGAGTTGTTATGCTTCCTTCGCTAATCTTTAATTTGCCAGAATAACTTTGCGTTCTTCGGCAATTTCCCGAATATGAAGCTGGCAAAAGGTACGAAACGATGGAAAAACCAGATGATGAGATAACAGAGAATGACCGTAATCGTATACTGCAAAACGATTGTTATATGAAATGATAGTGGTGTACCACGCGTCGGTAAGTACTTCATCACTTGGAACAAAACGAGTGGATGCATGAGGTAGAAGCCGAACGAATAGTACGCAATGCTGCGCATCCGGTGAACGGATTTTTGACTCGACCAACGCACTAAATACTCTGCAAAGTAGAAGAAGAACAAGCTACCGATCACTTTGAACAAAATCCCAATCATTTTGTAATAACTATCATCAATTGGCAGTCGATCAAAATACGTATTGCGATATCGGATGAACACATAGGTTAATCCGAAGAGAAGACCAGTGATTCCAGCAATCACCATCTTCTTTTTCGTCATCTTTTCAATAATGGTCTCGTAATGGACCCCTATCCAGGCACCTAGCATATACGAACCAATAAAGCTGAACATCAGAGGCACTGTTACATAGTCTGTGTTAATGGAAAACTGGAAATAGGCGTATTCTGCGAGAATCCCGAAAAGCCATAAGTACTTCCGGAAAAATGAGAATTTGCGGACCAGCATCATCAGTAAGGGGAACACTAAATAAAACTGCACAACAATGAATATGAAATAAAGCTGATATTTACTTTCCCCAAACAAAAGTCGGTGAATGATGTCAGACAACACAAGTGGACGATCCTGGTAATGCCACATTTCCACTTCGTAAATGAGTGACCAAACAATATAGGGAATGAGAATATACGTCACACGTTTTTTCCAATAGGAGAAAAGCACATCCTTAGTAAAAGGACGGTCTCGATACATATAGAAAAACACAATTCCCATAATCATGACGAACATTCCGCCCTCAACGCGAACAATATTATTCAGAAAAAAATAAAATGTGTTCTGAATTGAAGGGGCCGGAAACAGGTGCCGGTATTGAGCTGTAGTATGTACAAGCACAACAAATAGCATTGCAAAAAATCGCACATAGTATATGGAAGCGATTTCTTTTTTCATCGAAAATCATTCCTTTACCGGCTTATAGTATGAACCAACTGTCAGTATACCGTAAAAATAGATCGAATTGCAAAAAAGGCCAAGTTCAGAAAGGACAGTTGCAATAGGAATTCGCCTATCGGTATTCGTTCTCCGTAGTAATAAATAAACTAAACTCATGCTCAATAAAAATAGGAAAGTAATCAACCAGTCTAATGTATCGTGAGTCAGATATTTGAGGAGCATCACTGGGGAGTAAATGATGATTAAAAGAACAAGATAAACAGATACTTTCTTGGACTTGTATATCACTTCCATATGTTCAGTTTCTCTAAATGGAAATTTCTATAGTTCCTAATGATACGTGATTCATTGCTCAAAAGAAAGGCGATCCAAGTAGTTTGTGATGAAAGTAGCAGGAACAGATAACCCCTCAGAAGAATTAAGTCTTCAGTCTTTCTTTATATTAAGATAGGAAAAAATAACCGAAAACATTAATTCTATCGAATATAGTTGCACTCCGATATATTGTATTGTAATCTACAAACACGAACTATTTTATATACTTTCATTGAAAACGTTCGTATAAAAGGTGACGGAGGCTATTTTATTATGAGTAATATTATGAAATTGAAAGTTTTTGCCGCAACACTTATTTGTGCACTAGTTCTAGCTGGCTGCTCAACTGCAACAGGGGAGACAAATGATTCGAAAGAGGACGAACAGAACGACGTGCAACCAATCGCAGTCCAAGGTGCTATGGATGTTGAAATTTCCGCACTTCTCGATGAAATGAAAGACTACAAAGAAGAGCAACATGGAAACTACACATTCTACACCGGTATGATTGCTGATACGCCTGTCGTTGTCTCAAGAACAGAAGTTGGTATGGTGCATGCCGCGGCTTCGACAACGGTATTGATCGAGAAATATAATCCGAAGGCAATTATCAACCAGGGAACGGCAGGGGGACATGATCCAGACCTTCATGTATTTGATACGGTGATTGGGACTGAAGTGATGAATATCGGGAATATGCGTACGGAACATTTAGATGACGAGCAGGGTATGAAACCTGATGAATGGCTTTTCATGTCGACAGGGATGAGAGAAGATGGAGAAGAGGTCGAATACGAATCCTTTGAAAGCGACCCTGAGCTTGTAAAGATTGCGTTAAGTGTAGCGGATCAATACAAATATGGTGAAGTAGTGGAAGGGAAAGTCGGTAGTGCAGATTTCTGGAACAGAGAAATAGATCGAATTCAATGGTTCCATGAGAATGCAGGTACGAGTGTTGAAGAAATGGAAGCCGCTTCCGTCGCTCAAGTTGCTAAAGGATTCAATGTACCGTATTTATCAGTACGTACAGTTTCGAATTCGGAAGTCTCTGATGATAATATAGAAGACTTGGAGACGGCAGGACAATATGGAGCAGAATATTCGGTTGAAATTGTAAAAGCAATGAGCAAGTGAGTAGTTAGTTGAAAAAAAGGACCCGGAATGGGTCCTTTTTTACGTCAATTATGGATTCGTAGACCAGAGTCCTGCAGATTTCAATAACACACGCGGGTGTAGTTTTAACTGTGCAACCATGACATCTGCTAAATCTTCTGGTTGCATTACTTTTTCCGGGTTACCATCTGTTAATTTTTCGTCAATTGCCAAGTCGGTTGCGACGGTGCTTGGTGTGAGCGCACTCACACGGATATTGTGCTTACGAACTTCGAGCATAAGTGACTCAGTAAGCCCAAGTACTCCGAACTTAGATGCGCTATATGCGCTTGTAACTGGAGCTCCTTTTTGACCGGCAGTGGATGAGATATTAATGATGTCTCCGGATTGTCTTTCAATCATTTCAGGCAAAACGGCTCTCGTCGTATAGTAAACGCCCATTAAATTGACATCGATGATATTTTTAAATTCTTCAGGAGATAGTTCCATGAATTTGCCGAACTTCCCAATTCCAGCGTTATTCACAAGAATATCAATCGGCCCAAGTTCAGTTTTAATATGTTGAACGGCAGCTGTGATGGATTCCTGATCAGATACATCCGCTGAAGCGATCGCAATGTTCACGCCGTATTGACGTAACTCTTCGGCTACTTTTTCCAAGTTAGCTACGGTCTTTCCGATTAGTCCTACGTGGATACCTTCTTTTGCAAATGCTATTGCGGTAGCGCGCCCGATTCCTCGACCTGCACCAGTGATAATGGCATTCTTATCTGTAATGGGTTGCATGGATTTGCTCCTTTTCAACTGGATTTCTAACTTATTGAAGTATAGCAAATGAGAGGGGCCCATACTAAGAATACAGCTTGGCTGGAGTGCCATCATCGGCTAGCCTATCCTAAAACAAGCGAAGCGCATCCAATTAATCCCTTAATGAGGTTGAGTTGTGTCCCGATATCGAGAAACTTCGCTAAGTGTCCGAGAAATTTTGATGTGTGATGGAGGAATGCCCAGAACTGTTGAAGAAAACACTCAGAATGTCGGACATTCCCTACGATGTGTCGGACAACACATAAAAACCCCGGTTCACGCAAAAAAGGCTGCCGTAGCAGCCTTTTCTTCACTTCAACAATCCAGCGTTCATAAGAAACTCACGTGCCACATCCTCAGCGTTTTCTCCGCCTGAGTTTACACGGAAGTTCATGTCACGCATTTCATCGTCCGTCACTTTTCCTGCAAGCTTATTCAATACATCTTCTAACTCAGGATATTTCTTGAGTGTCTTTTTCAACAAGAGAGGTGCCCCTTGATAGGGTGGGAACAGTTCCTGATCATCTTCGAGCACGGTCATTTCGTACTCTTTCAATTCACTGTCCGTTGAATAGGCATCCATTAAGTTGATGTCGCCTGTTTCAATTGCTTGGTACCGTAATTTAGGTTCCATCGTTTTCACAGAAGGGAAGTCCACGCCATATAATTTTTGAATGCCTTTGTACCCGTCTTCACGGTCGTTAAATTCAAGAGTGAATCCGGCTTTTACATTGGCTTCAACTGCAGACAAGTCTGAAATGGTCTTCACACCCGTCTGTTCCTCAAATTGCTTGGAAATCGCTAACGAATACGTATTGTTATACGACATTGGCGGTAACAGCGTCATATCGAACTGATCGGCAAGACCATCACGCGCCTGTTCGTACACTTCCTTGCGATCATTGCTGACAGCTTCATCTTTTAAAAACTCGGAAAGTGCTGTCCCTGTGAATTCCGGATACATGTCAATACTGCCTGACTTAAGTGCATTGAATACGAACGAAGTTTTGCCGAGACCTGGTTTCAGTTCGACAGTCAGGTCAGTTTCGTCTTCAATGAGGAGTTTGTACATGTTAATAAGGATTTCCGGTTCAGCACCGAGTTTGGCACCGATTACTAACTGCTTATTCGAACGCCCGGACAAAAATGGGAACACGATAACGAGCAAGCTAATAATGAAAAATACAATGAGAGCGGTAGCAGCCCGTTTGAATGAAAGACCTTCAAATTTCTTAAGCAAAAAGTCGAATGCGAGCGCTAGAAGTGCTGCAGGAATAGCTCCTAATACAATAAGGGAAGGATTGTTACGGTCAATCCCCAGAAGGATTAGATCCCCTAGACCACCCGCTCCGATGAGTGCAGCAAGCGTAGCTGTTCCGACAATAAGCACCATCGACGTACGGATACCCGCCATAATGACAGGCATTGCAAGAGGAAGTTCAACTTTGGTCAATCGTTTCCACGTCGTCATCCCCATTGCAGTGGCAGCCTCTATTAATGAAGGATCAACTTCTTTGATACCCGTATACGTGTTGCGCAAAATTGGCAACAACGCGTATGCAACGAGCGCGATAATGGCAGGTACTTTCCCGATACCGAGTAACGGGATTAGTAATCCAAGCAAGGCGAGGGATGGAATAGTTTGCAACACCGCACTTGCCCCGATGACACTTTCCGCAATCCGTCGCTTGTTCGTTAGATAAATTCCAAGTGGAATGGCGATTAATACAGCAAAAACGAGCGCAATCAAGGAAATTTGTATATGTTCTAATAGCGCACTAGCCAATTCTCCCTTACGATCTTGAAAAACTTCAAAGAAATGACTCATGCTGTCCCCGTCCTTTCTTTCTCATGTGTTGCTAAAAAGGAGAGTAACGCTTCTCGGGACAACGTGCCGACAATGTCGCCCTTATCCTCGATAGAAACCACATCCGCTACTAGCAGTGCGTCCAATACAGTACTCCATCCAGCGTCAATTGCTAATGGCGGTGCGTCTAAATGAATCGATTCAGACGTGGGTTCCATATGATCTCGTATGACAAAAGGTTGAGTGCCGCCACTTCCGATAAATTCTTGTACAAAAGGTGTCGCAGGGGCAGCTGTAATTTCATCAGGCGTCCCGAGTTGTTCAATTTTCCCGTCCTTCATAATGCAGATACGATCCCCTAATTTCATCGCTTCCTGAATGTCATGCGTAACAAATACGATTGTCTTTTTTATCGTCCTCTGTAAATGCAACAAGTCATCTTGTAGCTTCAATCTACTGATGGGGTCGAGTGCACTGAATGGTTCATCCATCAAAACAATATCGGGATCTGCCGCAAGCGCCCGAACTACTCCAATTCTCTGTTGTTGTCCACCAGATAATTCACTAGGTTTACGTCCTCTGTATGTATCAGGATCTAACTCGACCATATTCAGCAATTCAGTAACCCGATTGTGGGTCCGGTCTTTTTTCCACTGTTTCAGTTCAGGCACAATCGATATATTCTCTTCAATGGTCATATGCGGAAACAATGCAATCTGCTGCAAGACATATCCGATTTGCCAGCGTAGTTCGTGAATCGTATAGTCACTAATCTTTTTATCGTGAATACGTATAGTCCCGTCCGACAAGGGAATAAGACGGTTAATCATTTTTAGTGTCGTGGTTTTTCCGCATCCACTCGGTCCGATCAGTACAAAAAATTCCCCTTCTGTAATTTCGAAGTTTACATCTTCCACGACGTTCGTTTTTCCATCGTATGACTTAGAGACACCTTTAAACTTTATCATCAACACCGCTCCTTGTTTTTTCACAAGCTCTCTTACTCTCGATTTGTTAGAAAGAGATCTATATACCTATATCCTTAACTGTCAAAAAAAAACCTCCATCGTACAGATATTTGTACGACTGGAGGAATGAATGTATTCTATTATTTTTTTCTTTCTATTGGATAGAGATTCGTAAAGTAATCATTTGTCACTTCACGGACTTTTCCACTTAAGAATAATACAGCGATCACGTTCGGTACGACGACAATCGCGAGTAGTAAGTCAAGGAACTTCCATACGAATTGTAATCCGCCAAGCGCTCCTATAACAATAGCGACGATATAAACCAAACGCATCACTTTTGAAAAACCAGTCCCAAATAAGAATTCTGCCTGCTTTTCTCCGTAGTAGATGATGACAACGACGGTCGTAATGACGAACAAGAAGAGGACGACTGAAATAATCACACCACCGATAGTTGCACCGAAAACAGTGCTATACGCTTCTGTCACCATTGAAGAGGCATTATCGGCATCGATGACTTTCCAAACACCTGTCGTTAATACTACCATTGCCGTCATGGTACAAACGATGAGCGTATCTACAATGACTTCAAATACTCCCCAAAATCCTTGCTTTGCTGGATGATTATTCACCGCAGCAGCGTGTGCAATCGGTGCCGTTCCAATTCCTGCTTCGTTCGAGTAGAGTCCGCGTGCCAATCCCCATCGAATAGCAGCGGCAACACCAGCACCTGCAAATCCACCTGCCGCAGATAACGGCTGAAATGCATATGTAAAAATAAGGCCAAATGCTGCGGGTACCTCTGTGATATTGAACGCGATCACAATGAGTGCGCTGACAATATATACGACAACCATGGAAGGGATAAGTCGCTCTGTCACACGCCCAATTGCTTTAATTCCTCCGAAGGAGACAAGTGCGACTAAAAGTGCAACAATAATTCCGGTAATGTACGGAGGTAATCCAAACGAACTTTCGATTGTAGTCGCGATCGAATTGGACTGAACCATCGTACTGGCAATAATTTCGATCATCAGTGCAAATGCGAAAAGATATGCAACTTTTTTCCAACCAAGTCCTTTTTTAATATAATACATCGGACCGCCTACATACTCACCAGCTTCGTTCTTTTCCCTGTACTTGATACCAAGAACGACTTCTGAATATTTCGTACCGATCCCGATTAACGCAACGAGCCACATCCAAAAAATTGCGCCTGGACCACCGAGGGCAATTGCAACAGGTACCCCGA
This sequence comes from Sporosarcina sp. ZBG7A, assembly GCF_000813425.1. Taxonomy (GTDB): domain Bacteria; phylum Bacillota; class Bacilli; order Bacillales_A; family Planococcaceae; genus Sporosarcina. Next base: position 43,507 of record NZ_JWIB01000015.1, read on the forward strand.
CAATATTTGCGGCACCCATCGTGGAAGCAAGTGCTGAGGTTGTCGCCTGAAAAGGCGTCAGCGTGCCGTCTCCAGAGCCTTTCGACAAAATTTTCCCGAAGGTCTGCCGAAGAATGTGTGGCATGTACTTGAATTGAAAGAACCCAAGACGGATTGTTAGAAACAGTCCTCCGCCAATCAGCAGTATAATAATTGGTGCGCCCCATAAAAAATTTGAAACAACTTCTACCCATTTTGTAAACGTATTCAAATGTGCCATCCCCTTTTGAGTGCTTGAAACCGTGCGTAGAAGTTTCAGGTTGTACATGCTGAACAAATAGTGAATTCCGAATTGCCAATCGGTTTAAGTACTATACTAGAGAAACAATAAAAGAGTTGTCAATCATTTTTATATAACGGAATATACTGTCTATTTTTTGTTGCATTAATAAATAATTATTATACAAAAAGCGAGGGTAGCTAAATTTATTTAAATAATGTTCAGGGATTACGTTTAGGAGAGATTATAAAGGGGAGAGTATTGTGCTTTTTAAAAATACAAAAAGATACAAGTTTGCGAAATTCATTGAGTAAAAGTTTTATAAAAAAAGGGAAGAGGTAGAGCTGTGCTTGAAGCGTTTCAAGTACAAACAACTAGATAGGAGGAGTACATATGAAAAACAAATCCACAGTTCTGCTAAGTGTGTTAGCAGTTGTAGGAATCATACTCATTTTTGTACTAGCGAACGAGTTGAAAGATAGTAAGGTCAAGCAACAAGAAATTGCAGATGGAAATATAGAAGCTGTGTTGGATGACATCGATATTGCCCACAATCCACCTTCTATAGATGATGTACCTGATGGACCAGAAGGGGATGCGATTAAAAGAGGTTACGCACTTATGATGGACACGTCAAATGAACTACGGAAAAAAGCAGAAACCAGTGATGGAGAAGAAGTAATGAGTCAACTTGCTTGTACAAGTTGTCATGCTGGCGCTGGATTAGATGAGGGTGTTTCTTCCTTGGTAGGTGTGACTACAAAATATCCTGCGTATCGTTCCCGGAATGATAAAATCGCAACGATAGAAGATCGCATCAATGGATGTATGGTTCGTAGTATGAATTATGCAGAGTTCGAAGATGGTGATGAGGATTTGTCGGCAATGGTTGCTTACTTAAGCTATATCTCCGAAGGGATTCCGCAAGGCGCTGACTTACCTTGGCTTGGAAAAAACGAAGTAGATGAAGTTCCAATTCCAAATGTCGACAAAGGAAATTCTATCTTTCAGCAGTCATGTATCGCATGTCATGCGACAGATGGAGCAGGTTCCGGGCCTACAACTGGTCCCGCACTATGGGGAGAAGGCTCTTTCAATGATGGTGCTGGTATGGGAAGAATGTCGAAAATGACAGGCTTTGTCCAAAAGAATATGCCAAAAACAGATCCTGGCTCTCTTACACCCCAAGAAGCAGCGGACGTTTCGGCATTCATCTTATCCCAAGAACGACCGGAATTTGAGAACAGTGATGAAGACTGGCCGGACGGTGATGGGCCTAAAGATATTATGAATAAAGAAAAGCAACAACAAGTTAAAGAAGGCTCGATTGATTGGGAAAAGGTGTTAGGACATAAGTGATTAAGGACATCCATAGGGGATACCCATGGATGTTCTTTGCGTCGCGTGAAAATTCATAAATAACTAAGGGAATTCCCTATTTCAATCCAATTTACTTTAATTCCATATCATAATAGAATGTCGTTTGATACAATAGTCACAAACGAAGGAGGAATTAAAAATGAGAAAAACCTCTACTTTGGTACTAACTGTATTAGTGGCTATTTTTGCACTTACCATCGTCCTTATGTCTTTCCAATTAAAAACGAACAAAGCAGCAGAAAATGAAGGTGTTGCAGATGTATCTGCAACTGAATCCGGTTCCGATAATACTGCAGGTGGTGAAATTCAACATAATCCGCCTTCAATGGATGACGTTCCAGACGACGAGCTTGGTGATGCAATCAAGCGCGGATACGACCTTGTAAACGATACTTCTACTGTATTGCGAAATGAAGCTCCCACTGCAGAAGACGGTGAGAAACTGGTAAACGAATTATCATGTACTAGTTGTCACGCAGGTGCTGGTTTGGACAGTGAAGTCTCTTCATTAGTAGGAATGTCAGCAGTGTATCCGATGTATATCGGACGTTCTGGTAAAATTGTTTCATTAGAGGATCGTATCAATGGATGTATGGTTCGAAGCATGAATGGTACAAAGTTTGAAAGCAATGATCCTGATTTAAAAGCTATGGTTGCGTATATGACTTATATTTCTGAAGGAATTCCAGTAGGGGCAGAGTTGCCTTGGCGTCACCAGAATAGTGTAGACGACATGCCAATTCCAAGTGTTGCAGATGGAGAAAAAGTATATCAGCAATCGTGTGCAACATGTCACGCAGGTGATGGAAGTGGAACTGGTTCTAACACGGGTCCTGCATTATGGGGAGATGGCTCCTTTAATGATGGTGCTGGAATTGCGCGCCTAACTAAAATGGCAGGCTACGTGCACAACAATATGCCAGTTGGAAATCCAGGAAGTCTTTCTGATCAGGAAGTTGCTGACGTTTCAGCGTTCATCCTATCCCAAGACCGTCCTGAGTTTGGAAATCATGAAGGAGATTGGCCAAATGGCGGACGTCCAAGCGACTCGATGACAAAAGAGCGTCGCGATGAAATCAAGGCTGGCACAATTGACTGGGAAGCAGTTATTGGTAAGAAAGAATAAATGGAAACCCCCAACAACGCAATTAATGCGATGGTTGGGGGTTTTGGGTTGTATTTGTTATTATACGTGAACGGGAATGGAGCGCTCGAGCAACTCTGATAGGTCTTCGGCAGGCATGGTTCGTGCACCGCCTCCCTGAACTGATGACGCAGAGCCTCCTCCTTTACCTTCTATTGCAGGAAGTACGATGGATGAAACCGTACTCATATCCGGCGTGAGCGAATTTGTACGCGATGCCACGAATTGCAACTTCTCGCCATCATCCGAAACGAGTAAAACAATTGCCTGTTCACGAAGAGCAAGTGTTTTGCGAGCAAGCTTTTGCAATTCTTGCATGGAACGATCTTTGTATGTTTGTCGAATGACAATAGTTTTTCGTTCTGCAAGAGATGCCGCTTCTACTTCAAGCAATTGTTCGTTCGCGGCTTCTAATTGCTTTTCTAACGTATGTTGCGCATCGAGCAGTTTTTGTGTGGCATCAGCTGCTTGGTCCAATGGAGCGCTCAGTAGACGTGCAACGTCTGAAAGTTCGTCATGAACTGTACCGAGCTGATGGAGGACCCGCCCTCCGCACACAAAGTGGATGCGTGTATTCTTTTTCTGCTTTTCAGTGGAGAGGACCTTTAACGATCCGATTTGTCCGGTGGAGCTAGGGTGTGTACCTCCACATCCGTTTGTATCGAAGTCCGGAATGATTACGAGACGAATTTCTTCATCGACACTGATTTGTTTGCGAAGTGAATATGCTGACAGTTCTTCTTGCGTCACCCATTTCTGCTCAATCGGTCGATTTTCAAGGATAATTGTATTGGCCAGTTTTTCAGCCGCACGCAGTTCATCAGAAGAGACCTGATCAGTGGCGAGATCGATGGTCACGAATTCTCGTCCAAGGTGAAAACTGACGGTAGGGTAGTCAAAAAGTTCAACAAAAGCAGCAGTCAGTACATGTTGACCAGTATGCTGTTGCATATGATCAAACCTGCGATCCCAGTCAATTTCAGCAGAAACCGTTCCTCCGGTGACTAAGGGAGTTTCCAAATAATGTCTAATTTCTCCGTCGACTTCTTCTACGTCCACAACTGTAATGTCTGCAATATGTCCTGTGTCATGAGGTTGTCCGCCACCAGTAGGGTAAAATGCAGTATTCTCTAGCACTGCGAACGGTCGTCCTTTTTCATCGACAGCGTGCTGTGTCACCACTGTTGTGAAGCTGGTACGGTAAGGCTCTTGATAATATAAGCGGTCTTGCAACATCGAAAAACTCCTCTCTAGATTGTCTCATTTTCTATGTATTCATTGTACGGGGTTGCTGTCTTATATGCAAAAACGTCTGAACTGCATTAGAGCAGTTCAGACGTTTTTGGGGGGAGACGTTTAAGTCGTCTCTGTGCAAGTGACGGTAAAGTCATCCCGAATAATATTATTAAAATCCCAATGATTTGTATGAACGTAATATGTTCACCAACTAATACAACAGAGGCGGTCATAGCGACCGGAAGCTCCATAGCACTAAGAATGGACGTCATTGCGGTACCCACTTTAGGAACTGCGATGGAGAAGAGATAGATGGGAATTATAATTCCGAATAAGCCAAGGACAAGTCCATATAATAAGAGGCTTGAAGTGAATAATTGTCCGGTCCAAACGATTTCGGGTGATTGGAAGAACAAGATCACAATTACTGCGAAGAAAGAAGTAAATAGTAGGCGAGTGGTTGTATCCATTCCTTCAATCGCTTTTTGGTTCGCCATCACGAATGAGGCAAAACTTGTTGCTGAAGCCAGCCCAAATGCCCAGCCTTGCCAAGGGATACCACTCAAATCGACATTTAAAATACCTGCTGCAAAAATCGTTCCAGTGAAAAGGAATACGAGTGAAATCACTTCTACCCTCTTCGGTAAACGTCGACTGGCTATACAGTCAAATAGCATGCCAATCCACGTAAATTGAAAGAGCATAACTACTGCCAGTGATGCAGGCATATACTCAACTGTTTTTCCATAAACAATCCCTGTTAAAGCGGTGAAAAATCCTGCAAGTATAAGTGTCCAGCCCCCACCAAAACGAGGACGCTTGTGTTGAATGATGATGTAAAGTAAAAGGGCGATTAAGAACCCTATGAAGAATTGGCTAGTAACAGCTTGAGAAGCCGAATAACCATCTTTAATGGCTAATTTGACAATAGATGAAAGAATTCCGTAACTGCTTGCCGCGACAATTACGAGAATGGGATATATCCAAAATTTCATAATGCATTTCCTCCTAAGCTAAATAGTATATCACGCTGATTACCATTTTGATACGTTAGGAAGTTAGACCTCTAATTATTGCCCGGGAAATGAAAAAAAGACACCCTCTGTTTAAGAAGGTGTCTACGGATAAAATTATCTACCCGCGTATTTTTCTTCACTGGATGATTGATCTTTGGATTTACGATGGTTTTCTTGCTTTTCTTCTTCCCATTCCATATTTGTGTCTTCAACAGGGACTGCATCTACCGTTTGCATATCTTCATGCATATCAAAAAGGGATTCTTTGTCAGTTTTAACGGCGTCAGGGTTATCCAAATAAGGTTGGATAACCTCTTTTCGATCTTCGGCAGTGAATGACTTTTTCTTGTCGTTCATGAATAGTCCTCCTTTTAGGAGTTACTCCGCTTTGACGAGTTTCAGCAAAAGACTGGACAGTGCTTTTTGCTCTTCCTTGTCGCCGACTTTCCAAAGTTCTTGAAGCACGTATTGTTCGCGGTTTTTCGGTTCTTCGTGTTTCGCCAAATACCCTGCGACATACTCTGTTGCCTTCGTCAGTTGTTCCTCACTGAGTCCCAACTTTTCACCTTTGCTTACTTTGTCGGAGAGATAATCTTTAAACGATGTAAAGTTTTTTAAGATATCTTCTTTCTTTTCACTGTCCAACTTATTTAGTTCACCTTCAACTTTGCCTTTAACGTCCATAGGAAGTGTCCACTCCTTTTATGTGATAGTAACAGTATTGACTAATCAGCAAAAAATAAACATTACAAAATAAGTGTTTCTAAAGATGTCTGTTTGGGGAATAGATACTTACACAAGGAGCGACCAATTATATGGGGAAGGAAGTGAATGAATTATGAAGCAAAAACGGTATGTGGGGACATTTCATTCAATTGATAATGTGTTAATTAAAATTACACAATTAAAATCGTTCGGTTACACAAAGGACGAAATCCTGGCAGTTTCCAATTTGGATGATAATGACAGGATGCTCGAAGATCAAACAGATATTGTGTTAGCGACAAGAGAACAAGACGGATTTTTAGGACGTATGAAATTCTTTTTTACAAATGATGAACCAGCTAAAGAAGCATTTGAGCAGCTTGGTTTTAATGAACAACAAACTAAGGCTTTTTACAATGAAGTCAAGGATGGCGGAGTAGCATTATTTGTTTTGGACGATCCAAAAACACCACGGCATCCGGATCTCTTTAGCGAAAATAGTAAAATCGACACCAATCGATCAGACAGTTCAAGCGAGATTTCAGAAAGTGGGGTTCCGCTTGAAAATGCAGGTGCAGATGCTGAAGTAGAAGAAAATGCTGGCCGATACCCACGTATCAATACAAATAATCTTTAATAGTAAAAACCGGCTTAAGGTGAGTCGGTTTTTTGTGTGGAACATATACTGAGAGCTGTATACAGTTTGAGATTCTGTTAACCTCATAAAAAAAGTTGCTAGCACGTCAGAAATACCCGACGTGCTAGCAACTCATTACTTCACTCGATTACGATCGTCTTTCATTTCGCCGACTTTCTCTTGTGCATTCCCTTTCATCTTATCCAACTTACCTTCTGCTTGTTTTTTAGTATCGCCTGTAGCATTTCCGTATTGGTCTTTTGCCTCACCTTTAGCTTTGTTCACTGCGCCTTTTACTTTGTCTGAAAAACCATGATCTTGACTCATCAAAAAACCTCCTCGTAATATATAGTTATTTCATACCCCTGCAGTGAATAGGTTAAACACATATTAATATGGGGTATAGATACTACCGACTAACAGAGTCGTAGGAGAATGCGCCTTCACTCTTAATGCGAAATAGGACAAACCATGTCTATTGAAAATGTCTAATAATTTGTATACTAATAGATATACATTGTTACGAACTCTTCGGAGGTGATCAGATGATTCGCAGAGGAAGATTCGCCCGCTGGAATGAGAAGGAATACGAGATTAGTTCTAGAAACAAACAAATCTACTTAGCGACTACAGATTCAGATGAACTACAAAATGGTTTCAAACACATGGGGGGGTCAACGGCTTCACTGCTTAGAGCAGTTGAGGTGAAGGAGCTGGATGACGCTTATGAAATCGTACCTTATGCAATACTGGACGGACATCGATTTGCGATTGAAGGAATTGATTCTCATACCGGGATGGTGAAACTTGTGACGAACAACGCATTTACCTTAAAAAAAATAAAAGTACTTCCATACGGAAGCGATGAGTACATGATTGAACTGCCACTTCATAGCATTACTGTAGAAGAAGACCGCATTCCGATTCTTGGTTTTGAAAATCGGTTCGTCTAAAAACCCGTCACGCCTCTTCACAGGCGGACGGGTTTTACTGTTTCAACAACTGCAACACAGACTGAGCTTGCTGCATATGAAGAGACAATACATACTGTCCCACTTGAGCAAGTAAATTCGCCTTTGTCAGTGCCATCATTTCTTTTGCGATATCGGCATCTCGAATTCGGGATTCAGCACTGGTCAGATTTTCTTCCATTGTCACAGCGTTGTTATACGCGTGTTCTAATCGGTTGCTGATTGCACCGAGCCTACCGCGTTCGGATGAAACAGTTTGAACGGCCTTATCCAAAATTCCAATTGCTTTTTCTGCATCTTCTTGAGTCGCAATCGAAACGTCGTCAAGTCCTAGAGATGTCGAACTCATTGAATTGATACCAACAGAGATTGTTTGTCCCGCGTTCGCCCCTACTTGGATTTTTAAGTCTGTCTGAGAGCCATCAAGTAGTGGTTTTGTATTGAATTCCGTGTCTTTAGATGTGCGTTGAATTTCCTTTTTAAGCTGCTGAAACTCCTCGTCTAACATCTTACGGTCTTCATCAGTCAATGTTCCATTAGAAGCTTGAACACTCAACTCACGCATGCGTTGCAACATGGAATGCGTCTCATCCAGAGCTCCTTCAGCTGTTTGAATAAGCGAGATCCCATCCTGAATGTTGCGCTGAGCCATAGCCAATCCTCTTATTTGACCTCGCATTTTTTCTGAAATTGCAAGACCCGCAGGATCATCTGCCGCACTGTTAATGCGTAAACCCGTGGAAAGACGGCGCATGGACATAGCTGCAAGAGAATGCTGAGTATTCATGTTACGAATGACCATAAGTCCGGTTGATTGCCATTGACCGAGCACAGAAATCACCTTCCTTTTATGTAATATCGGTTAATAATCTGAATTGTTAATACAAAAAGCAGCCAGGGATATCCCCCAGCTGCCTATGGCGAATCTATAGCAGAGCTTACTTTGAAGTACTGCTTCCTGCGAATGAGTCAAACTGCTTCATCATCTTATTCCTGGATTCTTCGTTGCGCATTAAGTACGCAACGCCAAGACCGAGAGCCACTAGTGCCGTCTTTTTCATAATGAAACACTCCTCCTCATATACATTCGATTCTTCTATAACCTACCCACAATCGACGAAAGTATACAAAAAATTCACGTTCTCATCATTTTCTAATGCATCCTTCAGAGAGTTCACATTTCAATCTTGTAAAGTCGTCTTTACAAAGAGAAAACAATTGAAGAGGAGGAACTGATGTGGCGATTGAAATCTTTAGCAGAAAAGAACAGAAGTATTTAGTCACACGCCATCAATATGAAGAATTGGTAGAACGTATTGGACCTAAAATGCGGAATGATAAAAATGGAACGGAAGGGAGATATTCCGTTACTAGTCTTTACTTCGACAGTCCGGACAAATCGATTTATTTTGAGACCAAAAATAAATTGAAGTATCGCCAAAAACTGCGATTACGTGTGTATGACGAGGCAGATTTGAACAGCACTGCTTTTTTTGAAGTGAAGCAGAAACACAAAAAAGTGGTCAACAAACGTCGGATGTTGTTGCCACTGGGAGAAGCTTACCGTTACCTAGAAGGTGAAATTAAAGAAGATCTGTCAGATATTAATACGTCCAATCGACAAGTTATGAAGGAAATTGACTATTTTCGAAAATATTATAACTTGAAACCCGAAATGGTCGTCAGTTATAGCCGTCACGCATTGCATGGGGTGACAGACCCTGAACTACGCATAACGTTCGATTTCGACTTAAAGTGTCGAAAAGACGATTTACATATCGAGAACGGGCCTTATGGAAACCACTTCATCGACTCTGACCTTGTTGTGCTAGAAGTGAAAGTGGATCACGCGGTGCCACTTTGGCTTGCGCGTATCTTACAGGACTTGAACTGTGAGCAACGTAGTGCATCGAAGTTCTGTACGAGTACGGAGTTATTAGACGGTGAAGTTTTGCCGCAAACAGGATATACGGAGCCAAAAGAATTAGAACAACCAACAATTGGAGGAATGGAAGATGGATCAGATCACGAGCTTGTTTACATCTAATGGATTAGAAGGTGCACCAACAATTTGGATGAGTTTGGCTGCAATGGCATTAGCATTTGTTCTTAGTTTAGTCATTACGAAAGTGTACCAAATCACGTTTACAGGAGAACGCTATTCACAAGCGTTTGTCCATACAATCATTATGATGAGTGTTGTCGTGTCAGTTGTGATGAACGTAGTGAGTGATAATGCAGGAGTTGCGTTTGGGTTGTTCGCTGTTTTCTCCCTTATCCGCTTCCGAAGTGCCGTCACAAACGCGAAAGACATTTCATACATTTTCTTCGGTCTATGTGTAGGGATGACAGCAGGATTGTTCCAGTTCCCACTCGCAATTGTGTTAACACTGTTCGCGAGTTTGATCTTCTACTTATTGTACAAAGTCGATTACGGCAAAGGAAAAGATACACAGCTGCTGAAAGTGACTGTACCTGAAAACTTGAACCACGAAAGCTTGTTGGATGACATTTTGGATGAAAAAACAGACTTTTATCAGCTTCGCCAAGTTGAAACAACAAATCTTGGTACGATGATCTTATATACATTCGCTATCCGAAGCAAAGTTGACACGAAAGACCAAGTACTCCTTGATGCAATTCGTGAACGCAATGCCAACTTGAAAGTATCGCTCTCCTACTTGGAAATGCGCGACTAACAAAAAAGGGGTCATTCCTTCTATAAAGGGATGATCTCTTTTTGGTTTTTTCTGCGTTAGACACCATGCACGGAAAATCGTATACTAATAACAACTAAACAATATAGTAATTGGAAAGGAGGCTGTGTCTTGACGAAGAAACTGTGGTTTCAATCAGGCGTCGCCATTTTACTAGCGTTATTGATTATTAAATTCTTTTTAGAAATCAATTATATCTTTGCGCCAGTCGGTATTATTGCCAAAGCCATCATCCTTCCTCTTGTTCTGGGTGGTGTGCTGTATTACATGACCGAACCGATTCAACGTTTTCTTGAAAAGCGGAAAGTGCCGAGATGGGGAAGTATTCTTATCATTTTCGTCATCTTAATAGGCGGGGTTTATGCGTTCTCTGCAGTTGTCGGTCCTCCTGTCGCAAATGAGGTTAACAAATTAATCGACAATGGCCCAACGATTGCAAAAGAATTGACCCATTTAACAGACGTGGCGCTCGAACAGAAGAGAGATTTACCTCCAAAGCTTGAGGAATCACTTAACAGTGCAGCAGATAAAATACAGTCGTATGCGTTGAAATTTGGTGGGTGGATTGTTTCGTTCTTACAATCATTCGTTCAAGCGATTGTCTTGCTTGTGCTTGTACCTTTCTTCTTCGTCTTCATGTTGAAAGATCATGAGAAGCTCGCGCCTAAAATATACAACTATTTCAGTGGCAAGCGACGAGAGTGGGTAAAGAAAACCATTCATGATATTGATCATGTGTTACGCAGCTACATTCAAGGTCAATTTTTAATCAGTGCGATTCTCGCGACGATTATTTTAATCGGCTATTGGATTATCGGCCTGCAATATGCACTGCTCATTGCGATTTTTACGTTATTCATGAACTTGGTTCCGTTCATCGGACCGTGGATCGCTGTGGTGCCTGCGATTCTCATCGCATTTACACAAGATCCGAAATTGGTCATTTGGGTTGCTGTCATCACTTTAATCGCCAACCAAGTGGACAGTAACTTCATTACTCCGAATGTAATGGGGAAATCTCTCGACATTCACCCGCTTACCGTCATCACCCTGCTACTTGCAGCAGGTAATATCGCAGGATTTGTCGGAATTATCGTAGCTGTGCCTGTATATGGGGTAGCTAAAGTAATTGTCACAAATATTTATGCAGCACGACAAGATATTAAGAAGACCGCCACGAAAACGGTTTAGAATAGCCTCCGCCTCCTTTACTAGGATGCGGAGGTTTTTTATATAATTGCCCACCCAGCCTAGTAGGCCGGTGCATAGATTGAGGTGAGGTGGTGAAAGTGACTCAATCAGGTAAAATTGTGCAAGATCCTGTGCGTGTAGAACGAGCAGAATGGAAGCGTCAGCAAACGAAAGCACGACTGCAACAACTGCTCACAATTGTCTCTCCAGTTTTTTTACTTGTGCTATGGGAAGTCCTATCTCGAACCGGTGTCATGGATATCCGTTTCTTCCCACCACCGTCCGCAATCTTGCAAACGTTCTGGGAACTGCTAGTTAGCGGCGCAATTGCAGAACATGTTGGTGTCTCTCTGTATCGTATTGCGCTAGGATTTCTCGCAGGAGTGATTCCGGGAATCATTATCGGTTTGATGATGGGGCTATTTACTCCGATCCGGCACTTTGTTTCGCCGCTCGTGATGGCGCTCATGCCGATTCCGACACTCGCGTTACTTCCGATTATCATTATTCTATTCGGGATTGGAGATCTGTCGAAAGTCATCACAATCGCAGGAAGTGTATTCTTCCCAGTCGTCATCAATACCGCTGCGGGTGTTCTTAACATCGACAAAATTTACTTAGATGTTGCAAATAACTACGGGGCGAGTAAGTCCCAATTCTTTTTCAAAATCGCACTGCCTGGCGCGCTTCCGGTTATGCTAGAAGGCATTCAGATGGGGCAGGCGATTGCGCTATTAACAATAGTAGCTGCAGAAATGATGGGTGCAACATCGGGTATCGGCTATCTGATTTGGACGTCGTACAAAGCATTTTTACTCCAAAATATGTTTGTCGGGTTGATCATGATTTCGTTCTTTGGTTATTTGTTCTCATTGCTGTTGAGGGGTCTTCAGAAAAAACTGCTGCCATGGAGGTGAACAGATGCCCCCTAAAATTGAAATTAACGATTTGACGAAAGTGTTTGTGAAGAAAACAGGAAGTGTGACAGCACTGCAAAATATCTCTATGACAATTGAAGACGGCGAGTTTGTCTGTCTGGTCGGACCGAGTGGCTGTGGTAAAACTACACTACTACGCATTTTAGCAGGACTTGAGAAACACAGCGCAGGGAACTTTAAGATTAACGCTGAACAGTCGAAGCGCCCGTTGCAATCCATGGTGTTTCAAGAAAAAGGGATTTTACCTTGGATGACAGTCCAAGACAACGTCGCGTTCGGTCTTGCAATGCGAAAAGCTCCGAAAGACATCATTGCGAAGCAGACCGCTTATTATTTGGAGAAAACCGGTCTCACACAATTTGCGAGTCTGTATCCAAGTGAATTGTCCGGAGGCATGAAGCAACGTGTCAGTATTGCACGTGCGTTTGCAAATGATCCGGAAATCTTGTTGATGGATGAACCTTTTGCTGCTTTAGATGAACAAAATAAGTTTATCCTTCAAGAAGAGTTATTGAGTATTTGGGCAGAAACGAAAAAAACGGTGCTGTTCATAACGCATAGTATCGACGAAGCACTCATGCTAAGTGATCGAATTTTACTCATGAGTGCACAGCCGGGGCAAATCATTCAGGAAGTTCGGATTGACCGACCCCGACCACGTAAAATCGAAGAAATTCGGAAAGATCCAGAACTGGCAGCGCAGTTTGTCGACATCTGGCAGCATCTACAAAAAGAAGTGCAGAAATCGAGAACATGACGAAAGGGGAAGCGTGTGAAACAGCGGATGAAGGTAGGTTGGCTTGCAGTTGTATTAGGTGTTGCCGTTGTACTTGGAGGATGCGCGGAGAAAGAACCAGCGAAGCCTGAACCGGTTACAAAGCCGAGCGAAGGAGCTGAAACAGGTCAGCTTTCGCCGCTCGAAAAACGGACGAAAGTCGTCATCGCAGAAGATGGGGCAGCGTCCGGAGCTGGATTTTATATTGCGAAAGAACGCGGATATTTCGATGACTACAACATTGACGTGGAATTCACTGATTTTGCTAATAGTGATGATATGCTTCCAGCACTTGCCGCTGGAGAAGTCTCGATTGCTGGTGGGGTTTCTACTGCTTCCTTCTTCAACGCAATCGCTCAAGGGATCGACGTGCGAATCATTGCAGACAAAGGCCACAACATGCCGGGCGAATCGTATTTTTCTTTCGTCATCGGTAATCACATGAAAGACGTCATCAAAGACTATCCAGATTTTAAAGGTAAAAAGATTGCAGTCTCATCACGCAATTCGATTGATGGATACATCTACGAGGAAATGTTGAAGCATGCGGGTCTCACAGAGGAAGATGTGGAATATGTCCACATCGCAGATTTCGGCGCAATGCTCGGTGCGATTGACTCTGGAACAATCGATGCTGCACTCAATATAGAGCCATTGATCGCACAGGGGATTGACAAAGGATTCCACGTACGTTTTGGAGACGCGACGGACTATGCTCCAGAATCCCAGATTGCAATGGTACTCGCATCGCCACAGTTCATGGAGGATGAAGAATTATCTATTCGCTTCATGGCTGCCTATTTAAAAGGAGTTCGGGATTATAACGACGCGTTTTTCGAAGAGGTAGACGAGGATGCGATCATCGACATCATGGTGGAGCATACTGCGCTTAAAGATAAAGAGTTATGGGATAAGGTTTTTGTAACGGGGCTCGATCCAGATGGCAAGATGTTCGTGGATGATATTCAAAAGCAATATGAGATGTATAAAGCGAACGGTGCGATTATTGGAGATATCGATTTCAATAAAGCAATTGATACATCTCTAGCAGAAGAAGCAGTTGAATTACTTGGGGAATATGAGGCTGCTACGAAGTAATAAAACAGACTGTCCGAAACGTCAGGTTGTCTGACGTTCGGGCAGTATTTTTATGGATTTTCTAGTAATGCGCGTTTTGCAGCGACAGCAGTTTGCCAACTATGAAGGGACATGCCAATAATAATGACTGCGATGCCTACTAAAGAAATTGGACCAGGGAGCATCAAGTTAAGTAGAAGCATTTCACCTACCATCGCAAATATGAGCTCAAGTGACTGTGTCGCCTCAACTGCAGCAAGCCGTCCCTGATCATGTTGAACTAGATCGGTTGCCATGAAAAATAGGGTCGTCGCAATGACACCTGAACTCACCCCGACAACAAATGACTGACCGAGCTGGCTCCAAGAAGGGAGTCCCACTGTTGCCCAAGCATAAATCGCAAGTGCAATCCAAATGGGCAACGTCATTAGTGTCATCGCAAGTACCCGCTGAAACGTATCAAGTGATCCACCCAATAGTTCCATCATTTTGCGATTGCCAAGTGGATAAGCAAAGGCTGCAATTAGGACAGGTAGTGTTCCAAATGCGAGGGCTTTCCCTGAAACTGACTGTGCATGAGGGATTTGTATCAAGACCACTCCCGCAAGTATGACCAGTGATATCAAAAGCGAGGGTAGGGGGATCCGTTGTCTAACACGATGCTTGCCTTCAGCCGTTTCTACAGTTAGGAAAAAGAGTGGTGCTAGTAGAACGCCCGCAACAATTGTTAATTGCCACGTCCCTGCAAGCAGCCAACCCGGGGCGTATGCTGCTGAAAAGGTTAAAGGGCCATAAAATAACACAAACGCGACAAAACTCCATGCGAAAAAGGGCCACGGTTTGGCAGTCATTTCACGCTTGACCGCCCCGAGCCCTTTTCGCGCAAAGACAATAGCAAAGAGAAACGGAACCATGAAGAAATAGCGGAGTGACGCGCTCCACATCCAGCTGCCTCCAGATAATTCCATTGAGCGGTTTAGTACAAATGTAACCGCAAAAAAGACAGCGGCGAGTACGCCAAGCCAAATCCCTTTCATGGTAACGCCTCCTTATGCACGAGATTCGTATAATTTTACAGCCTCAATGATGACTTGTGCCGCTTTTTCCATCGTTTCTGCAGAAACAAACTCGTAGCGACCATGGAAATTTTCTCCTCCAGCAAAAATATTAGGTGTTGGTATGCCCATATAGGAAAGCTGAGATCCGTCAGTACCGCCCCGGATTGGTTCAATTATTGGAGAAATGCCTAATTTGTTGAATGCTTCCGAAATGATATCGACGATTTCCATATGCGGCTCAATCTTCTCGCCCATATTGAAGTATTGGTCTTCCAATTCAAGTTCAATCGCGTCTACGCCATAATCCGATTGCATCTGAGCAACTGTATCGAAAAACAGTTTCTTGCGTGATTCATACGTTTCCTTGTCGAAATCACGAATAATATAGTCTAATACGGTCTTTTCAACAGAACCTTGAATGTCCATTAAGTGGATGAATCCTTCGCGTCCATCCGTTAGCTCAGGGATTTCTAAGCCAGGCATTGCTGCTTGGAATTCTTGTGCACGTAAGATGGAGTTCACCATTTTCCCTTTTGCAGTACCGGGGTGGACGTTCGTTCCTTTGAACGTAACACGTGCCCCGGCTGCATTGAAACTTTCATATTGCAACTCACCAAGTGGGCCACCGTCCATTGTATACGCAAAGTCTACGCCAAAAGCATCCACGTTAAATAGGTGTGGGCCACGTCCGATTTCTTCATCAGGTGTGAAAGCAACACGTAATTTGCCATGCTTCACTTCGGGATGCTCTTGGAAATAAGCCATCGCCGTCATGATTTCGGCAACACCGGCTTTATCATCAGCACCAAGTAGTGTCGTACCATCGGTTGTGATCAACGTCTGTCCGATATAGTTTTGAAGCTCAGGGAAGCGACTAACAGAGAGGACCGTGTTTTCATTCAAAACCAGGTCACTGCCGTCATAGTTGTCATGGCGCTGTGGATTCACATTTTTACCCGTGAAATCAGGTGATGTATCAACGTGCGCTAAGAATCCGATTACAGGGATCTCTTTGTCTGTATTCGCAGGAAGTGTTGCGAACAAGTAGCCGTTCTCATCGAGCGTAATGTCTTCCATACCTAGTGTTGTGAGCTCTTCCTTCAATAGATGTAACAAATCCCATTGGTTAGTGGTGGAAGGAGTTGTAGAACTCTTTTCATCAGACTCAGTGTCAATCTTTGCATAGCGGATGAATCGTTCCAATAGTTGTTCTTTCATCACGTCAAAAAATCCCCTTTCAATTCTATGTACTTGAGAGTCACCTCATGCAATCTGGGAATTAGGCAGACGACAAAACCGACAGAACTGGTGTGATCTGTCGGAGGTTGAAGTCGGTGCTCTCTAGATTATTCGACTGTATAATTTTTGTGAGCGACAACCGTCAGTGTGGATGCTGCTCCAATCAGATCGGCGTCCTCTTCAGAAATTTCTACAATAACGGAGTTTTCTAAGATCTTGTGGATTGCCCCTAAAACGAAAACATCATTACGAGTGAACGAAATTTTTTCGCCAATTTTACGTGCTGCGATAAAATCAGAGACAGGATGCTCTTTACGCGGAAAAGCCAAACGAATCCCTCCTCTAGTCTGTTTCGATATCTTTCGTATTGTGAAGACCCATGGCCATTCAGAAAAACAGACAGTGTGTTGTGCGGTTGGCCCGGTGGTTTGGAACATAAAAAATTGTAATACTTCCATAAGTATAGCATAATTCGAACAATTTCGCGCTTTTCTTGTCGAAAGAGGTGGAATTGATTGACCTTATACCAGAAGGGGTATATTATGAACGTAGTTAAGAGAGGTGGCCAGATCCATGGAATACGATGCAAAGGTAGTCAATCGTTTAAAACGAATAGAAGGTCAAATTCGCGGTGTCCTACGGATGATTGAGGCTGGTGATGAATGCAAAGACGTCATTACACAGTTGTCTGCGTCTCGCTCAGGAATCGATAGGACCATCGGGTTAATTGTGAGTACGAATCTGATTGCCTGTATGGAAAACGAAGAGCTTTCGGATAATCCGCAAGCAAAGGAGACGCTTGTAAAAGAAGCTGTCGACTTATTAGTAAAGAGCCGCTAACTGCAGGCTCTTTTTTTGTGGGCTGAAAAATTAAAACCTTCTTACAGTTTTCTCATCAAGTCCTAATAATCATCTCAGAGTCCTCTCAGACTGTGGGGTTATGATATAAGTATCCCAAAAGGAAAAGGAGAGGAACAAGATGAAAAAGACATTGATCACAGCAGTAAGCGCACTACTTATTTCCGCAGGAGGTGCGAACGCAGCGACATTTGCACATGCAGATCAAAACGCAGATGCACAAAGCTCATACGCACACGTACAACACAACTCGAACTACGGTCAGCAAGTAAACCAAGACATCACAGGTCTGGAAGAGTACGCATCAGTTGCTTCCGTCATCGACCCAACTAGCTTCACTACACGTGTTACTGAAGACAACGTGTCCAACCGGGTAATTCTTTTCTCTGATAACTACGGTCGTACACAGTACAAGAGTGTCTTCGTGAAAAAGACAGGACTTCTGAAAGTCATCAACTTAAAAGGTGGCGGTGTTGTCCTTGAAACGACTGTGAAAGCAGATGCACCACAAAAACCAGAAGTGAAGCCTGAGCAGCCGGGAAGTGCTATTAGCAATCTCCCTGAGTACAAAACACTGGCTTCAGCAGTAGACTTGACTGCTTTGACACCTGTCATCGTATCAGACAACTACAATAACCGTACGATCCTATTGAAAGATGCGAACGGTCAGGGACAATATAAGAGTGTCTTCGTGAAAAAGACAGGTCTATTAAAAGTCATTAACCTAAAAGGCCAAGGAGTTGTCATTGAAACAGTCGTAAAAGAAGACGCAGCAACACCAGCTCCAGAAGCGAAACCAGAGCAAAAGCCTGAAGCGAAACCTGAACAGCCTGCAAGCACAATCAGTAGCCTGCCTGAATACAACACACTCGCAGCTCACGTTGACCTAAGCACGCTCACACCAGTAGTTGTCTCTGATAACTACAACAATCGCACAATCCTATTGAAAGATGCAAACGGACGCGAGCAATTCAAAAGCATCTACGTGAAACGCACAAACATGCTCAAAATCATCAACCTAAAAGGCGGCCAAATCTTCTACGGCGCAGCTCAATAATCAATTCTTACCTGCAGACCGAAGTCTACCAAGACTTTGGTTTGCGGGTTTTCTATCTCTTTCTTCTCTTTACCTGTTTCATGTGGTTCGTTGTCATATTAGGATCCGTTGATTGTAGTGGAAGACGGCGACTCCGGAGGGATGCTAATGGAAACAACCTAAGTTCGCGGCGTCCTGCCGCAACGGTTGCATGACCTACATCCTGTAGGCCCGCGTCCGACAGTAGTGGAAATCAACCCCGTAATAGTGTTGATTGCAAAACTATCAAATAATTTAGATTTAACTGTTGACTTTCTATTTTCAACCAAGTATACTCAGTTCCAAGATGGAAAACTGAATAAGTCACAAACTCTTATCAAGAGCGGCGGAGGGACTAGGCCCTGCGATGCCCGGCAACCGGCAAGCTTACCAGCTTGCAAAGGTGCTACTTCCTACAGATCTATTATGGATCTGAAAGATAAGGGGAAGTGCCAGCAATGGCAGATCCTCTTCTATAGGTAGAAGGGGATCTTTTTAGTTTCCCCATCACCCGTCCGGTGTGCGCAGTTCCATCAATCTAATTTCCGGAGGTTATGTAAATGACAAATTTTCAACCCGAAACACTTTTGCTGCACGGTGGTCAAGAACCCGATCCAACAACTGGTTCACGAGCTCTTCCTATCCACAGAACCACATCATTCGTATTTCGTGACACGGACCACGCCAAAAACCTTTTTGCACTGCAAGAAGCTGGCAACATCTACACACGTATCACGAATCCGACAGTCGCTGTATTTGAAGAGCGCATTGCGTTACTCGAAGGAGGCGCTGCAGCCGTTGCACTCTCATCTGGTATGGCGGCCATCGCGTTCTCAATCTTGAATATTGCAGAAGCTGGTGACGAAATCATTGCAGCAGCCAACCTTTACGGCGGAACGTACAACTTATTTGCCACAACGCTGCCGAAGTACGGGATAACTGTAAAATTTGTCGACTCAACTGATCCGGAAAACTTCCGTAGTGCTATTACGGAAAAGACAAAAGGTATATTTGCTGAAACAATCGGTAACCCGAGCTTACAAGTGCTCGATATCGAAAAGGTTGCATCGATTGCACACGAAAGTGGCGTTCCACTTTTAATCGACAATACATTTGCGTCCCCATACGGATGCAATCCGATTGAATTTGGGGCTGACGTTGTTATCCACTCTGCCACTAAATGGATTGGTGGTCACGGAACAACGATTGGCGGCGTAGTGGTAGATGCAGGAAAGCTCGATTGGACGCAAGGCAGATTCCCTGCTTTCACAGAAGCGGACGAATCGTATCACGGATTACGCTACGGCATCGACACGGCAGGCGCTGCATTTGCGACAAAACTCCGTGTCCAAGGACTTCGTGATTTCGGTCCATGCCTCGATCCTGACAGTGCATTCAACTTCCTACAAGGCTTGGAGACGCTTCATTTGCGAATCCAACGTCACGGAGAAAACGCACAAAAGGTCGCACAATTCCTGAAAGAGCATCCATCTGTTGAATGGGTTACCTACACGGGTCTCAACGACCACCCTACAGCAGAACTTGCCAAGAAGTATTTGAAAAATGGAGCAGGGTCCATTATTGTTTTCGGAATTAAAGGCGGGCGTGATGCAGGACGCCGTGTGATCGACAACGTTGCTGTTTGGTCACACGTAGCGAATGTTGGAGATGCAAAGTCGCTAATTATCCATCCGGCTTCAACAACGCACCAACAGCTTTCTGGCGAAGACTTGAAAAATTCAGGTGTTACTGAGGAACTCATCCGTCTCTCAGTGGGACTTGAATCAGCAGACGATATCATTGCTGATCTAGCACAAGCGATTGAGAAGGCAGCTCCCGTTAACGTATAATTACAGAAAAAACACCCGAGTCCTCATTTGGATTCGGGTGTTTCGTTTATTTATGTCTAGGGTGTTTGTTGTGTTTCAAATCTTTTTGCAACTCTTTGAAAAGGGCCGTCACCATAAACAGGATGATGAACGAAAACGGAAGGGCTGCGATAATTATCGTATTCTGCAGGGCGGAAAGACCACCAACAGATAGTAAAATAACCGCAATTCCGGATTGGATTAATCCCCAAATCATTTTCACACTGTTAGGTGGGGTTAACGAGCCATAAGTCGACTGCATCCCAAGTACAAAGGTCGCTGAATCCGCCGATGTGATGAAGAACGACGTAACCAGTAAGATTGCAAACGCAGATGTTAGTGTGGACCAAGGCAACTGGCTAAACATCTGGAAAATCACAAGTTCCGTATCAACGGATGCAAGATCCGCGACGCCGGACTTCTGAATTTCAATCGCAGTTGTCCCGAAAGCTGAGAACCAGATGAAACTAAGAATACTTGGAGCAAGCAATACACCCACCATGAATTCACGAATCGTACGGCCTTTTGAAACACGGGCGATAAACATACTGACGAATGGAGCCCAAGAAATCCACCAAGCCCAGTAGAAGATTGTCCAAGTGTCTAGCCATTCACGATTTCCAGCATTCAGTGGAGCGGTACTTAAACTCAAGTCGATGAAATGAGAGATATAACCTCCGACTGAATCTGTAAAGATGTTCATAATTAGCAAAGTAGGTCCTAAAATAAGCATGAACCCAAGTAATGCCAGAGCTAGTACAAGATTCGTATTAGACAAGTAGCGTATTCCTTTACTTAGTCCTGACCACGCAGACATGATGAACAAAACGGTAACTATTGAAATGATAATGAATTGGGACCGTATGCCGATTTCAAACCCAAACAAATAGTTCAGGCCGGCATTAATTTGAACAGCGCCAAAGCCGAGAGACGTGGCCACGCCGAATGACGTTGCAAAGACTGCGAGAACATCGATCATTGTTCCCCATGGCCCTTTCATTTTGTCGCCAAAAATCGGCTTCAGTGTTGCTGAAATTAATCCTGGTTCCCCTTTTCGGAATTGGAAATACGCTAAGCACAGCGCAACGATTCCGTATAGTGCCCAAATGTGGATTCCATAATGAAGAAAAGTTTGACGCATGGATTCTTTGAAAGCCGCATTCGTTCCAGGCTCTGCAGTTGCTGGGCTAATAGCGAAATGTGAAAGTGGTTCAGCCGCGCCATAGAAGACGAGTCCGATTCCCATTCCAGCTGAAAATAGCATTGCGATCCAGGTAATTGTGGAGAATTGTGGACGATCTGTGTCTTTTCCCAATCGAATTTTTCCGTACGGGCTAAAGATTAAGTAGATACTGACGCCAACTAATAGCGTCATTAATAACATATAGTACCAACCGAATGCAGTGGACACGAAGTTTTTCACGATGCCAGTTCCCGCTTCAAAACGCTCTGGATCAATGACACCGTAGCCAACGGCCAAGACGATTAGACCAATCGTTATATAGAAGACATTTGATATTTTTCTCATGGTTCCCCCTTAGCGACGATAGTTTTCATAAGCAGTTTACCACTATACTATTGATTTTGAAGAAGTGCAACCGTATAGCTAGCGCGCCCCAGGGGAGTTCTAAGCTTATGGATTGTTTCTATTATTTACAGTATTCAATGAAGGTAAACCTGAAAGCGAGCGTTTCGCGAAATAAAGTTTAGTAATTGTCACAAAGGTACGTGGGGTGATCATAAACTGGGGGAAGTGATCATAAAGCATGAAAAGTGCTCATAAATCGTGGAAAGTGATCATAAAGTATGGAAAGTGCTCATAAAGTATGGAAAGTGCTCATAAACTTAGGAGAGTGATCATAAAGGATGAAAAATGCTCATAAACTCAGGAGAGTGATCATAAAGCATGAAAAATCATCATAAACTGGGGGAAGTAATCATAAAGCATGGAAAATGCTCATAAACGTGGGAAAGTGCTCATAAATCTCGTTGGGCGAGTAGTAGCCCAAAAAAAATAAGCGTAGCGCAACCAATTAATCCCTTAAAGTACTTGAATTGTGTCCCATTGCCGATCCCACTCCCGACAATTGTGATTCTTCTATTGAAACTGCTCATCCCCATCCCCATCACTACATACCCACAAAAAAACTGCGAAGTCATCAGCATGCCTGATAACTCCGCAGTTTTTCAATCTTCATCTTTAATATCACGATCGGGTGGTATTGGTTCACTACGCCATTCGTCTATTTGTTGCTTAAGTTGCTCTAATTGTTCGAAGTAAAGACCAAATTGTCCTTCATTGATCAAAAACTGAGTACCGTCGTGGACTGAACGAATTCGCTTGTCCAACACATATTGTCGGACTTGTTCAACGGGCATACCGAGTTTGACAGCTGTCTCTTCAATCGTCAGGTACATACTTCATCCTCCGTCAAATCAATTTTGAGAGTGATATCCGTTTATTCAATGTATGCATAAGTGGAATTCCGATTGCCATGACAATGAATTCACTGATGGCAAGATAACCCCAAGTAATCCAGAATGGGAAGCCGAGCACTAAATGTAGTTGCCAAGAGATGATGCACATTGTTGTCGTGAAGACGGCTGTATTGACCATCATCCGTATCACAGGGCTAGAGATTTTCTTTACAAGAAAAATTGTGATACTTAATGAGATAATCGTATGGCCAACACCAAATAGAAGGTCAATTGGGCCGACTTCGGATAATAGTAAGTTTGACACAAAGACACCGATGACGATGCCTGCGAAATATTTTTTGTTGAAGACGACCAGATGGTTAAAGATTTCAGCTAGACGGAACTGAATGTTCGTAAAGCCGAAAGGGGCTAAGACAATCATAACGGCCACGTAAAGTGCGCCAATGATGCCGCTTACTGCGAGTGTTCTTGTTTTCATTTCGTATAAGCTCCTTAGTTTTTTTTCGTGGGAGGATTTCGAACCACGTAATTTGAACGCTTCTCAGTTTAGCACTTTATAATGGGTTCGTACAGTGGACAATAGGGATTGTTAGCATGGATATTGTCAGGTACACTTACAAGTAAAACAGCTTTAGGAACAGGAGGAGCTGTATGAATCATTTAGGTGATGGCCAGTTGGATTTGCTGGCGGGCTATGATAATGTCTTGGTCGTGAACGATCTAGGAGAGACCCTTTACTATGACGTTGCAGATTTGTCGATTCTCGTGAAGCTCGGGCACCGTCCTGAAGATTTCATCGGGCAAAATATACTGAGTTTTTACACGAATTTAGATGCGTCGAATAGTACTGTCATGACGGTACTTCGAACAGGACAAGCAATGACAAATGTTGAGCAGCGTCTAATTACGAAAACAGGAAGTTCGTATACATGTAAAAGTTCCACGTATCCTATTGAGGACGTTGGGACAATAATTGGAGCAATTGAATTTTCTACCCATTATTTTGACAAAGAGGATCTCAAGCATGTTGAGGCCTATGCTGGACATCCCATGTACAGGAAAAATGGTACACAATATACAATCGATGACATAATTGCGACGAGTCCGTTTATGGCTAGTTTAAAAGAAAGACTGCCGCGATTAGCTAAAAGTGACACGAGTATTTTACTATATGGAAAAACAGGAACAGGAAAAAATGTAATTGCTCAAAGCATTCACAACCTAAGCGAGCGTTTTGCAAGCCCTTTTGTGACTCTAGACTGCGGGGGACTCGTAGGGGAAGCGGTAGAACGTGTGTTGTTTGGAGTAGAGAATCAGAACGCGCTATCTATTCCTGGTATTTTTGAAAAAGCAGATGGAGGAACGTTGTTTTTAGATGAAATCAATGTGCTGCCGCTAGAAATGCAAGCCCGTTTGTTGAAAGTAATCGGAGACAAGAGAGTCCGTCGTGTCGGAGGAACTGAAGAGATTTCGGTCAATTTACGGATTATATCAGCGATGAACGAAAATCCTGAAGAATTGATCCAAAATAAGCAGCTGCGTGAAGATTTTTATTATCGACTGGCAGTGTTAAAAGTGAAATTACCGGAGCTGAAGGATCGACAGGAGGATATCCAACCATTCATTGATTATTTTATCCAGTTTTACAACAATCGAATGGATATGCATGTAACGGAGTTGGAGAACGAGCTGAAAAATCTCTTTTTTGCTTATAATTGGCCAGGGAACATTCGTGAACTTCGCAATGTAATTGAAGCGGCTTTCCATCAAGTTAATGGTAGGACGATTACTGCTGAAGACGTTCCGCTTATAGGAAATCTGCAGACAGAGCTTTCAGAAACGGCCAATCAACCGATACATACAGGGAATTTACGTGACGCCATGGATGAGTTTGAACGTGTGCTCATTCAAAATGAATATAAAAAGGCAGATGGAGTTCTCGCGGAAACAGCAAGACAACTTGGGGTTTCAAAGCAGTCGTTGAAATACAAACTCGACAAATACGGATTGCGTACATGAATTTTTACGAGGAGGGGAAAATTTTCCCCTCTTTTTTTGTTTTCAGGAAACTGTTTATAATGATTATAACAAATATTAAAACTTTAAATTGAAAGCGATTACAAAAGGAGTGTTATAAGTGAGCCGTCGAGTTTCCCATATATTCATATTAGGATTTGCTCTGTTTGCCCTATATTTTGGTGCGGGAAATTTAATATTTCCTCCTTCCATCGGACTTGAAAGTGGATCAGAATGGATTTCATCCCTACTTGGATTTTCATTAACAGGTATTGTGCTTCCGTTACTTGCTGTATTCGCTATTTTGCAAGCTGATGGAAAGTTTGAAAACTTGACGAAACCAATTAGTCCATGGTTCTATGCGGTATTCAATTTGTTGTTGATGGTTGGAATTGGTGTTTTTGTCACAATACCGAGAATGGCAGCCACCACGCATGAACTAGGAGTTGGAGCTCTCTTCCCAGGTGTTCCGTCATTTGTTACAATCATCGTATTTTTTGTGATTACATTCTTCTTTGCAAAAGATGCTTCTAATGTAATTGATCGGATTGGACGTTATTTGACACCAGTCATGGTTGCCCTTCTTTTGTTCATTGTCGGAAAAGGAATTTTTTCACCTCTTGGCACGCCGACGGATACAGGTATTACGCAAGCGTTTTCGAAAGCATTTGTAAATGCCTACCAGACGGGAGATGTGATTACTGGAATCTTATGTGCCCCAATTTTCATTTTGGCAATTCGACACTATGGTTATACAGGTAAAGAGGCTAAGAGTATTGCGGTAAAATCCATCGTGATTGCTGCAATGGGCTTACTGATTGTTTATGGTGGATTACTTTATATTAGTGCGGGTGCGACTTCCCTATTTCCGGCAAAGGTTGAGAGTACCATGCTCGTGAAGGAACTGATTAGTCGTCTTCTAGGCGGGGGTGGGGCTGTAGCGCTCGCCATTGTAATTGCACTTGCTTGTCTGACGTCAACAATCGGGGTTGTCGCGGTTATTGCAGAGTTTTTGAAGAAGTTAGTTCGTGAACGCATCGGATATACTGCGTGGGTAGCAATTATTTGCACCATTTCAGCATCGATAGCAACATTAGGTGTTGAAAGAATTGTGGATTATACGATGTGGATATTTACATTACTGTATCCGATTGCAATCGTTCTAGTCATGTTGGGGATTTTCCATAAATCTATACCGAGTGCTGGAATCTATAGAGGTGCAATTTTAATGACTTTCATCGTCAGTGCGCTCGAGACACTAGCTGGATTTGGAATCGGAAAAGATTTCATCCTAACAACTCTCGGCTATCTGCCGTTAGGGACTAGTGGATTTGCATGGCTCGTTCCTGCGATTGTAGGTGGGATTGTCGGATATGGATTAGATCGGTTCTTCGGAGTTAAAAAGCAGGTCTTATCACAAGCCGTAATGGATGAAAGTAGTACGGAAAGTGGTAACTAACCCTTACTTCAGCCTCCGGGTTTATATCGCAAAATAATAAACGTAAACCACACTGTTAAGTATACAGTGTGGTTTTTCTCGCTCGACAAGTTTGTTCCAAGAAGAACTGGGAATATAGTCAATAACTATAAACAGAATTATTACGTTGGGAGGACTGAAGATGACAAACCAAGAGAATAAGGAAAAAATGTCGAGAGAAGAAGCAGGGCGCATGGGTGGGAAAGCGACGTCAAAGAAGTATGATAAAGAATTTTATCAAGAAATTGGAAAAAAGGGTGGAGAAGCAACCGCTCAGAATCATGGTAAGGAATTCTATGAGGAAATTGGACAAAAGGGTGGCGTAGCTCGCGCAGAACATAGGAGTAACAAAACGGACAGCAACTAATGCATTGGTGAAGTTTTAGAATTTCAATTTCTACTATCGGATAAAATAGTGAGGCGGAGCGTCACATGTGCACGTACACTATTTAAATGAAGAACCTTTAAAATAAATCTCGATTGATGTTTTCTTCAAAGCGGGAAGGGAACATATAAAAAAGAGTACAACCCAAAAGGCAGACAGTTGGTGCATATCACTTCCATCCTCACTAGACGGAGCATATGTCCGCGACTGGCTGCCTATCTTATTGAAGGAGGAATTCATATGACCCCTCAACACTATCAAGAATGCCTCAAAGCGTGTATGGAATGCCTAGAATCCTGTAACAATTGCTTCGATGCTTGCTTAAAAGAAGATGATGTAAAAATGATGGCAGAATGCATACGACTGGATCGGGAATGCGCAGACATCTGTGCATACGCTGTTCAAGCGATGACACGTAACAGTCCATTTGCGAAAGAGATTTGTCAGCTATGTGCTTACATTTGTGACCATTGTGCAGAAGAGTGTGGCAAGCATGACCACGATCATTGTCAACGTTGTGCGGAAGCATGTAAGAAATGTGCGGATGCTTGCCGTAAGATGATGGCCTAATTCACGGCGGGACCAGTCAGATTCCTCAAACACAAAAAATATTTCAAGAGAGCATGCCTTTTTTCGACAGGTATGCTTTTTGTGTTGCAATTATCTGAATTAACACGTATAGTACATTACAACAGTAATGTACTATGTAGCGTGAAGGGAGTGACGGTTTTGCATGACGTAGACGGAGAAAAGCCGATTTATATACAAATTGCCGATTGGCTAGAGAATGCAATCATCGATGGCACATTGCAGGTCGATGAAAAAGTCTATTCACAATATCAGCTGGCGGAACTTTTTACCATCAACCCTGCAACTGCGGGAAAGGGGCTGACGATTTTGCTGGAAGCGGAACTTGTCTACAAAAAACGAGGGCTTGGAATGTTTGTCGCACCCGATGCTCAAGAAAAACTCCGCGCCAAAAGGAAAGAACAAACACTTCTGCAGATAGTTCAAGATTTACTCAACGAAGCGAGTCTCCTCAACATCGGTACTGACGAACTAAACCAGATAATCGAAAAAGAACGGAAGCAACGAAAGGGGGACCAGACATGACGGTAATATCTATGAAACACGTCAGTAAAAACTATTCTAGAATCGCTGCATTAACCGACTTAACTGTCAAAATTGAAGAAAATGTCATTACAGGTATTGTGGGAAGAAATGGTGCGGGAAAAACGACATTGCTTAAAATGATTGCAGGATTTCAGAAGGCAACAAAAGGTGAATTGCGTGTATTCGATGAAAACCCATTCAGAAGCCTGCTCGTCTCTGCTAATTCTATCTACATCGATGATGCAATGAGTTATCCAGGTTCGATGAAACTGCACGAACTGCTCGATGAATTCAATCGGTTTTACGCAAATTGGAACGAAGAACTTGCGGTTCGTCTTATGGAATACTTTTCAATTCCGCTGAACTCGCGGCACCGGTTTTTATCAAAAGGAAAACGAAGTACGTTCAACGCAATCGTCGGGATTGCGGCACGTTGTCCCCTCACGATTTTCGATGAACCTACGACAGGAATGGATACAGCAGCGCGCAATGACTTCTATCGCGCCTTACTGAAGGACTACATTGCGTTCCCGCGAACCATTTTGTTGTCCAGTCACTATATCGATGAAATGAAAGACGTGCTGGAAGACTTACTCGTAATCCATCGAAAGCGGATTCGCTATCATGGATCGATTTCTGACTTGCAAGAGGCACACTTATCGCTACGAGGATCATCTGAACAATTGTCAGGATCCACGTTAGGGAAAATCATAGTGTCTAAAACAACGAGAGGTCTGCAAGAAGAGTGGATTGTGGAAAATGACTTTTCGGATGCAGAACGTGCAGAACTCAACCGACAGGGTATTACTAATACAACCGTTTCACTGAATGATGCATACTTAGCCTTGACGGAACAGCCCAGAGGAGGGATTGACGATGTCTTTAACGCATAGAACGATGGGTGAAGTTGTGAAACAGCAGTTTTTGTTTAAGTTGAGAAGCAATGCGGCAGTAATTACGGTTTTATTTGTAATGCAAGCTGTTGTTTGGGGACTTATGATCGGCGGAGCAAACACGGGATTGAGTATGTCAACGTTTGAACTTAGGTGGAACTTAATCACTAACGATGGGGTTGTGATAGCTAGTCTGTTATGGGCGCTAGTAGTTGGGGTAATACTGACGACCCCTGGGCAGCGAAATGCTTCTTTTACATATGTGTCATCTCCGGTTACAGAGAACCTAGCGAATTTTTGTTTCTTTGGCCTTGCAGCGATAATTGCTGGGGTAACCACAGTTTTGTCGGGCAGTGTTATGAAATTAGTGGTGTTCATGAAAGATGGAAACAGCATAATCGAAACGGGGGGATTAATTGCAGCACCGTTGGATTTCTTTTCACGCATAGTAGTTATGATTTTATACACATTGTTAATTATGGTTGTAGTTTATACTTTTATGCTTTTTGTTCAAATGAATCGCTTGATGATTGTCCCAATCGTTCTATTGGTGTTACTTAGTACTAAATCGGGTGTTTTTGACCTTCTGGGTATTGAGGGGAATATGGGTACCTTATTTGACTTTTTCTATAAGGAATCCTCCTTCTGGTTGTTTTTAGTAAAAACAGGCGTAGTAATGGTAATAGTAAGCATTCTTAGCTTCTTTCCTTCTTCCCGAATTGAGGTGAAACAGTCATGACAGCAATTGAATCAGTTCTACCGATAATTGCTGTTATCTTGCTGTTTTTAGTTGTCTGGGGGATTCAGCGTGCGTTGCAAAATCGCTTTACGAGAAAGACTCATTATAAAGTAATAATTGGATATATAACATTTTTGCTCGTTGCGTTGATTGTCACAGAAATCTTAGAACAGACAACAAGTTTGAATCTGCCACGGATAACATCACAAGAAAAGGTGGATGTAGGAAGAGCCATATTATCAGATAAATCTATCCCGAAAAACCAGTTGGTTACTGAACGAACCCATGAGGTAGATGGCAAATTATCAATAAAGGCTGAACAACGTGAATACGAAACTATCTTTTATATAGAAAGATCATTCGAGAATGGAAATACCGTGACTGAGCGTGTTTATAAACCAAGTTTGACAATTGGAGATGGTGGAAATGGGGGCAAGAGCTATGATTTGTCCCAATATGTAAAAGTTAGTTTGCCGGTATGGAAAGGACAAGAAGTGGTAATGCCATTTCAATCCAAGCAGGAACTCTTTATCTCTGCATACCGAGACTCTATATTCATTAGTCAATTAACAAGTAACCAGGTTGGCAATCTTTATGGGGGTTCCGAGATGAGTTACGGTATTGTTCATCTTATCATTCCGGAAAACATTGAACTGGATATTCAATTAGCCCCCGATTACTATGTAGAGGTTCCTAGAGATTAACAAACAATAATGCCCCCCGTTTTTAAAACGGGGGCATTATTAATCACCGTTTCGGTTTCTTCTGTTCTGTTCCTTGTCCAGCTGCTTTTTTCTTCTTCTTAGCTGCATCGTTCTGTCCAATTACATCAAAATCATCGGGACTCAAATCCATCCCGTATCCGAACTCTTCACGGCCCAGCTGATTTGCTTTCTGTTTACGTTTCTCCTCTTTATCCAATGGAATCACCTCCATTGAAAAGTATGTGCATCCTCAAAAGAATCATCCCCGAACACATCTTAAGAATTTCTTCATATTTTCCCTTCTCAAATGTTAAGAAGTCCCTGTTACAATAAAACTATCGAGCAAGAAAGAGGTGCTGACATGGCAGCAATGACGATTTTAGTGGCGGATGACGACAAAGAAATCCGTGATGGCATAGAGATCTATTTGAAAAACGAAGGGTATCGTGTACTAAAAGCAGCAGATGGAAGAGAAGCGTTAGATTTACTCGGCAAAGAAGAAGTTCACTTACTCATTCTCGACATCATGATGCCTAACATGGACGGGATAACGGCGACGTTCAAAATCCGAGAAGCCCAAAACGTTCCAATAATTATGCTCAGTGCGAAAGTCGAAGAGTCGGATAAAATCCATGGGCTTTCCGTAGGTGCAGATGATTATGTGTCGAAACCGTTCCAGCCGATGGAACTGATGGCGCGTGTGAAATCGCAGCTCCGTCGTTATGTTCAGCTCGGTACGTATGATGGTGGAACGACGCTTGAAATTGATGGATTGGTGTTGGACGAAGAAGCAAAAACGGTTACTCTCGAAGGTGCGCCGGTCAAATTGACGCCAACCGAATTCAAGATAACAGAGTTGCTTATGAAACATCCTGGACGAGTGTTTTCCATCAATGAAATCTATGAGCGAGTATGGAATGAAGAAGCGTATAATGCTGAAAACATTGTGGCTGTGCACATTCGTAAAATCCGTGAAAAGATAGAAGCCGATCCGAAAAATCCGAGATATATAAAGGTGGTGTGGGGTGTTGGGTACAAAATCGAGAAATAATGTTGCGTTCATCTGGTCAATTGTTTCCATTGTTATTGCATTCGGTAGCATCGCCTATTGCTTCCCGCATATTACCAACATTGCAAGTGACGGCATCGCCCGAACCACCCGAACGGTAACGTACTTCATCCAAATTATAAAAGGAGGCACTGTATGATGAAACGTTACACACCGATAATGATATGGGCAATACTAGTTGCGATTGCGGTTAGCGGACTCGTCACACTAACGAGCAGAGGACCTGAAATAATTTTTAAAAGCTATCCTCAATCCCAACAATTTCAAAATCATCTAACCGATATTTACGACGAACTCGGCAGAACTGTACTGAACCCTGTTGACTTGGAAGCGGTAGAGAAGAAACTGTCCGTCACACCTGCTGAAATCGATGAATACAGGACGTATTACGGCAGCTTGGCAGAACAAATTGATAACATCCAGATACAATACGAAGATCGCATTCGTGAAGCGGAAGCTAAGGCGACAGTCAAACAGGCGCTTGTGGATGAACGAGATGGGTTAATCGAAGATATTCGAAAGAATTTTGAGGATGACACCTATGTGGAAGAGAAGATTTTAAGTGGGAAAAAACGTCAATTGGCACAACTGGTACAGGATTATAAAAGTAGAACCAGTGCCCTAGGTATCCCGATTGTTTATGATTTGACTCCCGTTGAAGGCGGAGACACCCACAAGAAAGGGGAAGTCAACGATTCGTTTGGATATGAACGGATGTTTACTGAGAACACAGGATATTTAAAAGTTGCAGGCTTGAATTCTGATTTATATGGTGGCAACTACGAAGTCTCAACGTATAAAGACGAACTGTATAACGTGGCAGGTGTTGCATTGTCCAGTGAGGACATAAACGCAATTACTCCTTCTTCTATGCTATATAAAGGTACGGTCGCTGTTCCTTCTTCTGTATTCAAACAAGGTGGAGTGCTTTATGAAGAAGTGAAGGACTACAAGTCAATCAAGATTATGCTCATTATGTCAGGGATTGCAAGTATCGGAGCACTCATTGCGCTCTTTACAGTTTGGAAGTTCAAATGGACTTGGTTTGTAGATCTTCCATTTACGAAACGTTATGATTCGCTACGAATCGATTTGAAGGCTGGGATTTTTCTCATCCTATTGTTAAGTCTTTTGAATTTTTCACGCGAAGTATCTGGAAGACTGAATAACATGGCAAGCGGGGGTTATGCATTCAGTATTCCGAATGCAGTGTTCATCTTCGCCCTGGGTGCAATCGTCATCGCTTTACTTGCGTTCCAAATCGGAAATGCCATCACGCGTTATCAGGAACCGGGTACATTAGAAAATGAATTTAAGAACAGTTACACCATGCAGCTTGTGGCCAGCGTGAGAGAAGTGTTTTTAAACCGGTCCATTGCAATCCAGACCTTCATTTTGCTTTTCGGATTCTTCCTTGCGGGAGTTGGATTTATATTCGGGCTGTTCGAACCTATGCTCCTTCTGATATATGCAGTTTTTGTACTATTTCTAGGGTTTCCTGCTCTGTTCATCTACATTCGCCGCATGGGCTATTTGAGTAGAATCTTGAAGGCAACAGACGATATGGCAGCAGGAAGACTGAACAGTGATATCAAAGTGATTGGTCGTTCTCCTTTAGCTAAACACGCTGTCAATTTAAATAATCTTCGTGAAGGCGTAGAGCAATCAGTAAGCAGCCAAGCGAAAAGTGAGCGCTTGAAAACCGAATTGATCACCAATGTAAGCCATGATTTACGGACACCGCTCACATCGATCATTACGTACACGGATTTATTGAAAAACCCGAATTTATCTGATGAAGAGCGGGCGGAATACGTGGATGTATTAGACCGAAAATCCCAACGTTTGAAGACGCTGATCGAAGATTTGTTCGAAGTGTCTAAAATGTCGAGTGGCACGATGGAATTGTACAAACAACGAGTCGATCTCACGCAACTCGTGCAACAAGCAATTGGGGAACATACTGAGAAGATGGCTGAAATCCCACTTGATTTCAGGATTTCAGTACCTGAAGAACCAATGCCCGCCGTCCTCGATGGACAACGATGGTGGAGGATGCTAGATAACCTGATTGGCAACGCATTGAAGTATTCGCTCCCTGGTACACGGGTATTTGTAACGTTGCGTCAGGCTGGTGGTATGGCAGAACTAATCGTTAAAAACATTACAGCGTATGAACTGAATGAGAACGTGGATGAATTGTATGAACGATTTAAGCGTGGAGATGCGTCTCGTCATACGGACGGTTCTGGTCTTGGCCTTGCGATTGCTCAATCGATTGTTGACATGCATGGCGGCACGATGACGATTGACGTGGACGGGGATTTGTTTAAAGTGACGGTTCGTGTGCCGTTAGCTTGAAAAAACGTTGAGATTACTCGGATATCCAATAGGGTAGCAAAAGATATCCAACCACACAGTTATAGGATATAAAGGATTTGTAAATGAGCATTGCTTTTTAGCGATGCTTTTTTGCATTCAACAAATTAATTAATTCTCATGCATTCTATTAATGACTGTTCATTATAACGAATACATTGGTTCTTGAACTTAAATCCGTATATTTAAATGATCATTTTGTTCTTTATTAAGAATAAACAGTTCAAAATGCCTATTATTAATCACTAGTACGCGTGATATACTCTCAAAAGGATGTTCTTTATAAAGAACGTTTTAATTGGATATTCTTTGGGTGAGTTATAGAATGCGCGAATACTATACGTTTTCTAGTGAAACTCATAGAGTCTTGATTTTTTGAATGGGAGAGGAGCGATGTCGATGAGAGTACTGGTTACAGGCGGTGCAGGATTTATTGGTTCGTATGTTACTGAGGAATTGCTTTCACAGAGTCATGAGGTAGCAGTAGTCGATAATCTTTCGTCAGGTAAAATAGGTCAGGTTCCTGAAGGAGCTGTTCTCTATAAAGGAGATGTTAAGGGAAGGGAATTAGAGGGTTTTTTCTTCGAATTTCAACCGGATTGTGTGATTCACCTAGCTGCCCAAGTTTCTGTAGCCAAATCATTTCAAGCAACGCTTAATGATTGTGAAGAAAATATTATCGGCACCGTCAATGTCCTGGAGGCGTGTGTTAAATATAATGTGAAAAAAGTTGTCTTCTCTTCTACTGCTGCTTTATATGGTAGCCCCAATTACTTGCCACTTGATGAAGATCACCGAATTTCGCCCATTTCTTTCTATGGATTATCTAAAAAACATGCAGAAGAGTATATTAAAATGTTTTCCCTACTGTATGGATTCACATATACAATTTTGCGTTATGCCAATGTATACGGTATGAGACAAAACGCCGACGGAGAAGCTGGCGTTGTATCTATTTTCATTGATAGATTTTTAAATGATCAGCCTTTTGCTGTCCTTGGAGATGGAACCCAGACAAGGGACTTTGTCTTTGTAAAAGATGTAGCGAAGGCAAATGTGGCAGCGTTAACGAGTGGGGAAAATGAGGTGATTAATATTAGTACACAGCAGGAAATTTCTATAATGGATATTGTGAAAAAACTGAATGCAATAAGGGGAGAGAATAAAGAACCTGACTTTCATAACGAAAGGACTGGGGATATTAGGAAAAGTTGTTTAGCAAATAAAAAAGCGGAGGCTGTACTTGATTGGAAACCGTCTTATTCATTTGCAGAGGGGATAAAAGAGACCGTTGAGTATTACGAGAAAGAAATGCTTATACAAAGTTGATGGAAGGAGACGCTGTTATGCAAGGAGAGATGACTCTAAAAGATTTTTTTCAACTAATCAAGAAAAGAATCATTCTGATCAGCGTGACAGCCATTATATTAGTTACACTTACCGCACTCGCTTCTCTTTATATGTTTAAGCCGGTATATGAAGCTAAAGAATATATATTGGTCGGTAACTTACAAAATAAGAACCAAGAAAACTCCTATGAGGAAACACAGAAGATTCCTAGAATGTTGGCATCTACCGTGGATTTCATTAAGAGTCCCGTCGTTTTGAATACGGTGAAGGAAAGACTTGGTTTAATCGGAACGTCATTTGAAGAAAAACTAGCAATTGAAAACAACAAAGACTCTCAAATTATTGTCATCTCCGTTAGTGATCACGAAGAGAAAATGGCGAAAAGTATGGCTAAGACAACAGCCGCAGTTACTGTTGAAAAAATGAATAGCCTTCTTCAATTTGATCAGTTAAAAATCTTAGAAAAAAGTGACGAAGTAATTAAAAAAAATAATGAAACTGCTGCGCTGGCAATTTCTTTAATTATAGGCATATTTGCAGGTATTGGGCTAGCGGTCATTCGTGAACAATTGGACAGTTCCATAAAGCGAGAACGATCAGTTGAGGAGCTATTAGGTGTGCCACTTTTAGGGAGCTTTAAAGGGAAGGCAGAAATCAGAAAGAGCCATAAAGGAATGTATCCATATACACCACGCAATCATGAAGGGAGATCAGTGATTGTTCATGAAAAAGAAGAACAAGTGGATAAAGCAGCTTCCATCTCCTAGAAGATGGATGAGTACAGAACAAATAAGAATGATCAGAATGAACGTTCAAAATGAAATTAGCGATGAAAGAGCGGTTTTAATGGTGACATCTACAGAAGAAAATCAATGGCAATCGATGATTTCTTCAAAACTAGCCTGCTCATTCGCGGAATCTGGAAAAAGAGTTCTGCTGGTGGATGTGAACTTCAATCGACCTAGGATTCATCATCTGTTTGGCATTCAGAACGAGAATGGGCTAAGCGATATATTACGAGGAGAAGCGGGAGAGATTACTAAGGCATTTATAAAGGACTTGGATGTCCTTCCTGCCGGTTCCCACTCGATATACCTTGAAGGTTTGACTGAAATTGAACAGCTACTAGTTGCTTGGCAGCGTATTTATGATGTAGTCATTCTGGAAACACCAGCATTTCTAGATGCTGCGGATTCCCAAGCAATTTCTTTAGCGTGCAGCGGTGTCATCCTAGTTATTCAAGAAGGCCAAACAAAAGAAGAGGATGCTTTGCAAGTGAAGAAGGTATTGAATAGATCCAACACCCGGTTATTAGGAACCATTTATCAAACAAGTTGAAAATTTGTGGGTGAGGATAAATGACTAAAGAAAGAAAGAACTCTATTGGCAAAAATGTGTTTTATCTATTGTATAGTACTGTTTTTTCAAGTGGACTTAACGCAGTGACACTTGTGATTTTAGCGAACTACTTGAACTCACAAAGTTATGGGATGTTCAGCGTTGCTTTAGCTTATGCACTAATAATGGGCTACTGTACGGATGCTGGAATTAGTGTGGCAGTGCTGCGTGAAGGTTCCAAAAAGGAAGTAAGTCTATCTATGTTATTTTCTTCCTTCATTAAAATCAGGCTTGTATTGTTGGGATTTACATTGTTGGGTGGGTTCTTCCTAATCCAATTACTATATCAGAATCAGCCAGAGTTAATGAAGACCACATATTATTTGATGTTGCCCATGGTTACAGGATTGGCTTTACAGAGTATTAGCATCACTTATTTTCAACTAATAGAAGAGATGCAGTATTTAGGATATATCCGCATTTGTTCAGCTATCCTTCTAGTCAGCTCTGTTTTAACAGGCATGGCGTTATCGTTACATCCATACATGATTTGTCTGTTATATGGAAGCTCCTATTTACTGGCGGGAATTGTAGGAATTCGCTTGGTAAGAAAGAGAACTGTAATTCACTTTAAGCAAGCTTTTCATAAAGGGTTGTTAAAGAATGTGTTGTCTTACATTATAAGCGGTTTATTGGTCGTACTTCTCCCTCAGCTTGGACCTATTGTGTTGGAGCGGACATTAACCCTTACGCAAGTTGGGCTATTTGCTGTTGCCTATCGAATTCCTTCTGCGTTATATCAAATTCCAGGAGTACTTGCAGGGGCATTCTATCCTGCATTATTTAAAAGTTATAGCAGTAA
Organism: Sporosarcina sp. ZBG7A; assembly: GCF_000813425.1. Classification (GTDB taxonomy): domain Bacteria; phylum Bacillota; class Bacilli; order Bacillales_A; family Planococcaceae; genus Sporosarcina. The sequence continues at coordinate 80,415 of NZ_JWIB01000015.1, forward strand.
AGGTACTAAGGAGCATTTACAACTAAATATACTGCAACTGAAAATGATGGCCCTAACAGGCATGGCAATGACGGTTTCCTTCTATTATATACCGGAAATCCTGATTCGATCTTTATTTGGAGAAGAGTGGATATATGCCTCTAATGCGTTGCAAATAATGTCTTTCTTACTAGTCCTGCAAAGTATGAATGTAGCACTGGCGGATGGGTTAACAACTAAAGCCTTGCATCATCGGAGAACCGCAATTCAAGCGTTTGCTCTCCTGTGCGGAATTGGTTTCTATATTGGGTTTAGTCGTCAGTACGGAATTGAGGGGGCGGCTTGTGCTGCAGTGGCGATTGAACTCGTATCGTTAACTGGATATTGGTTGTTAAATCCATCAAAGAAAACGTTGGCAGTTAAAGTGTTACTGCCCTATTGTTCGTTCTTTGCGAGTCTTTTTCTTGTTATCAATTACTTTTTATCTGCGAATCCAGTCATAGCTACGGCTCTTCATATATTATCCCTGGCAATGATCGTAATCATTGATAGAGAGTTACTGCGCAAGATAATGAACTTTGTTTTTAAAGCTAAAAAAGTAGAAACAGAGACGGTAGAGCGGGGGATTGAGAATGGGGTTTCTTAATGCTGTTACCCAAAAACAGCGGCATACCGGTCTGTTTATATTACTTTTCTTCTTTATGCTGAGTAATTATAACGTGTATATTGGGTTTTATTTAAAACCGTATATGGTCTTCTTAAGTTTGTTTTTACTCTTCCATCTTTCTACATTCTCATTCCAGAAAATGTACTCATTTGAAATAATGTTGGTCTTGTTTTATTTGTTTTACGGTTTTACTGGTGCGTTCTCCGCATATCCTTTAGCCAGTATCCGGATTATGGCAGGAATTGCTTTACTAATCGGTTTTTTTTTCATTTTAAAGTTTTTCTTGAGGTCGTTCTCAAACTTTGCAATACAAGAAGCGATTGCAAAAGCGGGTTTACTATTTAACACAATCAGTCTTCTTTTATATGCAATTGGTTTGAAAAAGATAGGGTTTCAAGCTATGGAGGAAATGACCGTCAGTTATGGTGTCCTCTTTGACAGGAGCTATCCACGTCTGGTGGGCCTGCTGCAAGACCCCAATCTTTATGTTTTTTATAATTCACTTTTCTTTGCTTATTTTTTAACGAATATGACCAGCTGGAGAAACAAAATAGGGTTAGCTTTATGTATGTTCACGACGGTCTTAACTTTTTCACGTGGCGGTATCTTGGCTATGCTCATAATTATTCTGACTTACATGGTTATATGCAATTCTTCAACAAGAAGGCGAACTATGACAACGATGGGACTAATCTTCATAGCAGCAGGTTACTTTGCTGTATTCATTATGAAAATCAATATCGGTGGGTTGCTTACGGGAAGAATTGCTGACTTTTCGAATGATGGAGGAAGTGGGCGATTTGAGCTATGGAGGCGGGCATGGGAATACTTTTTGGCACATCCTGTTATAGGGATTGGAGCAGATAATTTTATTGAATATAACAAAGTCTATTACGGAGAAAGCCTTTATACGCACAATACGTTATTACAAATTTTATCAGAATCCGGTCTTGTAGGGCTTTGTTTGTATCTACTATTTCTTCTTTTCGTTCTTGTCCATCTCATGAAGAGACATGTAATTAAAGAGCATCCTTATTTATTGTTAAGTTTTCTCGCATTTTTAATGCAAATTATGTCTCTATCTTTAATTATCCATGAAGTATTTATTCTGTACCTTGCTATTCTCTCGGTAACTCTGCAAAGGGCAGAGAACGTGCATTTTGAACAGAAACATAAGGTGGCGACCATTCAACTGACCACCTAGGAGGCTGAACGATATGAATGTGTTATTAATGACGGATAAGCTGATAACAGGTGGAGCTGAAAATTATTTTTGTAAATTAGAAAATATGTTAACACACCCTGAGATTGAATTTTATACGGCAGCTGGAAGTGGCGAGTTGTTCGAGACCATCAACAATAAAGAACAGTTTATTCATCTATCTCGAAATAACCATGTTGCCAACCTGTCAATCATTAGAAGGAATGTATTGGAACACAAGATCGATCTGGTTCATGCAAACAGTCTCCGAATGGTCTTGTATGCTGTGGCATTGCAGAAAATCCTCAAGAAAAAGATGAAAATTATCTATACAAAGCATAATGTCACGATGTTGGAAAAGGGCTATCGTTTTGCGTTTGCACGGTTGTTAAACCGTCATGTCCATCGAATTATAACTGTTAGTGAAGATGAAAGAGAAAACCTTTTGCAACTTGGTATTCAGGCTGACAAGATAACGACCGTTTATAACGGGGTAGACATAGATCAATTTATGTATCACAAAAAAGAGCAAAGAGAAACCTTTAAAGTCGGTATATTGGCGAGGCTTTCTCCAGAAAAGAATCATGATTTGTTTCTGGAAATCGCGAAGAAACTTAACTATGATCCGAACATCCAATTCTATATAGGGGGAGAAGGTCCCGAATACACAAAGATTCTTCAAATGATTAAAAAGTCAGGACTAACTCAACGGGTAAAAATGCTGGGCGACATTAAGGAGCCCGTAGACTTTATTCGTGAAATGGATGTACTCCTTTTAACTTCCCATCGCGAAGTATTTCCAATGGTTATTCTTGAAGCGATGGCAGTTGGTACTCCAATCATTTCCGTAAGTGCAGGCGGTATTAAGGAAGCTATTAGTAGCCCGGACTTGGGATTTCTTGTCCCAGACTATTCAGTGGAGAGCTTTTGCAATCACATTACATGGATGAAAGATCATCAAGAGCTAAGAAAGGAAATCTCTGAGGCTGCACGTGATCGTGTACAGAAGAACTTTACTTTAGAAAAAATGATTAGCGAAACAATGAGGGAGTATTTAGTAGAAAGATAGAGATGAAAATTTCCACCGTTTTCTTAAGCTGTCGAAAACGTTACGAATTGGGAAGGGTGGTCGCAATGATCAGAGATAGCGAAAAGCGTTTTGTCAAAATGGCGCTTGTACTATTCGATGTCGCTTTAATTCATTTAGGATATATAACTGCATATTGGCTGTTGAAAGGATCAGTTGCACCTTTGCATGACGCACAAGTAGTAACTTTCATGTCAGCAATAGCATGTTTTGTTTTGTACTTTTTTGGCTTTTACACGGATTTGAAACGAAAGGGATTCAGTCAGATAATCTATACGAATATATTTTCGTTGGGAATTGTGGCATCTTTATTGACCTTGGCTGGCATATATACACCGATGATGTTTCTATCGCTGGAAGTTGTTATCACCGGTTGTTTTATTCATACCATTTTTTTAATAGGAAGCCGTTTTATTATTTGGAGAGTAATTAAAAAGATTCATGGAATGAAAAAGGTAATGATTTTCGCTAGTGATGAAAATAGTGGAGTTTCCTTAGCTAATAAACTTCTGTCGCACCGTAAGGGATGGTTCGTTGTCAGTGGATTAGTTATTTTAAATGAAAGAAAAAGACTTGAAGACTTTTTAGAAGGGGTCGACGTGTTCCTTATCAGCCCATCAGTTGATGAAAAGCAAAGAAGAGAGCTTGTTAGTCTTTGCATAAAGCATGAAAAGGAGGCATTGATTGTACCTCAGTTCTTCGAATTGTTTATTCACGGGTCCACCTCTCAGCAAGTGGATGATAGGTTAGTTCTCTCTATTCCATCGATTAAGACTAGTAGAGGAAAACGTGGTGTTAAACGAGCTTTCGATCTAATTGTATCCTTTTCATTACTCGTTGCGATAAGTCCTGTCATGTGTTGTCTATGGATCTTGATCCCGCTGACATCTAAGGGACCAGCGTTATTTAAGCAAGAAAGGCTGGGGATGAGTGGTAAGCCGTATCAAATTTATAAATTCAGAAGCATGGTACGAGATGCGGAAAAAAATACGGGGCCTGTGCTGGCTGTAGAGTATGATTCGAGGATAACGACGGTCGGTAAATTGCTTCGAGCTACGAGGCTAGATGAGTTACCACAGTTATACAACGTCCTGAAAGGAGAGATGAGTCTGATAGGGCCGAGGCCCGAAAGAAAGTATTTTTGTGACCAGTTCCAACAGGAGTTTACAGAATATTCTTACAGAATGAACGTTAAGCCAGGTATAACTGGTCTTGCACAAGTAATGGCGAAGTATACGACAACTCCTGAGGATAAGCTTCGCTTTGATTTGCTGTATATTCGTCACTATTCTTTTGGAAATGATATCAAAATATTACTCCAAACAATTCGGATACTCTTTCAAAGGGAGCAGGCAGAAGGGTTGAAAGTGACAGCCAAACAGGACGAAAAGAAGCTATTGCAGTCGATTGGTAATAACCAGGCTGCTGGCTTATAAAGGGGATATCGCATGAACATTCTATTCATTACTCATCGAGTACCAAAGGTTCCCGGAAAAGGGGATCAAGTAAGAGCTTTTCAACAGATGAAAAGTCTAGTAAGCAATGGGCATACTGTTCATTTTCTATTTCAAGAAAATGACGAGGCACATTGGTGCTGTGCTTCTTCCCTAATAGATGGAAGCCCTGAAGAAAAGGATAGGCTGAAAGCAAAGAATAATCACCTTTCAATCATTAGAAGCTTCCTTCTGAAGGGATATCCGTTAAGTGTATCCCTCCATTCATTTCCGATTTTAACTGTATTCCTTAAAAATATATTAAGCCAAATGCATTATGATGTCATACACATTCAATCTAAAGTACTTCACAACTTTTCTTCTCTGGACATTCCACATTCAACACTTGTGGTTGATTATATCGACGCTATCAGCCTGAATTTGGAAAGGAGAGCTCAGTGGACAAAGAATCCACTTGAAAGATTAGCCGTTGGGGGAGAACTAGGAAGAATGAAAAAGTATGAAAAATTCGTTGATGCACAAGGTTCTAAAGCAATTATCACTTCCCCGGCGGATAAAGAATATCTTCACCCGAAACGCTATGGAGATATAAATGTGGTACCTAACTATATCGATTTATCGTACTTTCATATGAATCGTTTAGAAAATAAAAAGAATGCGTTGGTGTTTACGGGGACGATGAACTATGCCCCGAATGTAGACGCAGCTATAAGACTTGTGAAAGATATCTATCTTCCTCTCAAAGAAAAATTCCCGGATCTGGAATGTTGGATAGTAGGTGCAAATCCTTCATCTGATGTTCAAAGGTTAGGCAAAATTAGTGGTGTCGTAGTAAGCGGCTTCGTGGAAGACATTAGACCATGGCAATGGAAGGCAGCTGTCTATGTTTGCCCACTCCGTTTCGGTGCAGGTCAACAAAACAAAATATTGGAAGCAGCGGCTCTTGGTTGCTCAATTGTTATGAGTACCATTACAAATGCAGGTATTGGTTTTACACATCAGGAAGAGGCACTCGTCTGTGAGGATAATGAAGAGTTTATAACATGTACCGAACAAGTTTTGCGCGACAGGGAATATGCAAATTCTTTAGCCGAGAGAGCGAGGACGTTTGTATCCAATCATTTTTCAGAGCAGATCGTGACGGATCGATTAATCGAGGCGTATAAAGAAACAATCTAGTGTCAAAAAAATTGATGGAATAGGGGAGCTTAAATGGAACTAATCTTACTTTCAGGTGGATCAGGAAAACGTTTGTGGCCACTATCGAATGAGTCAAGATCAAAACAATTTCTGCAAGTGCTCGCTGATGAGAGAGGACAGCTGGAATCCATGGTGCAGAGGGTCTGGAGGCAGCTGGATAAGGCGGGTCTACAAAAATCCACCATAATTGCTACAAGCAAATCCCAAGTAGATATGATTCAAAGTCAGATCGGTGCACAAATTCCCCTTATTATTGAACCGGAGAGAAGGGATACCTTTTCAGCGATTGCCTTGGCGGCAGTCTATCTATATTCCGTAAAAGGTGTGGACGTACAAGAAGTGATTGGAGTACTTCCTGTTGACCCCTTTGTTGAAGAACGTTTTTTTCAGAGAGTGATTGATTTAGAAGATGCATTACTATCTTGTGATGCTGAACTCGCCTTAATAGGGGTAGAGCCCACATTCCCGTCTGAAAAATATGGGTATCTTTCTCCTAAATCAGATGGTCATCAAGGAAGTTACATTGAGATAAGTAATTTTAAGGAAAAACCGTCTAAACAACAGGCGGAAAACTTAATAAAGCAACAGGCGTTATGGAACACAGGAGTATTTGCATTCAAGTTAGAATTTATCCTTTCCATTCTTGAAGAACGGGGCTTGCCAATCCAATACGAGGAATTATATGAACACTATTCACTTCTGCCGAATAGGTCATTTGATTATGAGGTCGTAGAAAAAGCAAATAAAATAGTGGCGATTCCTTATAACGGGTGTTGGAAAGACCTGGGTACTTGGAACACACTCACTGAAGAAATGTGTACAAATCAAATGGGTACTGGAACCATGACTAAGGATTCTACAAATACACATATGATCAATGAATTAGACATTCCAATTATAGCAATTGGTGTTAAAGATCTTATTATCGCAGCGAGCCCTGACGGCATTCTGGTATCGGATAAAAGAGAAAGTCCTCAAGTGAAAGCACTATTAGAAGGTGTTGAGCAAAGGCCGATGTATGAAGAAAGACGCTGGGGATGGTATCGTGTCCTTGACTATACGAAGGTGGAAGACGGGGAAGAGGTTTTGACAAAGCGGATTTGCATAAAAGCCAACAAAAACATTAGCTATCAGAACCATAGGTATCGTCGGGAAATTTGGACCATCATTAAAGGGAAAGGTGAATTTGCCCTTGACGGTGAACTCTATTCTGTAAATGTCGGGGATGTACTTCATATCCCAATTGGTGCTGAGCATGGTTTAAAGGCAATTACAGATTTAGAATTTATTGAAGTTCAATCGGGGACAAAGCTGATAGAAGAGGATATATTTCGCATATACATGGAATGGGATGAGGTGGTGAAGCATTGTAGCGTTGTTGTGAGCTAGGAAAGTAGATGAGTAAATGGAGATTAAAGATGTATGCATAAGATGGATAGCTATAATTGTCATCAGCAGTGCCGTTATCCTTTATTTAATGTTTAACAACGAGATGTGGGGGAGAGCAAATGTGGAGCGAAGTAACCTAAACCTACCGGAGGACACAGTTGCTGTAGAAGATTTTATAACAAATGAGAATGGTCAAACAGAAGATTATTCAAAGGCAATTCAGTCGGCTATTGATTTTTGTGCAACGCAAAAGAAAGAAAAAGTGAAGTTGAAAGCCAATAAAATATATACAATAAAGTCTGGTTTTACCGTGAAGGAAGGAGTAGAACTAGAGTTTGGAAGTAATTCCGTAATCGTGGTGAAAGGGAATTATCGAGTGTTGACGGTTGAAAAAGATGCGGTCATTAGGAATGGGACTATCCAAGTAATGGATCCAACCTTTCAAGCAGAAGTTATATTTCTAAAAGGCCAGGATCAGTATGATGCTACAAATAAAACGCGAGTTGAAAATATGACAATCATTAATAAAAGTAAAAACTACAATGGCACGGGGCTTTCATTATATGCTAAAGGAAAGTGGCACAATATTAGCTTCGTCCAGTTTGAAAATATCTCAATCGTGGGATTTAAAACAGCTATTCAACTAAAAGCAGAGAATCCAGGAGCTGGCACATATAGCTGGATTAATGCTAATCGCTTTGAAAATATGACGATAGATGATTGTGTGTTAGGTATACAAATAATAGGTTCCATGACAATCCCCAACGAATGTTCAGGTAACCTTTTCACGGGATTGCAAGTGCAACTAACCGAGAAAACAAAACAAATAATAAAAGTAGACGGTTCATATAATAAATTTGAAGGAATGGTTTGGGATGCGCAACGTATTAATGGTTCGAATCCACTTGTGCTATTTACAGCTAAAACCGAATACAATAAATTAGATATGAATGTGGCGACTAAATCTTTAAGCGACAAAGGGCAAAATAATCAGTATTAGAGAATAACTTAACACTGTCATTTGAATCTATGCGATATTAGCTTCAATCGACCACCTGCCATCGCGGGTGGATTTTTACATACTAGTGGTTGAGTTAACCTCTATGTCTGTAGGTAACACAAGGAACCGAGATTATACTTAACGCTACAAATAAAGTGCTTAATTAACTGTATTAATGGAACTGTTTGAAAAATAATGCCTACCCATTAACATTCGTCAATATTGTCATTTTGAATTTTCCTATATGATAGTGGTAATTAGGTATAAGTACCAAATCATAGAAAAGGCAAACTTACTTAAAAGTAAGGACGCAAAGCTTCAGGTCTAAGGGGAAAGTTGCTATGACGGCTGAGCTACCTATCCTATTAGGGGGATTTTCTGATGAAGAACGATCGAGAGATGTTGGATGGGGAATGGGTGTTCTTGATGAAGAAAGCAAAAAATCTAGGTGTCTCTCCGGAGGAAGTAAGAGAGTTCCTAAAAAATGTGAAGTTGAAGGAAACGAATGATGGATTCCCAAAGGAAAAGGCAAACTAGCAGTCTTATGGAATGCTAGTTTACGTAAAGAGAGAGGTTAAGTCCAGAAATGTAAAATCGGTCTTGAAAATAAAAAGTTCGCAATCATTTTGTGGATTTCATCCTTATGAACAATCAGGACTGACATGGTTGGACACCTAAACTACAGATTGCTAAGCTACTTGTGATTACAGCACGCAACCATCAGATTTCACATCACTGCAGCTCCCCTTGCGTTAACAGAACAGCTACTTCTAACTTTAGACACACATCCTAAGGGACTCACGATAATAGACGTTAGTTATTGTCGTGGGTAGACTTCTGCCATTTTTGGAATTCCAAATACTGTTTGAACTGCTCTTTGCTAATTCCAGAATCCATTGCCTCTTTGGCTAACTCTAGCCACTCAATGTCCAAATCCTCTTCTTGAGCCTCATCTTCAAGAATTAACTTCTCAACACTGACATCTAGAACTGCAGCTATTTTGTTTAAAAATTGAATAGAAGGATTTAATTGTAGTTGTCGCTCGACTGAAGAGATATAGGATTTTGCTACACCAGCTCGATTTGCCAATTCAGTTAACGACAATCCTTTTATCATCCGAAGTTCGCGAATTCGCTTTCCGATAGACATTATAATCACCCTTAGTTATGCAAAAACTAAATTTTATCACTAGCATCGCATGAATTTTACGTACAGGACTTGCAATAATCAGGTTTATTAAATAAAGAAGTATGGTATAAAAACCTATTGAAATAGGTCTATGGTATTTGTTTATGGTTATGACTATAAAGTACCAATTGGAAGCTATGACTTTACAAAAATCATGTGAACTGTGATTATTTCCTGTTCTTGTTAAAGAACAGGGGATGCACATCGTTTAAAACTACTATACAAAGAAGATGCACCTGCTGTCAATTTGAACATTTCACAGAAGGCTGTGTAGCGTTTGATGAGTAGTATGGCGAGAGTACGTAGGTGAGAGCAGCATAGATTACCAATGGGAGATTGGTCTTGAGAATTCAGCATTTCTTAAAATGGATCCAAAAAACTTACTATATTTGGAAGACGGAGTACTATGGAATTGTACAAGCAGTCTGTTAATATTTTGTAGCATGTGTAACAAGCAATTGAAATAAAAGGTGAAGCGACGGTCCGTATGCCGTTAGCTTAACTGAACGATAATGAGAGGGGGGTAGTATACAGTTTTTTGTGTTTGAACTTATATATTATAGGGAATTATAATTAGATAACTGGAGTAGTTAGCTTAACTAAGTTGAAGAGGGGGAGGATGGAATGACCATTAAAGACGGGAAATATCCAAACAAAGAAGACTTGGAACCCAAAGTGCCGAAACAAGGGAAACCAGCAGGACCTGCGGATGAGTTACCATTGTCGGATCCTGCCGATTCGAATTTCACCCAGGAGTTTCTGGAAAACGAACGCGAAAAAACAGGGGAGCATGCGCCTTCTGTATTTAAGGAAAGTGAAGAGAAGTCCTCTGAACGTAATCATAATGAAAAAGCCCACACGGAATGGAACGAATCTAAACGCAACACATAAGCCAGCTGACGCAACCAGTCAGCTGGTTTTCTAATGCTTAGCTTATCAACCGCATAGGTCCATTTTGAATGAACTCTTGGCTTCTATTTAGGAAACTTATATTTAGCAGGTTTACCAATCTCCATTTGTAGGAATAGATGACTAGACTATTTACTAGAATGGAGGATCTTAATGTTCCGAGACCCGTATTATTCAAACCTTTTCAGCTGGCTACCAGATCTACTGCTCGGCATTATTGTACTTATCATTGGTTTTATCATTGCTAAAGTTGCCGAAGGCGCAGTTGTGAAAGCTATGAAAAAAGGTCACATGAATGAACGTTTAAACATGCAACACCAAAAGTGGAGTGCTGACCGAATTGCCGGCAAGATTGTATTTTTCGGTATTTTACTACTCACCATCCTCATCTTCTTTAATATTATGAACCTCAACACAATTTCTTCACCATTCCTGGATGTGTTTGCAGGACTAAGCGGTGCGGTACTTGGAATTCTAAAAGCAGGTCTTATCCTGCTGCTAGCTTGGGTGTTTGCAACCCTCGTGAAAAAGCTGATTCTGTCTGCAGGACATAAAGTGAATGTACACAAATATGTCTCTAAAGTAGGCGGATCTGCAGAATCAGTCGATAAAGCACAGTGGATTTCGACGGCTGCGAACGTTGCATTCTATTTGATTTTACTTCTGTTTATCCCAGCGGTATTGAATGCGCTTGGTTTAAGTGGAGTAAGTGGTCCGTTTGAGAACTTATTAACTGGATTTGTCGCATTTATCCCTAAGCTCGTTGGTGCGGCACTAATCTTTGTAGTAGGTATCCTGATCGCTAAAATTGTTCGCATGATTGTGACGAAGTTGCTCGAATCAATCGGTGTAGACAAAGTTGCGGATAAATTGAAGGTTTCATCTGCTGTAAAAGGGACAAGTATTTCAAAAGTGATCGGAACCATCGTGTTCGTACTAATCTTGATTCCTGTTACCATTTCAGCACTTGAAGTACTAGACTTAGAAGGGATTTCCCAGCCTGCGATTGCCATGTTGAATGACATTATGGTGATGCTTCCTAAAATCATCGTAGCGATTGCATTGATTCTCGTTGGTGTGTATGTGGCGAAATGGATTAAAGGGATTGTGGAAACGTTACTTGCAAATCTTGGCGTAGACTCCCTATCCAATAAGATGGGTGTGAAGTCAACAAACCGTTCTGGTAGTTTTACAGTTTCATCTGTTATCGGAACGATTGTACAAATTGTAGTGATTCTATTATTTGTTGTAGAAGCGCTTCAAATTGTACAACTTGCGTTTATGGTGACTCTGGCAACTGCGATTTTCGCTTACTTGCCAATGGTACTTGCTGCAGTACTAATTCTAGCAGTCGGGTTCTGGCTTGCGAACCTTGCAGAGAAATTCATCGGAAGTGTTATGCAAACGAAGCAAGGGAATCCACACATTCTCCGCTACGTCGCGAAATACGCTATCTTAGCGTTCGCGTTCTTCATGGCGCTTAGTCAGCTTGGGATTGCACCTGCGATCATCAATGCTGCATTCATTCTCATCCTAGGTGGCGTTGCACTTGCATTTGGTCTGGCATTTGGACTGGGTGGACGCGATCACGCATCTCGTTACTTGTCTAAGATGGAGTCCAGCTTGCAAGATGTAGATGTTTCGAAAGAAGGTTGGGAACAGCAAAAAGAAGAAATGAAACATGATGCAGAGCAAGCGAAGCAACAAGCAAAACAAGGAATGAATACTACAAAAGCTCAAGTTGAGCGTGAAAAGGAACAGCTGAAACGAGCAACTGAACAAGCTCCCCCAGTTCCTCCTGCCGACGATTTCCCGGGAGACACTGAAGCAGGGTTAACAGGACCTGCACATTCTGATGTGAATGACGTCCCGCCAGCTGAGAACTTTGGAGGGAATGATCCAATTTCGTTCATGGAAGATGATGTGGATACGGGCTATAACGAAGTGGAACCAGGAGAAGAATATCCATATGGTGACCACGATCAGAAGAGCCGCTTCAACAAAGAAGCTCATGAGCAATGGAACAATCAGAAGCCTAAAGATGATCACAATCACGAATGATGACAAAAAACGCGCAGTAGGGGATACCCCTGGCTGCGCGTTTTTCATTGGACTAATTTATGATGAAATGCATAAATGACCGCCTGCGTACGGTCTTGTACTTCGAGTTTTGACAATACATTACTGACGTGTGTCTTAACAGTTTTCAAGGAAATGAATAATTCATCCGCGATTTCTTGATTGGACTTTCCTTGAGCGAGGAGTAACAACGTTTCTAGTTCGCGCTGAGTCAACTCTTCGTGAAGAGGTTGGTCAGATCCGCCACTCCGCATTTTCTCCATCATTTTGACCGTCACTTCCGGTTCCAGAACCGTTTGGCCTTGTACGGTTTCGCGGATCGCTTGGGCAATACGCTTAGCGTTTGACGTCTTTAAAATGTAACTGGCAGCACCTGCTTCGAGTGCTGGATAGACTTTATCGTCATCTAAAAAACTTGTAACAACGATAATTTTGGCTTCTGGCCATTGTTGAATAATAGCCTTTGTTGCTTCAGCACCGGTCATGATTGGCATGACCATGTCCATTAAAATGATGTCCGGTCGCAATTCAAGTGCTTTTTCAACCGCTTCGCCACCGTCGACTGCTTCTCCAACGACTTCCATATCAGGTTGAGTCCCTAGATATGCAGATACTCCGATGCGAACCATTTCATGATCATCCGCGAGTAGTACGCGTATCATGCGCTTCCTCCTCCTCTGTCCTAATCGGTAATTTCACTTCTACAATCGTTCCTTGCGAAGGGACGGATACAATTTTGCACACGGCACCAATTTCAACGGCACGCTCTTTAACGTTCTGAAGACCATACGAGCCACCCTTACCGCCCGATTCACTAAATCCGACACCGTTATCTTGTACGCGGAAAATCGCCAGACCCTCCCGTTCGATGAAGACTACGTCGACTTCCGTGGCTTGTGCATGACGGAGGGTGTTCGATAAGGTTTCCTGTGCGATGCGGAACAAATGATCTTCTGCACCTTTCGAAAGGGGGACGTCTTCAAGTCGGAATCGAATGGTAAACGTTACTTTTTCCTGCAGTTCCGTCAGCAATTCCTCAAGTCCTTCTTTCAGTGATTTACTATTAAGGACTGCAGGACGTAAATGTAGCAGTAACGCGCGCATCTCGAGTTGTGCTTGTTGGACCATTCGTTCCACTTGGAGTAGTGGTTTTTGGAGCGCTGTTTCTTCGGGTTGCTCTGTAAGTGACGACAACAGCATCGATGCTGCGAACAATTGCTGGGAAACGGAGTCATGAAGGTCGCGAGCGAGACGTTGCCGTTCTTCAATCAATCGCTCCTGGATAATCTGGTCTTGGTCCTCAGCCCGTTGATCAGTAATTCGCTGTAAGCTCCGTTTCTGTGTATCCAATACTTCTGACACGGAAGCTATTGTTCGATTTAGTTTGCGGGAGATGCTTTTATTCGAAGGGGCGGTTCCTTCTTCTGCGAGCTGGTTGAGTGTGCGTTCAATTGTCTTTTCCTTTGAGCGCGCAATGTTGTAGATCCAAATCGAAAACAACCAGCCGAGAGTAATGGGAATGACAAGCAACCAAACTCCTACGGGCACATCCAGGAGATTTTGGTTGTACAGATATTCCCATTCAAATGATGGAGGGTATTCAATGATGTAATAAACCCCGCCGGCACAAACAGCGACGAATAGTGTGGATAGTAAGATTCCACGCCAAAAGAGTCCGGTCATTTTCGAATCACCTCGACATCCCCAAATCGGACAGATATTGAGATGATGAGTTCAGCTTCTGTACCAATTGCGCGGTCATATCCATCTTTCATATGGATGGATTCGTTCAACAATCGCTTGGGGGGTAAATCGAACAGACGACATTCACCAAATAAGACTGAGCTATGGATTCGTACGGGCAAATCGTACGGTAATTCGATTTTAACACGTCCCAGTCCTTGCCTGATGGAGATGAAGGAAGTCTGCTTCGGCAGCACCGTGTCTGTTACATCAATATAGAAGTCTCCAACGATTCCTTGTACGTGTACGTCTTGCCATTCATAGGAAGTGAATGGAGTCGACTGGCTGGAGAAGAGTCGGTCTTTCCAAATACCGTTCTGTGTTTCTCGGGTGGTTTCTTTTAAAGGACGCATAATTTCTTCTGCCGGCGTCCCTTTCCACAATCGGATAACCAGATAAATGAGCAAACCGAAAATGAGTAAACGTAAACTCCATAACGAAAGCAAGGCAATCACGATGAATATGCCACCTGTTATGACGAGCCATTTAGAGCGACGCTGAAGTCCGAAGTACATGGCAATGGCACCGAGAAAGAAGAAGATGACGTTCCCGTTTCCAAACAAACCAGCTTCCACAAATACAAGGAGTGCAAACGCCATAACCCACAATGTAGTCCGTTCTGTTTTGCTCCGCTTCATTCTACTTCCTCTCCTTTCTCAATGTCAGTACTTTACTAAGGGTGGAGGCGATCTCGGATCACCGGGCAACTCGCTCGTATCGCCGGGCAACTCGCCCGATTCCACTCGCCAGCAAGGTTAGCGTTCAGAAAAAAGAACTGCCGAGCGGCCAAGGATGTCCCTGATCACCCGGACAGCTCGTTGCTGTCTTTTCAGTTTACACGATTTTCTCGATGGTTGCTTCTTCTGCCGTCAAATCGTCAAGACGGCGTCGCATAGATGCGATGTCATCGTCTTTGGCGGAATCGCGATTCATGGGTTCGTCAGACGAAGGCTCAAGATCTGCAGAGAAAATGCGATCCATCCGGCTATTTGCCCGTTTTGCGTTTTCTTCACCCATTAACTTCAAACGGCGGACTTGCATATCTTTTACTTTGTGCTTCATGCTTTCAAAACGGCGTTCCAACGCAATCATGGACTCCGTCGTGTCCGTTTCAAGAGAACGCAATTCGTCTCGGCGTCGACTATAAGCTTCGGCCTCGTCTTTCGCGTAGTTGATAAGCGCTTCGTCTCCTGTTGCTTCAGCTAAAGAGAGTTGTTCTGTCCGTTTGTCAGTGAGCTGTTCCGCTTCGAGTAATTCCTTTGTGACTTCATCGCGCAAAATCCGTTGGCGCTCCAAAAGTTTCCCAACTGCTTTCGTTTGTTGCTCGGCTTCCTTGATGGTTTCGTTTAACACATCTGCGGCATTTTGAGTATTGCGTTTTGCTGTTATCTGTTCGAGATCGTCTTGTACGGCGAATTTGAATTTATACCATAGTTCATTCATCAAAAGCCCTCCTTATTTATTGAATTCGTTCCATTGTTTTTCAAACTTTGCGAACGGATCTGCATCGATTACATTGTTATTTGTACGTTGGTTCAGTTTCCATTTGCGCCATGCATAGTAGGCTCCGGCTGCAGCAAGAAGTCCGATGAATGCAGGGATGTTTGAAATTCCTGTTAGGACTCCGACTAACATGACGATTCCCCACAGAATACGACCGATTGTTGAGTCACTTTTACGGAAGTAGTGGTAACCGAAGACTGCGGCAGCTGCTGAAAGCGCGAGTGCTACGATAGAGCCTATATTGGCGACTGCTACAATTGCGGCGATAATTCCGAAGACAATGAGTAGAAGTTTTTTCATGATTTGTGGTGCCTCCCTTCGTTTGTACCCTAATGATAAGACGGAATGGGATTTATCCAAACAGGCTTGGTGTGGAGATTTGTCTCATACTTTAGGATGAGATCCTATCGAGACTATGAAACAAAGATTGAAACCGCTTTCAATAATTGGTATAGTTATTAGAAAACTAGGACTATTCTAATGTGAAGGAAGTGTCGTAATGAGAGAGACTGTAATCGTTGCGGGTGTTCGGACTCCGGTAGGAAGAAGGAAGGGGAGTCTCGCCAATACGCGACCTGATGAACTCGCTGCGCTTGTTTTGGATGAACTGATGGAACGGGCGGGCGTTGCGAAAGAAGAAACGGATGATGTCATCCTTGGTTGTGTCACCCAATCAGGAGAACAAGGTGGGAATATCGCACGTTCAGCTGTGCTTATTGGTGGGTTTCCGGTAACTGTTCCGGGTGTAACGATTGACCGTCAATGTGGATCGAGTCAACAAGCGGTTCACTTCGCATCGCAGGCGATTGCAAGTGGGGATATGGACGTCGTGATTGCGGGTGGAGTGGAAAGTATGACTCGAGAGCCGATGTTCTCCAATATGCATGTCGCTAAGCCTAGCGGCAAATTGATGTCACAGTATGAAATCATCAATCAAGGCCTTTCTGCGGAACGGATAGCTTCAAAATGGAAGCTATCGCGTGAGACGCTTGATCAGTTTGCATATGATAGCCACCAGAAAGCCATGCAGGCAATCGATGGAGGACGGTTCGATGAAGAAATCATTCCCGTTGCCGTGATGGACCAAGAAGGAAACTCGAAACTATTTTCTATAGATGAAGGACCTCGACCTGAGTCGACGCTAGAAGCGCTGGCTGGATTGAAAACGGTATTTGATGAACAAGGCGTCATTACGGCAGGAAACGCGAGTCAAATGAGTGATGGGGCATCCGCGGTATTGCTCATGAGCCGAGATAAGGCCGATGAGCTTGGCGTTAAGCCGATTGCGCGAATTGTGGCGCGAACAGTAGTCGGTTCAGATCCGACGCTTATGCTTACGGGTCCGATTGAAGCAACCCATCAAGTGTTAAAGAAATCCGGGTTGACGATTGACGACATGGATCTCTATGAAGTGAATGAAGCGTTTGCGCCTGTGCCGCTTGCATGGCTTGCGGAAACGGGAGCGGATCGTGCAAAGTTAAATGTGAATGGCGGGGCGATTGCACTCGGCCACCCCCTTGGTGCAACGGGGACGAAGTTGCTTGTATCGCTGATGCACGAATTAAAACATTCCGGAGGACGTTATGGGTTACTCGCGATTTGTGAGGGAATGGGTATGGCCAATGCAACAATTATTGAAATGATTTAATCCCAGTGAAAAGGGAGGTTCATATAAATGAAGCGCTATCGTTTTGAGACGGAAGAACATGTGTTATTCAGAAAGACGCTTCGGAAATTTCTAGAAAAGGAAGCAGTGCCACACTACGATGAGTGGGAGCAACAGCGCATTGTTCCAAAAACGTTTTGGCGGAAACTTGGCGAGATGGGCTTTCTTTGCCCTCAAATTGACGAGCGATATGGCGGGTTGGGATTGGATTTCAGCTACGGTGTCATTATCGGCGAAGAGATGGAAAGAGTCGGTGCAGGTTTGACAGGAATTGGTTTGCATAATGACATCGTTGTCCCATATATTGAATCGTACGGGACAGACGAGCAGAAAGAGCGGTATTTGCCGGGGTGTCTGACGGCTGATTTCATCACTGGAGTAGCGATGACTGAGCCAGGAACTGGTTCAGACTTAGCGAATGTCCAGACGAGCGCTCGTAGGGAAGGCGATTTCTATATTGTAAATGGTCAAAAGACGTTCATTACGAATGGAGTCAACGGCAACTTGTTCTTGACAGTTGTCAAAACGGACGACCATGCGGAGCCTAGGCATCGCGGAATCAGTCTTCTGCTCATTGAAGAAGGAATGGAGGGCTTCACAAAAGGGCGTAAGCTGAACAAAGTCGGCATGCATTCACAAGATACTGCTGAGCTCTATTTTGAAGATTGTAAAGTGCCTGTTGCGAATCTGGTTGGTGAGGAGAATAAAGGCTTTCACTACTTAATGCAAAAATTACAGCAAGAACGTCTCATTGTCGCACTATCTGCACAAACGGCCTCAGAAGACATGTTAGAGATGACGCTTGAGTATGTGAAGGAACGGCAAGCATTCGGCAAGTCGATTGGATCTTTTCAAAACACACAGTTCAAGTTGGCGGAAGTGGCAACAAAAGTGGAACTTGGAAAGACCTTCTTGGAGTCATTAATTGAAGAGCATATGAGCGGTGCGGATGTCGTCACAAAAGTATCGATGGCGAAATACTGGATTACGGAAAGTGCACGGGAAATAGCAACGGAGTGCATGAAATTGTACGGTGGCTACGGTTATATGGAAGAGTATAAAATTGCCCGACGCTATCGCGACATCCCCGTAACGTCGATTTACGCAGGAACGAACGAAATTATGAAAGTGATCATCGCTAAAAATCTTGGTCTTTAATTCATATGTATGACATACGCATGACCAATTTAAAGGACAAAGGGAGATGGCCATAATGATGCAAACACCACTCAATTTAACGTCGTTCATCCGACGTGCTGAACAGTTTTTCCCGGAGAAGCTCATCATTTCACGTACCGCAGCAGATACAATTCACCGCATCCCGTATCGCGAATTTGCGAAACGGACGCGGAAGCTTGCAGACGCACTGACGAAACTAGGAATGCAGCACGGAACGAAAGTAGCGACGTTCGGTTGGAACCACCATCGTCATCTAGAAGCGTACTTTGGTGTACCTTGTACCGGAGCGATTTTGCATATGGTCAATATCCGTTTGTCCCCTGAACATATTGCGTATGTCATCAACCATGCAGAAGACGAAATTCTCTTAGTAGACGATAATCTGTTCCCACATCTTGAGAAGCTGGCACCTCTACTGAAAACAGTGAAACACTATGTCATAATGGGCGACAGCAAAGAAGTGCCAGATACGAACTTACCGAATGTCTATGCGTACGAAGCACTTCTCGAGGATGCTTCGGACACATTCGAATTTCCAGAGGATTTGGATGAAAACACGCCTGCTGGCATGTGTTATACGTCTGCAACGACAGGCAATCCGAAAGGCGTCGTCTACACGCACCGTGGGATCGTGCTCCATAGTTATGCTCTCGGACTAGCAGACGCAATGGGATTGAATGAGCGGGATGTTATTATGCCGGTTGTACCGATGTTCCATGTCAATGCTTGGGGACTGCCGTTTGCTGCTGTGTTCTTTGGTTCTACACAAGTGCTCCCGGGGCCAGGAATTATCCCAGATTTATTGCTAGATTTGATCGAACAAGAAAAGGTGACGCTGACGGCGGGAGTGCCAACAATTTGGCTAGCTGTATTGAAAGCTCAAGATGCCAAACCACGTGATCTGTCTTCATTACGCGCGGTTGTCTGTGGCGGTTCGGCTTCGCCGAAAGGGTTGATACGCGCATTTGAGGAACGTTATCAGGTTCCGTTCATTATTGGGTACGGCATGACGGAAACCTCGCCACTCGTCAGTTTGTCGGTGTTGACGTCGGGCATGGATGACGTCACGATGGACGAAAAAATCGATATTCGTTCGTTGCAGGGTCTTGTGATGCCAGGACTGGATGTGAAGATTGTCAACGAAAACGGAGAAGTTCCGTGGGATGGCAAGACGATGGGAGAGCTCGCGGTTCGAGGACCATGGATTGCGGATGAATACTATAAAGATGAACGGACATCAGAGGCATTCCGTGACGGTTGGCTGTATACAGGAGACATTGCGGTTATGACGGACTTCGGCTACTTGAAACTGACAGATCGGACGAAAGATCTGATCAAGAGTGGTGGCGAGTGGATTTCATCCGTAGACTTGGAGAATGCGCTCATGTCACATGATGCTGTGTTTGAGGCTGCGGTAATTGCAGTGCCACATGAGAAGTGGCAAGAACGTCCTCTTGGCTGTGTCGTATTGGCGGATGGTCGGGAAGCGAATGAGGCCATGAAGGCGGAACTTCTGAAGTACATGGAAGGACAATTTGCAAAGTGGTGGGTCCCGGACGACATCATCTTTATGGAAGAGATTCCGAAAACCTCTGTCGGGAAGTTCTTGAAAGCCGAGTTGCGCAAACAACTGGTTGAAGTGAAGTAAGTATGGACAATGGAGCCCGTCTGGCGGAGAATGCTGGACGGGTTTTGTTGTGCTGAAGTCATAGAATGGAAGCTTGTTTCGTAAACTAATAGAGATTGGGCGAAACTTGTGGCGGGGGATGTCGTCTTTATGACAAGCTAGGCGAGTTGGTTATGATCAGATTTTGGGATTTATGAGCAGAATGCGAGGGTTATGATCAGATTCCGGGATTTATGAGCGGAATGCAGGGTTTATGATCACATTTCGAGATTTATGAGCGGAATGCGAGGGTTATGATCAGATTCCGGGATTTATGAGCGGAATGCAGGGTTTATGATCAGATTCCGGGATTCATGAGCGGAATGCGAGATTTATGATCAGATTCCGGGATTTATGAGCAGAATGCGAGGTTTATGATCACATTTCGAGATTTATGAGCGGAATACGAGGTTTATGATCACATTTCGAGATTTATGAGCGGAATCCAAGATTTATGATCACATCGCAAGTTTTATGAGCATTTTCCTATGATCTATCAGCAATAGTAGTGGGCGTTATGCAGTATAGTGACAACTAGTGACGGGAGGGCGTGGATGGAAGAGTGGATCATGGAGTTGTTGGCGGAATATGGCTATTATGGCGTGCTTGCACTCATCTTAGTGGAAAACCTGTTTCCTCCGATTCCCTCTGAACTGATTTTGACTTTCAGTGGTTTTTTAGTGGCATCCCACAGTTTATCAATGGGATGGATGATTGCGGCGGCTACGACCGGATCAGTAATCGGAGCCATGTTCCTATATGGAATCGGCATGTTTCTTGATGTTCCCCGGCTCGAACGACTTACAGATCGATATGGTCGTTGGCTCAGGCTGAAGAAGAAGGATATTCGTCGGGCGGATGCATGGTTTCACAAGTATGGACCTTGGACAGTGCTCATTTGTAGAATGGTTCCGCTTGTTCGAAGCCTCATTTCGATACCAGCGGGAATGTCTGGAATGAACTTCCCTCTTTTCATCATACTCACGACTTTAGGAAGTTTGGTTTGGAACAGTGTCCTCATTTTTATGGGGGTCAAGCTTGGGGCGAACTTTGAATCGGTCATCCGATATATGGACATCTATTCAAACGTTGTGTATATTTTAATAGGAATTGGCGGAGTGATCGCATGCATCTCGTATGTCAGGCTTCGCAGAAAGTGGGTATAATCAACTATGGATTTATTTGAACTTTTAAAAGCGCTTCTGTTAGGATTTGTTGAAGGAATGACAGAGTTTGCGCCTGTTTCGTCCACAGGGCATCTAATTATTGTCGATGACATGTGGTTGAAAAGTGAAGAATTTCTTGGGAAATATCCTTCTATCACATTTAAAATTGTTATTCAGCTCGGTTCAATACTAGCCGTTGTTGTCGTGTTTTGGAAGCGGCTATTCAGTTTAGTCGGTCTTTATAAAGTGGAAGGTCAAAAGGCGAGCAAAAGTTTCAACTTGCTTCACGTGATCGTTGGTATGTTGCCTGCTGTTATCCTCGGATTTGCTCTAAAGGATTTGATCGATGACTATTTGTTTGGCGTTGAAACGGTCATCGTCGCACTTGTCGCAGGTGCGATTCTCATGATCGCGGCAGATCGATTTGGACCAAAGACTCCACGCGTAACAACTCTTGACCAAATTACATACCGTCAAGCCTTTACCGTTGGACTCGTTCAATGTTTGTCACTATGGCCAGGATTTTCACGATCAGGTGCCACGATTTCAGGTGGTGTATTATTTGGGATGAACCACAGAACCGCAGCGGACTTTACGTTTATAATGGCGGTTCCGATTATGATGGGTGCCAGTCTTGTTTCTGTGATGAAAAACTGGGAGTACCTATCGATGGATCATATCTCGTTCTATGTCGTAGGATTCCTCAGCGCATTCGTGTTCTCGCTGCTGTCAATCCGGTTCTTCCTGAAACTAATCTCGAAGATCAAACTCGTTCCATTTGCAATCTATCGAATTGTATTAGCGATTATTTTAGCGATTATCGTATTCTTCTAAGAAGCATCCCCGCTAACAAAGCGGGTTGCTTCTTTTTTGTATGCTTGCATTTAATTTCTCTTACTAGACAGAAAACTGATAGAATTAAAGGAAAACTTGTTTTGACAAAATCCGCAGCACAAATATAGAAGCGAATGATGTCTAGCAACTAAGTGACGGGGTGAGTTTTTTATGACTGAAAAAGTATTGATTGTTGAAGATGAAGAAAGTATCGCTCGCGTCTTACAGTTAGAGCTCGAATTTGAGGGCTACGAAGTGTCGACGTGTCATACCGGAACGGACGGTCTCATTATGTATCGTGAACAAGAATGGGATCTGGTTCTGCTGGATCTCATGTTGCCAGGTCTTAATGGTCTGGATGTTTTGCGACGTATTCGTGCCGATGAAACGATGACCCCGGTTATTTTACTGACGGCGAAAAGTGATATGGAAGACAAAGTGACGGGGCTTGATTTAGGCGCCAATGATTATGTCACGAAGCCCTTTGAGATTGAAGAATTGCTCGCACGAATTCGTTCAGCGTTAAGGTTCTCTGCCAAAGGAGTGCCTGAAGAAGCAGATGTTCATTTACATGAGTTTAATGGCATTTCCATTCATGACCAAACTCGGGAAGTCCGTTGTGATGGAAGCCTCATCGAACTGACTCCGCGGGAGTATGACTTGTTATTCCATTTACTGAAGCATCCGAATCAGGTGTTGACGAGGGAGCAATTACTCGATGCAGTGTGGGGATATGATTATTACGGAGATACGAATGTTGTCGATGTCTACATACGATATGTTAGAAAGAAGATTGATCCCGAATGTGGTCCATCGTTCATCCATACTGTGCGAGGAGTTGGATATGCACTAAAGGACTCGCGTCATGAAACTTAAAAATAAGATCCACTCCCTTTCCACTTTGATGATGCTGATTTTACTTATTCTTAGTAATATAGGAATTTACTTCACTTTCGATCGGACTCAACATAAAACCGAATTCAGTCAACTGCTTGGAAGTGCGAAAGAATTAACGGTTGCGCTCAGCAAAATGACGGACGAAGAAGAAGCAGAGATTATTTTACGTGCGTATGTACCTCCGAATGGGGCTCTGCGAATTGTTGGGAAGAACGGCAATGAAGTTTTGTCAGTACAGTCAATGGAAGGGTTAGACCAAAAGTTCCCGGTTCCGGATAAGAGTGAGGAATATACACTTGTTCCTTACGATGGGTATGAAGCCCTTTCGATTGCAATCCCTACAATCTGGCCGACTGGGGAAGTGGTCCAGCTTGAGGTCACTCAAGTTTTGACTGACTTAAAAGCGAATTTAAGATTGTTGAAGATGGTTATGATCGGCATTACGTTGTTTGCCATGATCCCAATCATTATTTCAAGCATCACGCTTGGAAGAATTGTTACACAGCCAATTGAGAAGCTCATCCAAGCGATGACGGATAGTCGGCGCTCAGGAACGTTTCAGCAAATTGTTGTTCCGGAAAAAGGGAAAGACGAATTGACACAAATGGGTCAGACGTTTAATGATTTAATGGTTCAGCTGGAACAAAACTATCGCAAGCAGGAAAAGTTTGTGTCAGACGCCTCTCACGAATTAAAAACACCAATTACAGTCATAGATAGTTATGCGAGGCTGCTCGAACGTCGCGGAATGGACAAGCCGGAAATTGCACTAGAAGCACTGACGGCGATACGTAATGAGACGAAACGGATGACCGAAATGATTGAGCAAATGTTGGACCTTGCCCGAAATAACGAACCAGCCTCCTACGTATTCGAAGAGACAGATGTGCGTGTAATTGTGGATGATGCTGCCCAAATGATTACGAGCGCCTATGGCAGAGCCGTTCAAATTAAGGGGTCGGATCAGCTGACTTTATCAACAGATGGGACTCATTTAAAGCAGCTTTTAATAATCTTGCTCGATAATGCGCGGAAATATAGTGAACGTGAAATCGATGTTGAGATGGAAGAGCGAAATGAATATGTGCGGATTAGTATCCAGGATTACGGAAAAGGAATTCCTGAAAAAGATATCCCATACTTATTTGACCGTTTTTATCGGGTGGATGAAGACCGTAGCCGTAAAACGGGAGGAACCGGCTTAGGACTTGCCATTGCAAACGAAATTGCGATTGGTCTAGGGGCGAAGCTCGACATTGAGAGTGAGGAAAGTAAAGGGACGAAAATAACAATTTGGCTATTAAAAGCGTCTGATTCTCAGTGAATTTTAATGTCTACCTGGTACTTTAAAGGAGAGGTGAACCGATATGAAAAAGAGCAGGAAATTTTTGCTGCCATTCAGTCTCGTGCTACTCCTGGTGGTTGCAGGTATGCTTTATATGAAAAGCATCGTTTCTCACGCGGATACCATTCCGTCCGACTCGATCAAGAACCAACTGGAAACAATGTACAATGGCGAAGTAAACAATTTATTATTGCATGATAATATATATGGGGCGACACTAACACGGGAGGGATCCGTCTATGCGGTTCGTGTGGATGGAGCAACAGGGAAAGTCCTATCAATGATTTTGAAGGAGCCTTCGACAGAACTGGTTTCAAAACAAAAGGAAGCTGCTGAAAAAGCTAAGAAGGACGAGTCATCGGTTGGAAAACCGGAGGAAGTGCCTGCTCAGTCAGCGCCAGAAAAGCCTAAGCCACAACCGGAGACTCCAACTGAGGCTCCAAAACCAGCTCCGGTTCAGCCGAAGCCGCAACCCAAACCGCAACCCAAACCACAAGAGAAACCTCAGCCCAAACCACCTGTAAATAAGCCGGCGCCACAGACAACGGTTTTACTTACAGAACAACAAGCCATTCAAATTGCATTGCGTCAATTGAATGGCGAAGTGGATGACGTCGATTTTGTCAAAACGTCAGAAGGAGGCTATTACCTCGTCGAAATCGAAATTGACGTAGATGATGGTCCTGACGAAGCGACCTATCAAATCCACGCTATCTCTGGCAAGATTATGTCCGTCACATGGGACGACTGATTTTTAAGTGAATACTGAATGAAAACCAACCAACCAGCATGTGCTGGTTGGTTTTTTATTGTAGTCAATCGAGATTTATGAGCAAATCGCAGAGGTTATGATCAAATTTCGTAATTTATGAGCACAATCCAGGGATTATGATCACATTTCGTGTTTTATGAGCACAATCCAGGGATTATGATCAAATTTCGAGATTTATGAGCAAATCGCAGAGTTTATGATCATTTTTCGTAATTTATGAGCACAATCCAGAGGTTATGATCACATTCCGCGATTTATGAGCAATACCCAGAAGTTATGATCAAATTTCATGATTTAAGAGCACTTTTAATCATCTCGCAGACACAGATCTGCCAACAGATCATCATAATTTGAGAAAAAGAGGGAAGAGCCCTCAATGATTGGATACATTATGCCGAAATAGACTAGTAGAGCCGCTTCGCACAGAACGGCGGGGCATGAGACGAACGATAAAAATTGCGACTACATGAAAAGGACTGATTGCAATGGCTTATGAAAGCGGAATACTATTAGAGAGCGGTACAAACGAACTGGAAATTGTGGAATTCGAAGTGGCAGGAAGTCGGTATGGCATTAACGTCATTAAAGTAAAAGAGATTATCGTGCCGATGCCGATTACACCCATCCCTCACGCTGATCCTGCAGTAGAAGGTATCATTCAATTGCGCGGTGAAATCTTGCCCGTCATTAGTATGGAACGCGTATTAGGAATGGGACCGTCTGCGAACCCACAAAATGACAAGTACATCGTTTCATCTTTCAATAAACAACAAGTCGTGTTCCATGTACACAACGTGACGATGATCCACCGGATTTCATGGGATGCAATTGAGAAGCCATCTGGTGCGTACTCGACAGAAACCTCTCCAGTCATTGGAGTCATCAAGCTTGGTGGTGACATGATGTTGTTGCTGGATTTTGAAAAAATCGTCATGGAAATTAGTCCTGAAACAGGAATCCGCCTAGAGCAAATCAAGAAGCTAGGGAAGCGGGAGCGTTCTGATAAGCGTTTACTCGTTGCGGAGGATTCTCCACTTTTACGGAAGTTGTTGCAGACGACGTTAGCTGAAGCCGGTTATGAGCGAGTAGATTTTTTTGAAAATGGGAAAGATGCGCTCACCTATTTGGAAAAGGTTGCGGAAACAGGTGATGTGGCGGATACGATCCAACTCGTCATTACAGATATTGAAATGCCACAAATGGATGGTCATCATTTCACTAGGAGGATTCGAGAACATAAAGGTCTTGCGAAACTACCGGTCATCATCTTCTCTTCTTTAATCACAGATGAACTAAAGCACAAAGGAACAAGCGTAGGTGCAGACGAACAAATCAGCAAACCTGAAATTGCAGAACTTGTCTTAAAGATTGATCAATACGTGATTTAAAAATATTCTGTGTATATAAATTTCTATTGCAATACATGCAGTGTCGGTGGTTTACTAAACCATCGGCATTTTTTCTTGTCTACCCTTTAAAAAAAGAGGGTATAGGAAGAAGCAAGTTGGATTGAAGTTTAATAGAATACAAAAAGTGGAGGTGTGGCTTGATGCTTACAGATTTTTTAAATTGGATAACAGGCTCGTTCAGTAATTATTTGTGGTCGTATGTACTTATCGGCTTGTTGCTAGTGCTCGGACTTTACTTCACCATCGGAACGAAGTTTGTTCAATTTCGTCTCTTCGGTGAAATGTTCCGATTGATAACTGAAAAGAAAGATAGCGAAGATGGTGTTTCGGCATTCCAAGCGTTTACAATCAGTGCAGCCTCTCGAGTAGGTACAGGAAATGTGACTGGTGTCGCTCTTGCCATTGGAATTGGTGGTCCGGGTGCGATATTTTGGATGTGGATTATTGCAATTATTGGAATGGCAACCGCTTTCATTGAGAGTACGTTAGCACAAGTCTATAAAGTGCGAGATGGTGATACGTTCCGAGGTGGTCCAGCGTACTATATGCAAAAGGCGTTGGGGTTAAGAGGGTTAGGAATTGTTTTTGCTATATTACTGACACTATGTTTTGGTTTTATATTTAACGCAGTTCAGTCAAATACAATTAGTCAGTCGTTCTCGGATGTGTTTAATGTTCCGGATTGGGCTGTAGGTATTGTTCTTGTTGTGTTAACAGCAATCATAATCTTTGGCGGTGTTAAAAGGATTGTAAAAGTAACTCAAGCGATCGTGCCCGTCATGGCCACATTATATATTATTGTAGCTTTGTATATTGTTATTGTGAATATTACTGAAATTCCTGCAATGATTGCTTTGATTGTTGAGCATGCATTCGGCATTAAGGAAATGGTAGGTGGCGGTGTCGGAGTTGCGATCATGCAAGGTGTTCGTCGAGGGTTATTCTCAAACGAAGCAGGTATGGGTAGTGTACCAAATGCTGCTGCAACAGCAAACGTGACGCATCCTGCGAAACAAGGACTTGTTCAGAGTCTTGGGGTGTTCTTCGATACGATAATTATTTGTTCTGCGACAGCGTTCATTATTCTACTTGCTGGTCTTTATGATAAAGGCGAGACAGATGGAATCCTGTTGACACAAGCTTCCATGGCGGAGCACGTGGGTTCTTGGGCTCCTTATTTTGTAGCGATTGCAATTTTGTTCTTTGCATTCAGTTCAATAATCGGAAACTACTATTATGGGGAAACAAATATTGAATTCATCAATGCGCATAAGGTTTGGATGACGGTGTATCGTCTTGCTGTACTGGGCATGGTCATGTTCGGTGCAATGGCGAAAGTCCAGACTGTATGGGATCTTGCGGATGTCTTCATGGGTCTGATGGCTGTATTGAACCTCATTGTCATTGCAGTCTTGAGTCGAACTGCCTTCAAAGTATTGGATGACTTTACTATTCAGCGTCGCAAAGGGTTGAATCCTAGGTTCCAAGCAAAATCGATTCCAGGGTTAAAGGGAACTGAATGTTGGGGCGAAGAACAATCAAAGTAACTGCTAAATTGCAATAAGAAGGAAATACAAGAAGTCACTAGATGAGTCTTTTGTCTAGTGTCTTTTTTGTGACGAAAGTTCTAAATGCTATCCTTTGAATATGCTATTAGGTATAATCGTTAAGTCTTAAAGTATAGAAGGGATGTACATAATGAAAAAGTCGAAAAGTGTTGTCTTTAAACTCTCCTCACTTATAATAGGAGTGTTTTTCCTGTTGTTTGCGCTCTATGCATTTGGAACTATGATTTACACACATAGCATTACCGTAAATGATGCTGAGGAAATTGCAACAACGAATACAGAGCGAGTTGCATTAAAGCTAAGTGAACAATTTAAGCAAACGGATGAATCGCTTAGTACAACTAAACGAGTATTAGAAACGATGAATTCGAATTCTAAATTGTCAGCGACTGATGTTCTATCAGTGCTTCAAGCGAATCTAGAAGGAAATCCGAATGCAGTTAGTATGAGTGCTGTATTTGAAAAAGGTGTTCTTTCTACAGAAGGTTTGTCTGATTCTAACCAGAAACTTATAGACTCAGAAGGAAGGTTTACTCCGTTCTTATTGAAAACAAAAGATGGAATGCAAATTGAACCTGCAAGTGGTTATGAAGAATCGGGCCAAGGTGATTGGTATTTACGGCCAAAAGCCGATAAGAAATCTTATTTCCAAGAACCGACAACGTATGAGGTAGATGGGAAAAATAACAGTTTTACTTCTCTATCCGTGCCGTTACTAACAGGAAACGGGGATTTTGCAGGGGTAATCAGTGCAAACATGTCACTAGATTTTCTTGGAGAGTTAACTAAAGAAATTGCACCTGAAGGCGGATATGCTTCTGTCATATCTGACGATGGCGTACTTATCCAAAACAGTCTGAAAGAGCAACTGAACAATTCGAATATGAAGGACGCCATCGATTGGCAGCCTGTGAAAGACAAATTAACAGCTGGAAAAACAGACTCACTATATGTGGATTCAAAAACATATGACGAAAAAGCATTCAACGCCTTTGCTCCAATTACCTTGAATGGATTTGAACAGACATGGTCCGTCCAAACAGTATTACCACGCACAGTAATCGTTGCTCCTTTTGCACGCATTGTGATCTTTACGTTAATTGCGGCTGCAGTTATGGTGGTATTAATGGGTCTCGTTACCGCATTTTTCGTATATCGCCACATAAACCCACTGACACGTATTCAGAAATCGATGGAATTGGCGGCGTCAGGAGATTTGACGGAACAAGTAGATGTGAGCAAGCTGAAGCAAGACGAAATTGGCTCTGTTGCCACTTCGTACAACCATATGCTCAGCCAAACAAATGAAGCGCTTGTGGAAGTATTGTCTGCTTCTTCACGACTTACGGATTCATCCGCTCAGGTAAATCATGCGTTTGAAGAAATCGTTGCGTCCAGCCAAGAGGTCTCAGTTGCAACAGAAGAGATTGCTCAAGGAGCATCTAAGCAATCAGAAGACACAGAAGAGACGAGCCACCGCATGGGGGACCTCGCAGATCAGATTACGGCCATTTCAACACTATCTGAAAATATGGATGGCTTATCACGTCAAACAGTGGAGTCTACGCAAAACGGACTTGCAGAAGTCGATCGGTTGCGCGAACAAAATGAGTTGGCAAACCGTATGAACGCCCAAGTGGAGCAGCAAATGACAGCCCTAACAGACAAAATTTCAGGCATTAACCATGTTATTACGTCCATCCAGGATATTACTGCTCAAACGAACCTGCTCGCGCTTAACGCGAGTATTGAAGCAGCGCGTGCAGGCGAGAACGGAAAAGGCTTTGCCGTAGTTGCTGAAGAAGTACGTAAGCTTGCGGAGCAATCGAGCCGCGAAACAGGAACAATCCAACAGACCGTCCAAGAAATTCTGGATCAGTCGAAAGCTACTGTTGACGTGATTGCTCAAAACACGAAATCAATGAAGACTCAGAGCGAGTCTGTCGCGAGTACAGAAATGTCATTTGCACTCAATGCGCAACTAACTGACGAAATGAACAAATCGATCGCGGAGCTCTCAGCGAATTTATCGGAAATGGTTTCACATAAAGATCAGGCCGTACTTGCAATTCAAAGTGTATCTGCAGTTTCAGAAGAAACAGCTGCATCTGCAGAACAGGTGAGCGCTTCTTCAGTTGCCCAGCAACAAGAACTTGAACGTGTTGCAGGTTCTGTGCAACAAATGTCACGCATTGCGAGTGAACTTCAAGAAGTTGTCGAACGGTTTGAATTAGCAAAACAAGATTAAGTATATTGGGTAGTTAACAATTAAAGCAGAGGTTGAGATTGCAAAATTTCTCCTCTGTTTTAAATTTTTCATGCATGAAAATGCATCTATCTGATAAGCGGAATAGGAAGAAAAGAGCAAGGATTTTGTTTCTAATAATTTGGAGCGGTGCGAGTAACTGTCCTAACTCAATGTGTGATAAACTAGTCTTTCGAGAGAAAATCCCGGGTGCAAAACACATATAGGCGACAAAGGGAAATTAACGTCACTTTTTGCCTATTTACTGTTTGGACACAAGATGTTAGGGTAGATAAAGAATATAAACACTATATATAGTGCTGATGCCGAAATGCCGTCATAAAGGCTTTCGCAGGAAACGCCTTTGAATCGCGTTTTCTCAGCTCTTTTTTAATTGCTAAAATATGAGAGAAATTGGAAGGAGACGGTCGATATGACATTAACCCGTGAAACGAATGATACAACACGCGTGCTTGAAACTTTGCAGGAGGAATTTGGTGCAGAACGAATTGCTCCACTTACAGAAGCGAGTGACAAATGGTTTGCAAAACATCCAGGAGGAGCACTTGCTGAGTGGACAAATGCAATGGTTCTTGAAACGTTAAGTCTGATTGACGAAGCATCTAGCTACTGGACGTTCGTTGCAGCACGTCTATACTTGCAAAAATTGTATGCAGACCAGCAGCAACTTCGCGGGAAAGCTGTTTATTCGAACTTTGCGGGTCATGTCGCGTCTCTAGTTAAACAAGGTCTTTATACGGAAGACTTGGCAAAAAACTATACAACCGACGAATTGACAGCAATCGGGGCTCTTATACAACCTGAACGGGACAAGCTGTTTACATACATCGGCTTGAAAACACTGATGGACCGCTACGCGGCTGTCAACTACTCAAAAGTTCCTGTTGAGTTGCCACAAGAGCGTTGGCTTGTAATTGCAATGACGCTTATGCAACGCGAAACAGAGGATCGTATTGGGAAAATCGCTGAAGCGTATTGGGCGATGAGCAACTTGTACATGACAGTTGCAACACCGACACTTTCTAATGCAGGAAAACCACACGGTCAGCTTTCCAGTTGTTTCATTGACACGGTTGATGATTCATTAACTGGAATTTATAACAGCAACACGGATATCGCAAACTTGTCGAAATACGGCGGCGGCATTGGCGTCTATATGGGGAAAGTCCGTTCACGTGGATCATCCATCCGTGGTTTCAAAGGCGCTTCCAGCGGAGTCCTCCCTTGGATCAAGCAATTGAATAACACTGCGGTTAGCGTAGATCAGCTCGGACAGCGTCAAGGCGCAGTAGCTGTCTATTTAGATGTTTGGCATAAAGATATTTTCACGTTCCTTGACTTGAAATTGAATAACGGTGACGAACGTCTTCGTGCACATGATATTTTCACTGGCGTTTGCTTGCCTGACTTATTCATGGAAGCAGTCGATGCTCGCGCAGATTGGCACTTGTTTGACCCGCACGAAGTTCGTACAGTGATGGGGTATTCACTAGAAGACTCTTACGACGAAGCGAAGGGTGCTGGAACATTCCGTGAGCGCTATGAAGCGTGTGTGAATCATCCTGAAATTTCAAGAGATTCCGTCCCGGCGATCGAAATCATGAAACGCATCATGCGCAGCCAGCTTGAAACAGGAACTCCATACATGTTCTACCGTGATGAAGTAAACCGTGCAAACCCAAATAAGCATGCAGGTATCGTGTATTCAAGTAACTTATGTTCAGAAATCATGCAAAACATGAGTCCCACTGAATTTGAGTCCGTCACATTGGAAGATGATATCGTTGTGACGCGTTCAAAACCAGGCGACTTCGTAGTTTGTAACTTGTCGTCCGTCAATTTAGGTAAAGCTGTCCCTGCAGGTGTATTAGAGCGCTTGATCCCAATTCAAGTTCGTATGCTCGACAACGTAATCGATTTGAATAAGATTCCGGTTGTCCAAGCACAGCGTACAAACAGCCGATACCGTGGAATTGGACTTGGAACTTTCGGATGGCATCATCTTCTTGCACTTGAAGGAATTCAGTGGGAGTCAGACGAAGCAGTTGAATTTGCAGATCGTCTGTATGAACAAATTGCGTACTTGACGATTCGTTCTTCTATGGAAATTGCTGGAGAAAAGGGAGCGTATCCATTGTTCGAAGGATCCGATTGGGAAACAGGAGCGTACTTCGACAAACGCGAATACGTTTCAGACGAATGGAACGAGCTACGTAAAAACGTTGCAGAAACAGGAATTCGTAATGGTTATCTGATGGCGGTTGCACCGAATAGTTCAACATCCGTCATCGCAGGTTCTACAGCATCAATCGACCCTGTGTTCAAACCGTTCTACCATGAAGAGAAGAAAGACTATAAATTGCCGGTCATTGCACCGGACTTAGACCATAATACGTACGATGTTTACCGTCGTTCTGCATATATTGTCGATCAGCGTTGGTCGATTAAGCAAAACGCTGCGCGTCAGCGTCACATTGACCAATCGATTTCATTTAACTTCTATGTACCGAATAATATCCGTGCTTCTGTATTACTTAATCTTCACTTGCAAGCTTGGAAATCAGGAATGAAAACAACGTATTATACTCGTTCAACAGCTTCAGAAATCGAGGAGTGCGAATGGTGTCATTCTTAATTGCCTATGCTTCTTGGAGCGGCAATACTGCAGAAACTGCGGAATTGATAGAAAAGACATTAGTGGCTAGCGGTGCATCAGTTCAGATGCATCGCATCGGCATAGGACCCGTACCAGATTATCGAGATTTTGACGCGATGATTGTCGGATCGTTTACATGGGACCAAGGCTCAACGCCTGACGAAGTGAAAGATTTCGTACTGGATGTCGGCGTAAAGCCGGATCACGTGTACGTATTTGGAACGGGAGATACACAATTCGGTGGCGATGATCTGTTTTGCAAAGCAGCCGTGAAATTAGCTCGTTTTTATAACTCAGCGCTTGAGCCGCTGAAAATTGAACAAAGCCCGCGTGGCGCGCAAGAAATCCGCGTGAGAGACTGGGCAGAGGGAGTGCTAGACCATTGGAAACACTTACACGAGTTAACGTACTAAATCCAACAAATCCAAACAAAGCAACCGCGATTTTCGGCGGGGAAGCAAGTGGTATCCTGAACTGGAACAACTTGGCACATCCGCATTTCTATACATTGCGTCAGCGAATCCGTTCATTGTTCTGGACAGCCAATGAAGTAGATTTGACACAAGACGTAAAGCAATTCGCGAACCTTTCTAAATTGGAGCAAGACGCATTCTTAAAGATTATCGGCCTACTTGCAACGCTTGACGGTCCACAAACGGTCGTTGCGATGAAAATCGCTGACTTTGCGACAGATCCATCCGTCAAATCGATTATGGCAACGATCGCTGACCAGGAAAGCGAGCACAACCATAGCTATGCATACGTCCTGTCTTCCGTGACAACATATGACAAGCAAGTGGAGTCGTTTGAAATGGGACGGTCAGACGAAGTATTAATGAAGCGAAACGAACGCATTGTTGAGATTTACAATGAATTCGCAACGAATCCAACGATTGAAACTGTACTAAAGGCAATGGTTTATACAACGTTGCTTGAAGGGTTATTTTTCTATAGCGGATTTGCGTTCTTCTACAACCTAGCTCGCCATCAAAAGATGGTAGGTACCTCAACGATGATTTCTTACATTAACCGTGATGAGCTACAGCACGGAAAAGCAATTAGCGATATCTTCCGTGCGGCACTTGCGGAAAATCCTGAGTACAATACAGAAGAATTTACGGAATGGATCTACGACCAGTTCCGTCATTCTGTGGAGCAGGAAACGATTTGGAGCCGCTACGTGCTTGCTGATATCGATGGCATCGACTTGGATGAAATGGACGGCTATGTCAAATACCGTGCCAACAAAATGCTTCGCATGCTCGGACTCAGCGAAATCTATCCGGAATTCATCGACAATCCTATGAAGTGGATCCGTGCTTATACGGACAATTTCGATGGAACGAAAACAGACTTCTTCGAACAAACTTCCCGTCAATACGTGAAAACGAGTGATTTAAACGGATTCGACGATCTATAAATACCAGAAAAGCCAAGTGTTCAGCATGTTGCTGATCGCTTGGCTTTTTTTATGGAGTAAATTCAAGGAGACGAAAAGAAAAGCCCTGAATGACTCCGAGTAATCCCTCACAACAATCGCATTGTAGTCAAGTAGTGATCAACTCAGCAACCTAATGTAAAACGCGATGATTTTGATAGTAACCTACTCCGGACGATGGAAAACTCTCTTCAATTGAAGTGGAACTTGGCTGATTTGACCGATAACGCTCAAAAACGTGTAGTGATTCGTTCTTACAAGAGTGTTTCTTCATAGCTTACTGACTATTCCCCCCCTCCATTTCCCTAAGTCTATCGGAAAAATGGTCAAAAACCTTGGTGTGAAATAGGACTTACCCTCATATATATCTGAAGAATTCATCGATATACTCAAATTAAGGCACAATCCATTTCTTTAAAAAGCAATGGGAATTAGGGGGCGCTGGACATAAAACTATCCATGCCAATACACTCCTAATTAGCGCCGCTACGTCATTCCCGAAAAGGGAAGATGCTAAACTGATACTTTATATCAATATTCTAGATGAGAAAAAAGAACTGAATTTAGTAATAGGGAAATCCCTAATGGAAAATAGTCAGAATACATTATAGGATAGAAATATAGGAAAATTCTAGAATGTATCGTCATTGCACATCTTGTTGGTCATTAGGAAGGGAGCATGAAATTCAATGAAGAAAACGAAATTCAATTTGAATTACTTCAAACCGGTTGAAAAGTACTCAGGCAATTGGTCTGCGCTAGAAGAAAAGAACCGTGATTGGGAAAACATGTACCGTCAACGCTGGTCGCATGACAAAGTAGTCCGGACAACACATGGAGTGAACTGTACAGGTTCATGCAGTTGGAAAGTGTTCGTCAAGAACGGAATCATTACTTGGGAGAACCAACAAATCGACTACCCTTCCTGTGGCCCGGATATGCCGGAGTTTGAACCGCGCGGATGTCCACGTGGAGCATCATTCTCTTGGTATGAATATAGCCCACTTCGTATTAAATATCCGTACATCAGAGGGAAGTTGTGGCGCATGTGGGGACAGGCGCTGACAGAACATAAAGACCCTGTCAAAGCATGGGCTAGCATTGTAGAAGATCCAGAGAAATCGACAGACTATAAACAAGCTCGCGGAAAAGGAGGTCACGTCCGTATTCATTGGCGTGATGCAACAATGCTCATCTCCGCACAACTCATTTATACGATTCAAAAGTACGGCCCTGACCGAATTGCAGGCTTTACACCAATTCCGGCGATGTCGATGGTCAGTTATGCATCTGGTGCCCGCTTTATCTCCCTTATTGGTGGGGAAATGCTCAGTTTCTACGATTGGTATGCGGATCTTCCGCCTTCTTCACCGCAAATTTGGGGTGAACAGACAGATGTACCAGAGTCGAGTGACTGGTTCAACGCAGGATACATTATCATGTGGGGATCGAACGTTCCGTTAACACGTACACCGGATGCTCACTTCATGACTGAAGTTCGTTACAAAGGAACAAAGGTCGTCTCGGTTGCACCAGATTATGCGGAAAGCGTTACACATGCGGATGACTGGATTGCAGCGAATCCCGGAACGGATGCAGCTGTTGCTCAAGCGATGACACATGTCATTCTTGAAGAGTTTTATGAACAGCGCAAAGAGCCGATGTTTTTGAATTATGCTAAACAATATACAGACATGCCATTCCTCGTCTTTTTGGATGAACACGAAGGGGCATATAAAGCAGGTCGATTCCTGCGCGCAAGTGATATCGGTCAAGAATCGCAGCACTCAGAGTGGAAACCGGTCATATTGGATGAAAGTGTCAATGAAATTATCGTTCCGAACGGGACAATGGGACAGCGTTGGGAAGATGACGTCAAATGGAACTTGCTCCTCGACAAAGAAGATGGTACTCGCGTAGAACCTGCATTGTCCATTGCAGATGCAGATGCAGAGTGGAAAGAAATTCATTTCCCATTCTTCGATAATTTATCGAACGGTGTCTTCACACGTCCGATTCCAACGAAGGTACTTACGATGGCAGATGGCACAACAAGACGCGTCGCAACTGTTTACGACATCATGCTCAGTCAATATGGTGTGAATCGAATCGGCAGCGAATTAGAAGCAAAGGATTACTTCGACAAATCGTCTATCTATACGCCGGCTTGGCAAGAGAAGATTACGAGTGTGAAACCGGAACTTGTCGTCCAGATTGCTAGGGAATTTGCACAGAATGCACTGGATACAGGCGGACGCTCGATGATCATCATGGGGGCAGGGATTAACCACTGGTTTAACAGTGACACAATTTACCGAGCAATCTTGAATTTGGTGACGTTAACTGCTTCACAAGGCGTGAATGGCGGAGGCTGGGCGCACTACGTCGGACAAGAGAAATGTCGTCCGATCGAAGGCTGGAGCACGATTGCCTTTGCGCGTGACTGGCAAGCACCGCCGCGTCTTCAGAACGCGACATCCTTCTTCTACTTCTCGACAGACCAATGGAAGTATGAAGAAGCTGGCACTCAATCCCTTATGTCACCGCTTGGTGGGGACGCTAGATATGAACATCCGGCAGACTATAACGTACTTGCGGCGCGCCTTGGATGGCTTCCTTCCTATCCACAGTTCAATAGAAACAGTCTACAACTGACGGAAGAAGCAGCGAAAGAAGGAAAAACAACGACACCTGAAATTGTAGAGTATGTGAAGGAACAACTGACTTCCGGAAAAATGAACTTTGCAGTGGAAGATCCGGATGCACCTGAAAACTTCCCGAGAAGCCTATTCGTGTGGCGCTCAAATCTAGTGTCTAGTTCAGCGAAAGGTCAAGAATACTTCATGAAGCATTTATTCGGAGCTTCTGATGGGTTGCTTGCGAAGCCGAACGAACGCATGAAGCCTGAAGAAATCGTCTGGCGCGAAGAAGTTGAAGGGAAACTTGACTTGCTCGTTGCACTCGATTTCCGTATGACAACAACGCCACTATATGCGGATATCGTTCTTCCTGCAGCAACTTGGTATGAAAAAGTAGATTTGTCTTCAACGGATATGCATCCATTCGTTCACCCGTTCAACCCGGCAGTGGATCCACTTTGGGAATCTCGTTCAGACTGGGATATTTATCGATCCATTGCAGAAACGTTCTCAGAAATGGCGAAAACCCATTTGCCTGGTGTTTACAAAGATCTCGTCACTTCTCCACTTGCTCATGACTCAGTTCAGGAGATTGCCCAGCCACACGGGGACGTGAAAGATTGGAAGAAGGGTGAAGTTGAAGCAATACCAGGGAAGACGATGCCGGGCATGACAATCGTGGAGCGTGACTATACAAAAGTCTATGACAAGTACGTCACACTCGGTCCACTTCTATCGACAGGGAAAGTCGGAGCACATGGTGTCAGCTTCTCAGTCGCTGAAGAATACGAGATGATGAAAGGCATCAACGGTGTCTACGAAGACGACACCATTAAGGACGGCTTGCCGAAACTGCACACAGCGAAGCATGCGGCTGAAGCAATGTTAACTCTTTCATCCGCAACAAATGGTCGTGTTTCTCAAAAAGCGTTTGTATCAGCGGAACACGACACAGGCGTCGAGCTGAAGGATATTTCAGCAGACCGTGCAGCAGAGCGATTCACATTCGCGAGCATCACAGCACAGCCACGTGAGGTCATTCCGACACCAGTGTTTAGTGGATCCAACAAACTTGGACGGAGATACTCACCATTCACAACGAATATTGAACGGATGGTACCGTTCCGCACACTCACTGGACGTCAGCATTTCTACTTGGATCACGAATTGTTCTTGGACTTTGGTGAAGCATTACCGGTATATAAACCGACGTTACCACCGCTCGTACTTGGACCGCATGATCGACCGGTCGCAGGGACAGAGGATTCACTGGTGTTGCGTTACTTGACGCCACATGGCAAGTGGAACATCCACTCGACGTACCAAGACAATCAGCACATGTTGACGTTGTTCCGTGGAGGACCAACTGTATGGATCTCTGATGTGGATGCAATAGCTCACGACATCGACGATAATGCTTGGCTTGAAGTGTACAACCGGAATGGTGTCGTAACAGCACGTGCTGTAGTCAGCCACCGGATTCCTAAAGGCACAATGTTCATGTATCACGCACAAGACAAACACATTCAAGTTCCTGGTTCAGAGATTACGGAAGAACGCGGAGGCAGTCATAATGCACCAACTCGTATCCATATGAAGCCGACCCAAATGGTAGGCGGTTACGCACAACTCAGTTATGGATTTAACTATTATGGACCGATTGGAAACCAACGTGACGAATACGTAGCCGTCCGTAAAATGAAGGAGGTCAACTGGCTTGAAGATTAAAGCGCAAATCGCAATGGTGATGAACTTGGACAAATGCATCGGCTGCCATACGTGCAGTGTGACATGCAAAACGACATGGACGAACCGCGAAGGTGCTGAATACATGTGGTTCAACAACGTGGAAACGAAACCTGGGATTGGCTATCCGAAACGCTGGGAAGATCAGGAAATCTACAAAGGTGGATGGAACTTACGAAACGGAAAGTTGGAGCTCAAGTCGGGCTCCAAACTCTCCAAGATCGCCCTCGGGAAAATTTTCTACAACCCGGATATGCCAGAGATGAAAGACTACTACGAGCCCTGGACATACGACTATGAAAAATTAACAACTGCACCGGAGAGTAAACACACTCCGGTTGCACGTGCTAAGTCAGTAGTCACAGGTGATTACATGGATCTGGAGTGGGGCCCTAACTGGGAAGACCAATTGGCAGGCGGTCACATCACTGGTCCGACTGACCCGAATATCGTAAAGATCGAAGAAGAGATTAAGTTCAACTTTGAGCAAGCGTTCATGATGTACTTGCCTAGATTGTGTGAGCACTGCTTGAATCCAAGTTGTGTCGCATCTTGTCCTTCAGGCGCGATGTACAAACGGGATGAAGACGGAATCGTACTCGTTGACCAAGAAGCGTGCCGAGGGTGGCGCTATTGTATGACGGGCTGTCCGTATAAGAAAGTGTACTTCAACTGGAAAACGAACAAAGCCGAGAAATGTACATTCTGTTTCCCTAGAATTGAATCAGGACTACCAACTGTATGCTCTGAGACATGTACAGGAAGAATCCGTTATCTAGGTGTCTTGCTGTATGATGCAGACCGTGTACTCGAAGCTGCAGCTACACCAGATCCGAAAGACTTGTACAAAGCACAATGTGATTTGTTCCTTGATCCGAATGATCCTGAAGTCATGGAGCAAGCACGAAAAGATGGGATTTCAGAAGACTGGATTACAGCAGCACAAAATTCACCCGTGTATAAGCTTGCGATCGAATACAAGCTTGCATTCCCGTTACACCCTGAATATCGTACATTGCCAATGGTTTGGTACGTGCCACCACTAAGCCCAATCATGAACTACTTTGAGGGGAAAGATTCCATCCAGAATCCGGATATGATCTTCCCGGCAATTGAAGAGATGCGGATTCCGATTCAGTACTTAGCGAATATGCTGACAGCTGGAGACACGGAAACAGTGAAAGGGTCCTTGCAGCGAATGGCGATGATGCGGTCATTCATGCGTGCGCAATCCTCCGGTAAAGACTTTGATGAGTCCAAACTGGAACGCGTCGGATTGACGGCATCTTCAACAAAGAAGATGTACCGCCTCCTTGCGATTGCGAAATACGAAGATCGATTTGTTATTCCGACTTCCCACAAAGAAGGACAGATGAACGTCTATCGATCACAAGGTTCAGCTGGTTACACGGATATGGGGACGTACGGTGAAGCTGCACAATCCGATAACTATAGCTATTCAGTAATGGGATCCAATGGTAGTTGTGATGGATGTGGACCTGCATCACCAAGTGCTCCTGTAAAGACAGGTAAGGAAATTTACGAAGAGAACTTCTATGGGGGGATCTGGCGTGATTGACTTAGACCTTCTCTACGAAAAGAAACAGATCTTCGGATTCTTTGCGAAGCAATTTTCATATCCCGACAAAATGACGTTTCATCCGAGTGTGTTGGAAGGGTCGCTGAACCCTTCCGATCCTTCCTATAAAGAGGTCAAAGAGTATTGGGATAAGATGCAAACGTACAGTCTCGATGAAATCCAGGAAATGTACACGTACACGCTGGATTTTCAAAAAGATGCCACGTTATTCATGACCTATGTGAAATATGGTGATTCCAGAGAGCGTGGTCAAACACTGGCTCGTCTCAAAGTGTTGTATGAAATGTTCGGTCTTGTCATGCCGGATAGTGAACTTTCGGATTCGTTGCCGCTCATGTGTGAATTCATCTACGCCGCTGAATGGAAAGGAGATCCACGTGCGCAACAAAGTTTCTCCATGTTGTTAGCTGTCCTTGAAGATGGTTCTTATCATTTGATGAAAGCATTAGAAAAATACGAAAGCCCGTATCATTCGCTTGTGAAAGGGATGAGAGAAGAATTCAAAGCATGTATCCGCCGGGAGGTTCCAGCCAATGACTAGTCAATTTCTATGGGTGATTTTCCCCTACCTCTGTATTGCAGTATTCATAGTCGGACATATTTTTCGCTATAGACACGATCAGTTTGGCTGGACGGCGAAGTCCAGTGAATTCATCGAAAAAAGGCAATTGATGATTGGGAGTTTGCTATTCCATATCGGGATATTCCCTGTTATTCTGGGTCACGTTGCGGGGCTAGGAATTCCAATGGAGTGGACGCGTGCAATGGGAGTCAGTGACCATATGTATCACATCGGTGCAGTATGGGGCGGCGGATTTTTCGGAGTCGTGACGCTCGTTGGAATGATTATCCTGACAAGTAGACGGTTTACGAATAGTAATGTGCGTCATTTGTCATCCGCTTCGGATTTGATTGTGAATTCGTTCTTGCTGTTTATTGTATTTATCGGTGTATACAGTTCACTGATTACGAACACTACGACACCGGGATTTGACTACCGTGCGACGATCTCAATCTGGTTCCGATCCTTGCTCATTCTACAGCCTCAAGCTGAGTTCATGGCATCCGTTCCTATTGCATTCAAGTTGCATATCCTCACAGGTTTTCTTATTTTTGCAATGTGGCCCTTCACACGACTCGTTCACGTATGGAGTGTGCCGTTGAATTATGTAGGTAGAAGTTATATTCTTTACAGGAAGGATAAGAGAAACTGATGAAGAGAGAGGCGTAGTGAGCCCTTTCTCAAGTTAGAGGGGGGATGTCTCATGGAAAGCCAGTCAGCATTTAATTACCAGCAGCAAGTTGAAGAGATTCGTCTTGCAATGGCGTGTGATTTCGTCGCATTGGCACTTGTGCAACCCGAGGAGCGGCACTTTCAAATTCGTTGGGAGTACGCATCTGGGAATTTGAGTCAACGTTTTCGACGCATTGTTCTCCATTCTGGAAAAGGCGTTGCAGGGATTGTATTCAAGACAGGTAAACCGATGTACGTACCGGATGCTCAGAAATATTATAAAAAAGAAGATTTATATAACTATCCAATTCTTATAGCAGAAGAGCTTGAAAGTTTCGCAGCAATTCCTTTGTTTAAATACAACCGTGTGAAAGGGATCTTGCTAGCGGGGTGTCGCAAGAAGAATAGTATGTCTGTTGAGAAGTATGAATTGCTGCAATCTCTAGTTGCACCGACATTCGGACCTTATTACAGTGAGGAGTTGACCGGGATTTGAATGGAATTAGTCAAAGTGGCATGAGTAATCTGTTAGAGCAGCTATATGAAAACTCCACAGAAGCTATATTCTTCTTCAGCCTTGAGGGTAGCGTTCTTTCGATGAACAAAGCTGCTGAAAAAATTCTCGATCCTCAGGTCGCTCAACTCATGAAATCTGGAAGTGCAGATGCAATCTGTATGGCGTGCAAAGGATTCACAAGTGCTGAAGAAGAACAGACATGTATTTCTTGTTATATGTCAGATCCGAATCGGAATATCCCTTCATTTCAAGTGTTTCTGGAAACAGTTGGTCGAGGTATTGTTCCGTATACAGGAAGTATTCAAATGATCGATGAGGAACAAGGAATTCGCGTGTTCATGCTTCGGGATTTGACGGAGCAATTCAAAACGTCTGAAACCGTGCATCAAAAGACCCTCGTCAAACGAGTCATTAAAGCACAAGAAGACGAGCGCAAGAGAATCTCCCGTGAGTTACATGACAGTGTGGCTCAAGAGATGCTGAGCTCTTTAGTTGACCTTCGCGTGTTGAAGTACAT
This sequence comes from Sporosarcina sp. ZBG7A, assembly GCF_000813425.1. Taxonomy (GTDB): domain Bacteria; phylum Bacillota; class Bacilli; order Bacillales_A; family Planococcaceae; genus Sporosarcina. Next base: position 122,929 of record NZ_JWIB01000015.1, read on the forward strand.
GAATGTGGAAGATGATGTATTGAAAAAGGTTAGACAAACAGAAGGATCACTTATGCGTCTACTCGATGATATCCGCCATCTATCGGTTCAGCTAAGACCGGCAACGTTGGATGACTTAGGGTTAGAAGCAGCATTCCGCACACACTTCAAATGGACTGAAAAAAATTATGGACTTCTCGTCCATTTCAAAAGCAATATGCACTCTCAACGATTCGAAGGTGAGATTGAAACCGTTGTCTACCGAGTTTGTCAAGAGGCTGTATTCAATGCATTGAAGTACGCAGATGTTGATGAAGTCGATGTCGATCTTTTATTGTCTTCAGATGAGTTGACACTTACTATTTGCGATTCAGGAGTGGGATTTGACTCGAATTCGCCGACGTACAAAGGGACAGGGCTTGGACTATTTGGGATGAAGGAACGTGCGGAGTTGGTGGATGCTACTTTAACGGTTCAAACAGGCATTGGAAATGGAACGACAATAATACTCACCGTGCCTCTAAAGAAGGAGGAAACGGACATTGAAAATAATCATCGCGGATGATCACGCAGTCGTAAGAAGCGGCTTCATGCACATATTGAATTTCCAACGGGATATGGAAGTCGTAGCAACAGCCGCAGATGGCTTAGAGGCATATGACTTAGTCGCTAAACATAAACCGGACGTACTTTTGATGGACTTGAGCATGCCCCCTGGAGAAAGTGGTTTGATCGCCACTGGGAAAATCAACGAAGATTTCCCAGACACAAAAATTGTAATTTTAACGATGTATGACGACGAAGAATATTTGTTTCATGTGTTGAAAAACGGAGCATCCGGATATGTATTGAAAAACTCACCGGACGAAGAATTATTTACAGCGATTCGTACAGTTTATGACGGCGGTACGTACATTCAACCATCTATGGCGACTTCGCTAGTTCGAGAGTTTGTAAAAAAGGATGGAGAGCAAGTGGAAACAGATCCATTTAAAATTCTCTCAAAGCGTGAAATTGAAGTGTTGCCACTCGTTGCAAAAGGATATGGCAACAAAGAAATTGCTGAAAAGCTATATATATCTGTAAAAACAGTGGAAGCACATAAAGCGAAGTTGATGGAGAAGTTAGACTTGAAGAGTAAACCAGAGCTAGTTGAATATGCGCTTAAGAAGAAGTTCTTGAATTTCTAAAACTGGTTTAGTTGAAACGGAGGCTTCGTCATGGAATCTAAGCGATTCAAATTCGATTTGCCTGCGTTGCAGGTATTGGAAAACGAGCATCAGTACTTGAAGTATTTAATGGATAATTGGCATCCGATTGTTCTTGGATTCGAACGAAACATCTACTCACTTGAAGAGGCTCGTGAAGCTATTGCCTCATTGCGGAAAGCGCTAATTGAGTTTATCGAACCGTTTAAGAATCATACAGAAAAGGAAGAAGATATTTTGTTTCCTGTGCTTGCGCAATATATAGGAGGCGATCAGGGTCCAGTCAAGGCAGTTGAAGAAGAGCATGAAGAGCTGGATGCCTACATCGGACATTTCCTTCACCATACACGAGGTAGTCTGGATGACCTGTCATTGAAAGATCTTGAAGCCGTAGCAAAAGACGCGGGAGAAGCTTTTGAAGCAATTACTGTGCATTTCATCAAGGAAGAATCGATTGTTTTTCCGATGGTAGAATCCATGTTGCGTATTGAACAACAAGACGCGTTATTCGAAAAGTTATATACACCAATTTTGTAAGGTAAACAGGAAATACCTGATCTACAAGAGCCTTTCATTCCCTATAGAAATGGACTGATATGGATGATTAAAAAAGTGCAACTGCCGTTACAAACGGCAAACTTAGTCGTAGGTTTCATGGTGTGGGTGCTCATTTCGTCACTGCTTCCGTTTATTCGTGAAGACGTTGCGATTCCAGCATCACGTGTTGCGATAGTCACTGCAGTTCCAGTCGTTCTCGGTTCGATCTTGCGAATTCCGCTTGGCTATTACGCAAACGTTTTTGGAGCAAGGATTATCTTTGCAGTGAGTTTCATCTTGTTACTATTTCCAGTGTTCTACATAAGTGCTGCGTCATCATTCACGGACTTGATCATTGGAGGTACGTTCCTAGGTATCGGGGGTGCTGTGTTCTCTGTTGGGGTTACTTCACTGCCGAAGTACTATCCAAAAGAAAAACATGGTTTGATCAACGGAATCTATGGAATGGGGAACGTAGGTACAGCCGTCACAACGTTTGCAGCTCCTGTCTTGGCGGTTCAGTTCGGATGGAGTGCGACTGTTAAATTTTATCTGATTCTACTGCTTGCGTTCGCGGCATTGAACTTCGTACTCGGTGATCGCAAAGAACCCAAAGTAAAGACATCGATGATCGGACAAATCAAAGGTGTCTATAAAAATGAAAAACTGTGGTTCTTCTCGTTATTCTATTTCATCACTTTTGGAGCGTTTGTCGCGTTCACAATCTTCTTGCCGAACTTCCTAGTCGATTACTTTGAGTTGGAAAAAGTGGATGCAGGAATGCGGACAGCAGGATTTATCATCGTAGCAACACTATTTCGTCCAGTGGGCGGATGGCTTGCGGATCGCTTCCAACCGTTGTTCCTATTGATGGGTGTTTTCGCAGGACTGACATTCGCTGCGGTTCTACTCGCATTCTCCCCATCGATTCTTCTATACACAGTCGGAATCATGCTCATTGCCCTAACTGCTGGTATCGGAAATGGTGTTATTTTCAAACTAGTTCCGTTTTACTTCAGTAAACAAGCAGGAACAGCAAATGGTATTGTATCGATGATGGGTGGTCTCGGTGGATTCTTCCCACCATTACTCTTATCTGCGGTGCATTCAATGACAGGGTCGTACTCAATTGGGTTCATGGCGTTTGCCCAATTTGCACTCGTAAGTCTAGTCCTTGTCATCTGGCTCTATTACATGGACCGTCTGTCTACTGCAAAAGAAGTATTTGACTCGACAGGTTCAGGGATTCTTGTCACCGATGCATCTGGAAAGATTTTGTCGGTCAATCCTGCCTTTACTAGATTGACAGGATATCCTTCAGATGAAGTCATTGGGAAAAACCCGAATGTCCTCAGTTCAGGCAAGCAATCCAAGGAATTCTACACATCTATGTGGAGCGTCATTGGGAACGAAGGATCTTGGCAAGGAGAGATATGGAACAAACGGAGAGATGGTTCTGAGTACTTAGAGCTGTTGACCATCAATGCCATTAAAAATAATGATGGTGACGTAACCCGTTACGTTGGGACATTCAGCGATATAACCAGAGCTTAAAACGGGGACGGCCGGTCTAATCGACTGGCGGTCCTCTGCTTACTTTACGCGAAATGAAGGTGCGTATTTTGGAACAACGATACTCAAGACAAGTTTTGTTCAATCCAATTGGAGAGACAGGACAACGGAAATTGGAAAACTCCCATGCGTTTGTCCTCGGATGTGGGGCACTTGGATCAGCAATTGCAGAGACACTTGTGCGTGCGGGTATTCAGAAACTGACGATAGCGGATCGGGATTACGTAGAGCCTTCGAATCTGCAAAGACAACAACTGTTCACAGAGCAGGATGCTGTTCAAGGCGTGCCGAAAGTGATTGCAGCAGAAGCAAGACTACGTGCGATTCGCAGTGATGTAACACTCGTTCCTTTGCTTGACCATGTTGATGGACAACTTTTGGAGCGATATGCGCAGGATGCGGATATCTTATTGGATGCGACCGATAACTTTGAGGCTAGATTATTACTGAATGACTTCGCGTGGAAATATAAGATTCCATGGGTGTATGGAGCGTGTGTCGGAAGCTCCAGTAGCGTATTTCCATTCATCCCGGGTAAAACGCCTTGCTTCAGATGCTTGTTGCCAGTACTTCCTTCTGTCAATGAAACCTGTGATACTGCGGGAATTATTGCACCAGCTGTTCAACTTACAGCTGCGCACCAAAGTACAGAAGCGCTAAAATGGTTAACAGGGAACGAAGAAGCGATGCGCACAAAATTGTTACACACAGATATTTGGCATAATACGCAAGTGGAAGCGGGCATCACACGATTGAAGAAGGAAGCGTGTGAAACATGTGGAAGTACTCCTACATACCCGTCCTTGAATTCCGAGTCAGGCACGAACTACGTCGTATTGTGCGGTCGGGAAACGGTTCAAATCATCCCGGCAGCTGAGCGTAAGTTGACTGGAGAAGATGTCTATCGCGTTGCGGAACGTCTCGGGACAGTGGAAAAGCATACACCATTTTTTGTTGAGTTTTACGCAGAGGGATATCGTTGTGTGGGGTTCTCAAATGGAAGACTGCTCATTCATGGGTTGAAGGATATGCGGAAAGGGCGCAAAATCTATCATCAACTGTTCGGATAAGGGGAGAATCGATGTGTACAAAGAAAACTCAGAGATGAAAAGGAAATTGAATGTGTGTGTATTAACAGTGAGCGATACACGTACGGAGGAAGATGACAATAGCGGAAGATTAATCAGAGAAAAGGTTGAAGAAGCAGGGCATGAAGTCATTGCCCGAGTCATTTGTCCGGATGATAAAAACGCGATCTTGAAAGCGGTGGAATCGTGGATTGGCAAGAAGGATGCGAATGCGATTATCATCACTGGCGGAACCGGCATCAGTTATCGGGATGTGACAATTGAAACGATCCGTCCATTTTTCACGAAGGAATTAACCGGTTTCGGAGAGTTGTTCCGCTACATTAGTTACGCAGAGGATGTTGGCTCGAAAGCGCTGCTAAGCCGTGCAGCTGCTGGAGCTGTCGGAGAAAAAGTCCTGTTTGCGTTACCAGGATCCGTAAAAGCAGTTGCGCTTGCGATGGATCGCCTTGTTATGCCGGAGCTGCTGCACATTCACTATGAGTTGACGAAGCATTTATAAGGGATACAAAAAGACGGAAGCGAGTTACGCATCCGTCCTAATATAATCCCCGTTTTTCCCACCAGTTTTAGATTGAAGCATCGTGGGGCCGATGACCATCTCTTTACCAGCTGCTTTACACATGTCATACACCGTTAAGGCAGTCGCTGATGCGGCTGTGAGTGCTTCCATTTCAACGCCGGTGAGTCCTGTTGTTTTCACTTCTGCGCGAATGAGTACTTCATAGTGTTGCATAGATTCATCGATATTCCATTCAAATCGAATATCGACACCGGTTAGAGGAAGTGGATGACACATTGGAATGATGGTTGCCGTATTTTTAGCTGCCATAATCCCAGCGACTTGTGCCACTGCGAAGACATCGCCTTTTTTATTTTTACCGTCTTTAATTTGATTGTAAATCGTGTCATTGACAAGGATGGATGTGCTCGCAACAGCAGTGCGTGATGTAATAGATTTGTCGGATACATCGACCATCCGTGCACGTCCTTGGTCATTAAAATGAGTGAGTTCAGACATTCGAATCATTCCTTTCAACTCTGATACACTCAGTATAACAGAAGAAAGCAGGTGCTTTTGGTGGAGATGAGAAAGCCGATCCCAGTAGCTGAAGCAGTAGCGCAAGTAATGAGTCACGTTCAACGATTAGGAACCGAATCGATTTCATTGGAACAGTCTATGAGCCGTATTTTAGCTGAACCGATTGTTGCCCGCCATAGCGTACCTCCGTTTGATCGATCACCTTATGATGGTTTTGCTATCCGAGCGAAAGACAGTGAAGGGGCATCAGGTGAACATCGTGTGCCATTTACGGTTATTGGTGAGATTGGCGCGGGTTACGTAGGAGAACAACCTGTGGGATCTCACGAAGCATACAGAATTATGACAGGTGCTCAAATACCTGAGGGCGCAGACGCTGTTGTAATGTTTGAACAGACGGTTGAAACGGCAGAAGGCTTTACAGTGAGGAAATCATTTGAATCTGGGGAAAACATCTCTTACAAAGGAGAAGACGCTGCGGAAGGAGAGTTGCTTATTGCAGCAGGAACTCTCATTCATGCAGGTACGATTGCATTGCTTGCGACTTTTGGATATGCAGATGTAGCGGTTTATCGGCAGCCAGTCATCGGGATTTTGTCGACAGGAACAGAGTTGTTGGACGTATCGGATGATTTAGTGCCAGGTAAAATCAGAAACTCTAATGGCCCTATGGTGAAAGGGCAATTACAGCGACTAGGCGTACCATTTAGATCATATGGCACTTCTTCAGACGACTTGGATGCATGCACAGAAGTGATTGAGCGTGCGTTGCAAGAAACGGATGCACTAATTACAACAGGTGGTGTTTCAGTCGGAGATTTCGATCATTTACCTGCAATCTATGAACGGTTAGGCGCAAAAGTGTTGTTCAACAAAGTTGCCATGCGCCCGGGAAGTGTGACGACGGTTGCAGTCCTAGGAGACAAGTTCTTGTTCGGACTTTCGGGTAATCCATCTGCTTGTTTTACAGGGTTTGAATTGTTTGCACGTCCTGCCTTACTTTCAATGATGGGATGCACGGCACCATACCTGCCCTATTTAAAAGTCAAATTAGCAGAAGATTTTACAAAACCGAATCCGTTCACTCGATTTGTCCGCGCGGTTTGGCAAATGACTGAGAAGGGTGTAACGGCAGCTCCTGCAGGATTCAATAAATCCAATGCAGTGTCATCGATTGCGAGAGGAAACTGTCTAATTGTATTACCAAGCGGTACGCGAGGGTATTCTACAGGCGATGAAGTGGACTTATTGCTAATTGGCGCTGAACAAGGTGTGGAGGATTGGGTGCTATGAAGACCCTCCATATTGTTGGCTATAAAAACAGTGGAAAGACGACTCTACTAGAACGTTGGATCAGTGTTGTGAAAGCGAAAGGGCTCACGGTCGCTGCGTTGAAGCATCATGGCCACGGGGGACAGATTGAGCTGCCTTCAGCAAACACGGATACCAGCCGCTTTTTCGATAAAGGCGCGGATGCGACACTAGTGGCAGGTGGTGGCAGTGCTCAGCTTTTATTGAACAATGAGCCCTCCTTTGGAGCATTAAAAGCGCTAGTTACATACGATTCACCAGACGTGTTGCTGATTGAAGGCTATAAGGATGAGCGCGGCGCGAAGGTTGTTCTCGTTCGCAGCTGCGAAGACTGGGATACATTGCAAGAACTTGAAGGAGTTCAGCTTGTTATTGGAGAGGTTGCGCACAGTGAATACTCGATTATCAAAGATCGCGGTGATTCGATGCAACTCGATAACTGGTTCACGGATTGGCTGAATAAGGAGGATCATTATGAAACCATTTGAAGTAGTGGAAGCACCGATTGATGCGCAAGTATACTCCAATTACGTCCTGCATGCGGGTGCAGGCGCGGTCACGTTGTTCACAGGGCACGTTCGGGAATGGACCCACGGCGTACGGACGGTCTATTTAGCTTACGAAGCTTATGTACCAATGGCAGAAAAAAAACTTGCTGAAATCGGTGCGGAAATGGAAGCAAAATGGCCAGGGGTCAAAGTTGCGATTGCGCATCGCATCGGGGAATTGCACATATCGGATATTGCAGTCGTGATCGCCGTTTCATCTCCGCATCGAAAAGCAGCTTACGAAGCAAATGAATATGCAATTGAGCGCATTAAAGAAGTTGTTCCAATCTGGAAAAAAGAGATTTGGGAAGACGGCGAAGAATGGCTAGGCGCCCAAAAGAAATATCCTGACAAAGGAGTGGATTCTGTATGATTAGCATTCAATATTTTGCCAGACTTAGAGAGCTTGCTGGAAAAGGTCAAGAAACGCTGGACCGTGAGCAGATGACGGTGCAAGAACTGTTGGACTGGGCTGAAGAAACCTATCCCGGGTTTGGAAAAGACGATATTCAAGTGGCGGTGAATGAAGAATATGCACTTCCTGAAGACGTCATTCATTCAGGAGATGAATGTGCTTTCATTCCACCAGTCAGTGGAGGTTGATGTCATGATTGGTATCGTATTAGCAGGGGGTCAGTCGAGACGGTTTGGTTCAACAAAGGCATTCGCAACTTATAATGGAAAGTGCTTTTACGAGTATACGATTGCAGCGTTAACGCCCCATTGTACGGAAATTATAGTCGTTGCTAGACCAGAAGACGTTGACCGGTTTCCTAGTACATTGCATGTCGTCACGGATTTGCAGGAGTTTGCGGGACAAGGTCCTCTCGCAGGGGTTTTAACGGGAATGAATACCATTCAAAGTGATTGGTATGCGGTGCTGCCGTGTGATGTTCCGTTTGCAGATGACTCGATTATTCGGAAATTAATGAACCATAGGGCGGGCAATATGTCCGTTGCGATTGAAGAAATCGGCAAGTTACATCCGCTGCTCTCCATTTGGAGCAAGGAGGCGGAACCGATGATCCGCTCTTCGCTCGAGATGGAGAACCGAAGTGTCCGACCACTCATTCATCATTGGGTGGATGGACAGGTGTTATTGGAAAAGAAGCCATCGCTTTTTGATAATGTAAACAGGCCTGGACAACTTGAGGGGAGATGACAACATGGAGCCAATAACAGATAAGTTTGGTCGTCCGATTCGTGACTTGAGAATATCCGTGACAGACCGCTGCAACTTTAGATGCTCCTATTGCATGCCGAAAGAGATCTTTGGGGACGATTATGTGTTCCTCCCAAAAAGTGAGTTACTGTCATTTGAAGAAATTGAAAGGCTCGCGCAACTTTTTGCGAAGATGGGCGTGAAGAAGTTACGGTTAACGGGTGGAGAACCACTCATGAGACGAGGACTTCCTGAACTTGTAGGGAAACTGATGCAAATTGAAGGAATTGAAGATATTGGCCTCACGACAAACGCCGTTTTACTCGGTCAATATGCAAAGCCTTTATATGACGCTGGCTTACGCCGGTTGAATATTAGTCTGGATGCACTGGATCCGGAGTTATTCGGGGAGATGAATGGCCGGGGCGTAAAGCCTGAAGTCATACTTAAAAATATCGATAAGGCTCACGCTTTAGGGTTTACTATAAAAATGAACATGGTCGTGAAAAAGGGGACCAATGAGCAAGAAATCTTGCCCATGGCTCAATACTTCAAAGAGCGCGGTATCACGTTACGATTCATTGAATTTATGGATGTTGGAAATGACAATGGTTGGAGTTTTGAGAAGGTCGTGACGAAGAAGGAGATTTTGGAACGTTTGCAAGCTGTCCATGATCTTGAGCCGGTTGAGGAAGAGTATTATGGAGAAGTGGCGAAGCGATGGCGCTATAAAGACAATGGAGCCGAGGTTGGTTTCATCACATCGGTATCCGAGTCGTTCTGTTCAACGTGCACACGTGCTCGTCTTTCGTCTGAAGGTAAGTTATTTACGTGTTTGTTTGCGTCAGAAGGATTCGATGTCCGCGCGCTTATTCGTGAGGGTGCTACAGACGAAGAACTTGCTGCAGCTGTAACGGGCGTATGGGAAAACCGTGCAGATCGTTATTCGGATGAACGTACGGAACAAACGGTGAAAAATCGTAAGAACAAAAAGATTAACATGAGTTATATCGGGGGCTGACCAACAGCCTCCTTAAATAGTCGGGGGGATTTGAACATGACTGGAAGAAACGAACCATGCCCATGCGGCAGTGGGAAAAAGTATAAAAAGTGCTGTGGGAAAGTTGGCGATGATCTGCTTAGTGCTGTCGTCAATGAAGAGCTCGACCGTATTCTTAGTCAATTTTTCGATACATATCCAACAGGGGACAAGCGGGAATCCATGATGCGTCTCATGCGTCAGTGGGCTGAAAAACTCCGTGGCAGTTGGGAACCGGCACATATAGAAGAGGCGGCTTCTGAATTTTATTTATTCATAGAAGACAATGCACAATGGAAAGAGTATATCCGCAAGCAACAAATCGCTGCGGCCCGTGGAACGGTACAGGACGTTCTTAAGAAGTGGGAAGAGCCGTTTATGCTACTTGGTGAAATTACAGCGGCGAAGCCAAATGCGTTGGAGATTACAAAGTTATTGACTGGCGATGTAATTGAATTGGCGCGCATCGAAGGGATGCCTGCAGATGAAGGTACATTAGTGTTTGGCGTTGTACTTCCGGATACCCGCCGTGGTGACAAGTCGATCGCACCGGTTTCATCTATGCTGTTTTTAGCTAAATGGAGCAAACAGACGAAAAAATCATTGCTTGAGCTATGGGAGAAATCATCTGATCAGTCGCCTGCAGATTTCGTCCGCAAGCATACGCTTGAAATCTATGAACTGCTCGTAAAACGCAGTATGGCTTCGATGAATGAAATGATTGAAGATGTACTCGCACCGGCGCAGTTGACTGCATTGAAGCAGCTTGACGAACATCTTGCGAAAGCAGATGAGCCTGCAGATGTCAGAGAAATGCTTCAGAAATTGGCGGTTGCATACTTTTTGAACACGGAAGTTGTAGGGGATGCTGAACTGGATGTGTCTGCGTTTGTACAGGCATCGCTTCAAGTCGGTCAATCATTATCACTGGTCAAACAAGAGACTACGCTTGAACCGGCAGAAGATACGGACGCGGTTGACCGTTTCTCGAAAGAGTTGAGAGAGTTATATGATGCGATGATGACAGACGGAGATGCTGCAGCCGCTGCTATCTACGAGATTGGTACAGACCCAAGACCAACAGAATCGGAGTTGTGGGAAACCGCGATGACGACTTCAGGTGTTGTTGAACCTGAGCGACGTCCAGGGGTGGATGAAGGACGTGCACAGCGACTTGCTTATGAAGCGTTTGGCGCAGAAGACGAAGAAACGCGCCGGAAATTAGCCGATTCTGCGTTGTCCATTGTACCGGACTTGTCTGATGGGCTATTGCTAAAAGCAGAAACGGAAAAGGACATAGAGAAGGCGAGCGAGCTTTATGAGCGGGCAATCCGAGAGGCGAGTAAACGTTTTGAAGCGGGCGAGAATCCGTGGCAAAACATTCCGAATCGACCGTTCATGCGTGCTGCATTTGCATACGGTACGCATCTGTTCATGCACGGAGAGTTCAACGAAGCCGCCGAGGTGTTCTTGGATCTCGTCCGCATGAATACGACAGACAACCAAGGAGCTCGCTATGAAGCGATTGCTTCGCTGATCCACGCTGGACGCTTCAATGAAGCAGGAGAGTTATTAGTTCGCTACGAGCGCGGTTCTGAAAATGATGCCACGTATTTATACTTGGATTGGAAGTTCGAAAACGAAGCATCTGGCGGCGAGTCTGAAGAAGAGGCAGATATTCTGAAGAAAGCATCTGCAGCAAATGGCAACGTCATGCACTTGATGGCGTTCCGTGCTCAAACGATTGAATATCCACGCCAACAGCGTCTCGAACCTGGCAGTAAAGAGGAATCGCGCTATATTTGGTTGTTGTTGAATGGACCGAGTGGTTTGAAGGAAACATTGGAAAAAAGTAAACAAGGCGCTGCCAATTAATCTTTTATGATGGGGAATGGGTGAAGGAAAGAGTTCGAATGAGGCGTGCGAAGTGCTCATAAAACCTCGGGAAGTGATCATAAAGCTGGGAAACTGCTCTTAAACTTGAGAATGTGATCATAAAGTGTGAAAAGTGCTCATAAACTCAGATATGTGCTCATAAACTATGAAAAGTGATCAAAAACTCAAAAATATGATCATAAATTCAGTAGGCACACCAGCTCAATCCTGAATATACAAGATCAAAGCAATCAACCGAAAAAATAAGCGAAGCGCCACCAATTAATCTCCTTCCCATTGGGGAATGGGAGATAGGTATCAAAAAAGGTACTGCAAACTGGCAGTGAAGAACGTGAAAGATTTGATTGGTAAAGTGCACTAAGTGCAAAACCTCTTCTGACAGTAGACGTTTAGTGTGTCGTCCATCGTGAATGACATGGAGTGCTCATAAAACTAGGAAACTGCTCATAAATTCCAATAAACAGTCAACAGAAAAAGCTGTCCGCATTTGCGGGCAGCTTTTCGTTATCATCTAAAACTCATTTTCCACCTAATAAATCGAACAATCCACCGGCGACACTACCTTCGCCTTTAGAACTGCCTCCTGGCACTTGAGGAGCGGAAGCGAATACCCGGCTCGCAAGACGAGAGAACGGAAGTGATTGAATCCATACAGTTCCTGGTCCGCGAAGCGTTGCGAAGAACAATCCTTCTCCACCGAAAAGTGCAGTTTTCACACCTTTGACCGTCTCGATTGAGTAAACCACATCATGCGTCATCGCAACAAGACAGCCTGTATCGACACGCAATGATTCACCTGGCTGTAGTTTCTTCTCAATGATTGTCCCACCTGCATGTACAAATGCTAGACCATCGCCTTCCAGCTTCTGCATAATGAACCCTTCACCACCAAAGAAGCCCGTGCCGAGCTTCCGCTGAAACTCGATTCCTACAGATACACCTTTAGCTGCTGCTAGAAACGCATCCTTCTGACAAATTATTTTCCCACTATGTTCACTTAAATCCATCGGAATAATCTTTCCAGGATAAGGAGAGGCGAATGACACATGACGCTTTTCGGAGCCAGTATTTGTGAATGTCGTCATGAACAAACTTTCACCTGTTAGCACACGCTTTCCTGCTCCCATGATTTTGCCGAACAATCCACCACCACTGCCGGAACCATCACCGAAGATCGTCTCCATTTCAATGTGGTCTTCCATCATCATGAGCGCACCGGCTTCTGCTACGACAGTTTCCTGCGGATCTAGCTCAACTTCTACAAACTGCATATCATCGCCGTGAATCTTGTAATCGATTTCGTGATTGTTCATTGTCAGTTCCTCCGAGATTCAAATTTGTTACTCAGTTATACGTTATTGACAGGGGGAAGGTTTCAATTATTTGTGCGGCATGAACCTTTTGCGCGAAGATCTTTCACTACTTTAATTTGGCAACACAACTTAGAGATTTTATCAGCATAAGTTGTAGTGGAATAATGTGCTAGGAACGAAGTCGTAACGGATTCCAGAATTGTTGGACCACTATTTCCAGTAACGAGTTCTTCCAACAGAAACGTTATATATTCTATTCCTTTTTCTTCCCGGTCCTTCTCGAAACGAGTAAGCATGGTACGTAAATCACTCATTAACACTTCTTTAGCATCTTCATTGTCCGCGTACGTTAACTTTTCTAGAAGAGCCTTTCCGAGCAACTTGTCACCACTCGATATCATTCCGGCCATAATATCATCAAGCCGTCGAATGGCAAATGGAACGAGCTGATCATAATGGAATGCATTTTTTTCTCGACCACCAATCTTTACGAAATGATGAATGTGTTGCATCATGCCGACAAGAATCACTGCACCGTCCGCGTTGTATGGTTCGGATTCAGGACCATATACTTCGAGCAATCGCCCTGATAGCCAGGAGATTTCAGAAAGATACTGTTTCTTAACAAAAGATCTCATTTCGTCGTCGTTAGAAAAGAAAACTGCCTCATATATAGGAAGTAAATTACGTTCTCGATCGACATGCGCGCGGGTTACAATTTGCAAGGCGAAAATTGTTTTATCCGTACGGTCTTGCCCAAGAAGTAATTTTCGTCGTCTAGTAATCGATTCTTCATTTGCCATTTCCAAAATTGCTAACAAGCATTCATTCTTAGATGTGAAATAGTTATAAAATGTCCCTTTGGAAATACCTGCTGCATTTAAGATATCTTGAACTGAAGTTGCAACAATCCCTTTTTCTTGAAAAACTTGCTGCGCAGCTAGAATGACTTTCAATTTCCGCTCGTTCATTACATCACCTTTTTGTTAGTTAATATACCGACAGTCTACTATCAAAATGTACATTTATCAATGAAATTCATTCATTAATATTTTTATATTGATTTTTTTGGACTATGAGTATAAACTGTTCTTCATGATGTTTTTTAAGTAAGGAATTAACAGTTAAATGGAGGAATTAATAGATGGAAACTAAAGACCATATTAAGAAAATGCATGAAAAGCCACCGTATGGCATAATCATCATCCTATTCATAGGTGCCTTTGTCGCAATACTAAACAATACATTGCTCAATATTGCGCTCCCTACAATTATGGATGAATTTAAGATAGAGCCTTCTCAAGTGCAATGGTTAACGACTGGCTACATGCTTGTCGGCGGTATTATGATGCCAGCCAGTGCTTTTTTCATTCTCAAATTCAAGAACCGTAATCTATTCTTGACAGCGATGACTCTGTTTTCTTTGGGGACATTTTTGGCGATTATCACGCCGAACTTCGCGTTACTAGTAGCAGCACGGATGATCCAAGCAGCGGGTGCCGCTTTGCTTATGCCACTACTAATGAACGTTATGCTCGTTGCCTTTCCAATTGAAAAACGCGGGCAGGCACTTGGCTATTTTGGACTCGTCATGTTTACGGCTCCTGCGATTGGACCGACTCTCTCAGGATTCGTCGTTGAACACTACTCATGGCGTGCGTTGTTCATCATCGTCTTGCCAATCGCATTATTTACAATCGTGTTTGCAATGATTAAACTTCGTAACATCACACCAAACAAACCAGTGAAAGTGGACACTTTTTCAATTTTCCTTTCAAGTATTGGATTTGGTGGCTTGTTGTACGGCTTCAGCTCGGCAGGAAGTAAAGGATGGACGGCACTTGAGGTCCTTGGTCCGATCATCATCGGAGCCATCGCTCTAGTCGTATTCGTTACGCGCCAATTACGGAAATCAGAACCAATGCTCGACTTCCGTATCTACAAACATCCGATGTTTGCCTTGTCTTCTGTAATTTCAGTTGTCGTATCAGTGGCGATGTTCTCAGGGATGATCCTGACACCACTTTACGTACAGAGTGTGCGTCACATTTCACCACTCGATTCTGGATTGCTCATGTTACCGGGTGCAGTTCTCATGGGATTCATGTCCCCGATTACAGGGAAGTTGTTTGATAAATACGGACCAAAAGGACTCGCGATTACGGGTCTTTCAATTACAGTCCTTACAACATATATGCTCAGCCAGCTTCAAATGGATACAGGTTATTACGAATTGATGGCCATTTACACAGCTCGGATGTTCGGACTCTCGATGGTTACAATGCCGATTATGACGAATGGTATGAACCAGTTGCCAATGGCTTCAAATCCACATGGTACGGCGATGAACAGTACCGTTCAGCAAGTGTCCGGTGCGATTGGTTCCGCAATTTTATTAACCGTGATGACGAAACGCGCTGAATCGTCTGGTGCCCAAATCGCGCAAGATGCAGCCGCTTCAGGGAATATCCCGACGGATGCAGCAGGATTGGCAGCATTCAAAGTGCAAGTAGGTCAGCAAGCCCAAATGGAGGGTATTAACCATTCGTTCTTCATCTCCACGATAATTGCTGGAGTGGCGCTTGTCTTAACGTTCTTCATCAAACGTGTCAAACCACCGCAGTTCAGTGAACAAGCAATGACTGAATCACCAGCTGAAGCACGAGTTGAAGCACCACTAGATAACAAATAAGCATAATCGAAAGCCCTTTACTGGAAAAAACTCCAGTAAAGGGCTTTTTGAATGGAATCCGTTCACGGGATAGCTGAACAATACCATTTGATGCTCATAAACCTTGAAAAGTGCTCATAAGCTCGTGAAAGTGATCATAAATCTTGAAAAGTGCTCATAAGCTCGTGAAAGTGATCATAAACCTTGAAAAGTGCTCATAAGCTCGTGAAAGTGATCATAAATCTTGAAAAGTGCTCATAAGCTCGTGGAAGTGCTCATAAATCGTGAAAAGTGCTCATAAGCTCGTGAAAGTGCTCATAAATCGTGAAAAGTGCTCATAAGCTCGTGAAAGTGCTCATAAACCTTGAAAAGTGATCATAAACTTGTGAAAATGCTCATAACATGAATAGTGGGATCAGAATCTTCGAAATACAAATGAAAGGAAATATCTAGTTGCTGTCGAATAGAGTATGAAAGGGCTTACAAATCTATCAACCTATTTGGAGAGGGGAATGCAGCAATGAAACTGAACAACTACATCAATGGACAATGGGGAACAGATACAGGAGCAGACTATACAGCAGTAAAAAACCCAGCGAACGGAAAAACAATTGCAGACGTGCGTCTATCTACAGCAGATGACGTCACCCAAGCAGTCGCAGCAGCGAAAGCCGCTCAAAAGAAATGGGCACGGGTTCCTGCACCTAAACGGGCAGATTACTTATATGAAATAGGACGCATCATGATAGAAAAGAAAGAGCATCTTTCTCAAGTACTCACAAAAGAAATGGGGAAAGTCATAGAAGAAGCGCGCGGTGAAGTCCAAGAAGGCATCGACATGGCCTATTATATGGCAGGCGAAGGCCGCCGTCTCTTCGGTGAAACAGTGCCATCTGAACTTGATAACAAATTCGCGATGAGTGTCCGTGCGCCAATCGGCGTCGTCGGGTTGATCACCCCGTGGAATTTCCCGGTTGCGATTGCCACTTGGAAATCGTTCCCTGCAATCGTTGCGGGCAACACATTCATCTGGAAACCCGCGACTGAAACACCGATGATGGCGTATGAAATGGCACTCATCTTTGAGGAAGCCGGCTTGCCTGCCGGGGTGGCCAACGTCGTATTCGGAAGCGGCGGCACAGTTGGAACAGCGATGATTGAGCATCCGGATGTCCGTGTTGTTTCATTCACCGGCTCAACGGAAACAGGGAGACGTGTCGCGGAACTGGGCGGTCGTCATTTGAAGAAAGTCTCGCTTGAAATGGGCGGCAAAAACGCGATTATCGTCATGGACGACGCGGACATTGACCTCGCAGTTGAAGGCATCCTTTGGAGCGCGTTTGGTACCGCGGGTCAGCGTTGCACGGCATGTAGCCGGGTCATCGCGCATACGGATATAAAGCAGGAACTTGAGCAGAAGTTGCTAGAAGCCATGAAAGGCTTGACGATTGGCGATGGGGCAGACGAATCGAACAAAATTGGTCCTGTCATTAACGCAAAATCACTCGAGAAAATCAGCTATTACGTCAACGTTGGAAAAGAAGAAGGAGCAAAACTACTGGCAGGTGGAAATACGCTGACAGAGGGTCATTACACAGGTGGACACTACTTTGAACCGACACTCTTCACAGACGTTGCGGCGGATAGTCGCCTTGCACAAGAAGAAATCTTCGGACCTGTCATTTCGCTCATTGAAATCAGTAGCTTAGAAGAAGCAATCGAAGTGAATAACAGTGTGGTATATGGCTTGTCCAGCTCAATTTTCTCAAGAGACGTCAACAAAATTTTCCAAGCACAACGTGACCTTGATACAGGAATCGTCTACGTGAACGCTGGAACAACTGGTGCGGAGATCCACTTGCCATTTGGCGGAACGAAGGGAACAGGAAATGGCCACCGGGACTCAGGCGTTGCGGCGCTTGACGTCTTTACTGAGTGGAAGAGCATTTACGTTGATTTTAGCGGTAAGTTGCAGCGGGCCCAGATCGATAACAACTAAAAGGAGGATGATTGGATGAAAGTCGTCGTATTAGGTGCAGGGTTAATGGGTAAAGAAGCCGTTCGAGACTTGGTGAAAAATGATGAGGTGACAGCTGTCTATTTAGCGGATCAAGACGTTAGAAAAGCAGAACATTTTGCAGATGAACTCTTGTCCGACAAACTCAGTATTTTAGTACTCGATGCTCGTAATGAATTGCAATTGAGTGAAGTCATTTCACTCGGTGACGTCGTTATCAATGCACTGTTCTATACATTCAACGAGCAGGTCGCAAAACTCGCGATTGCAGCTGGCGTCCATAGTGTAGATCTCGGCGGACACATCGGTGGTGCGACAGATGCGGTTCTACAAATGAAAGAACAAGCAGAAGCACGTGGCGTCACGCTTATCCCAGATCTAGGTGTCGCACCTGGGATGATCAACATCCTAACAGGTCATGGGGCTGCTAAATTGGATAAAGTCGAGTCCATCCGCTTGTTTGTTGGGGGCATCCCCGTCAATCCAGAACCTCCACTTAACTACAACATTGTGTTTTCATTAGAAGGCGTGTTTGACCATTACACGGATTCTTCACGTGTGATACGAGACGGAAAAGTTCTAGAATTGCCGTCACTCTCGGAAATTGAAACCGTTCATTTTGATGAATTCGGCGACATGGAAGCCTTCCATACATCAGGCGGAACTTCCACACTTATAGAATCATTCCCGGACGTTCAAACGCTTGAGTACAAGACACTACGTTATCCAGGTCACGCAGAAAAGTTCCAATTGCTCGTAGACCTTGGCTTGTTATCACGTGAATCGACCATCCAAGTTGATGGAAAACCGTTACGTGTTCGCGATGTCATGCGTGAGCATCTCACACCCCAAATGCTGCTTGGTGACAAAAAAGATGCCGTCTTGCTACGCGTTCTCGTAAGCGGGGAAGCTTCCGGCATGACAGCGACTTATAAGTATAACATGACTGTAACCAAAGATATTGATATGAATGAAACCGCAATGGCTCTTGCGACTGCGAATACGATTTCCGTTGTCGCACAAATGATTGGTGGAGGTACCATTACAAAACGTGGCGTTTATCCACCTGAATCGATCGTTCCAGGAGATCTCTATATTGAAGAGATGGGCAAACGCGGCGTCCACATTACGGAAACTATTCACACCGGTGAAGCCGCACTTTAATTTGCGGGATGCAAGGAGGAATAGAGATGGACTTCAACTTAACGGAAGAACAGCAGTTGCTGCGTAAAACAGTGAGACGTTATGTCGATGATCGAATCCTACCGAATATCGCAAAATGGGATGCAGAAGGCGGTTTCGATCCCGTGGTCTGGAAAGAACTTGCAGACCTCGGGTTCATGGGTACATGTATTCCAGAAATTTATGGTGGTAGCGGCATGGACTATAATGCACTCGCTATTCTTTGTGAAGAACTGGAACGCGGGGATACCGCGTTCCGAACCGCGGTATCCGTTCATACGGGGCTGAATTCGTTGACTCTGCTGCAATGGGGAACGGAAGAACAGAAGCAGAAGTATTTGATTCCCCAAGCTAAAGGAGAGAAAGTCGGCGCGTTCGGACTGACGGAACCTGGTGCAGGATCCGACGTGGCTGCGATGGTTTCTACCGCTGTCCATGATGGCGAAGATTATGTGCTAAATGGGCAGAAAACGTGGATTTCACTATGCGACAGTGCGGATCATTTCCTCGTCTTCGCCTATACGGATAAATCGAAAAAACATCACGGGATTTCTGCGTTCATCGTCGAGCGTACGATGTCCGGATTTTCATCCAAAGCCATCAAAAATAAATATGGCATTAAAGCCGGAAACACTGGTGAGCTATTTTTTGAAGACGTTCGCGTTCCTGCCTCCAACTTGCTTGGAAAAGAAGGCGAAGGGTTCAAAATTGCGATGTCTGCATTGGATAACGGACGCTTCACCGTTGCTGCAGGTGCAGTCGGTTTAATTCAGGCGTGTATGGAAGCGAGTGTTACGTATTGTGAAGAACGCAGTACATTCGGAAAGCCGATTGGACAGCATCAGCTCGTCCAGCAGATGATCGCACGGATGGAAGCGGGTTATCAAATGAGCCGCTTACTCGTCTATCGTGCCGGGGAGATGAAAAACGCCGGGCTACGTAATACTCGGGAAACGTCGTTAGCCAAGTGGCAAGCGTGTGATTTTGCCAATCAAGCCGCAGACGATGCGTTCCAAATCCATGGTGCATATGGATATTCAGACGATTATCCGGTCGCGCGATTCTTACGCAACTCAAAAGCACCAGTCATCTATGAAGGAACACGGGAAATCCATACGATCATGCAAGCAGAGTATGTGCTTGGATACCGACAAGACAAGCCTCTTAGCAACATGTTGCCATCTTGGCCATGTGACGAAGACGTGTAACTTGTCTGATTCAAAACCGACTCATCTAGTAAAGGAGATGAGACCAATGTACAAAAAAGCTGTACTCGCAGTGGCAGTCAGTGCTGTGGTTGTCTTATCGGCGTGTGGAATGGTGCCTGCTCCAATGAAAAAAGAAGAACCGAAGCCAGATAAAGTTGCCGTTTCTTTCGGAGAAGACGATTACTTGAAATTAAGCGAGCCGACAAACGAACTTGGAGCGCAACTGGTCACGAAAGCGGAGCCGAATGATGACGGCAATGTATTCGTGTCTCCAGTCAGTCTTTTAATGGCATTATCCATGCTTCAAAACGGAGCGGATGGACAAACTCGCGACGAAATTAAAGATGCGATGCAAGTGATGGGAATGGATACGGAGTCCATCAACCGTGCGAACGCATCATTGTTGGACCACCTCCAACGTTCAGACGAGGAGTTAAAACTCAAGACGGCAAATTCAATTTGGGTGAACGATAGGTTCACGTTGCAAGAAAGATTCAAGCAAATTACACAAGACTACTATTTAGCTGAGGCTCAAGATATGGACATCACCGACTCGAAATCCGTAGATCGCATGAACGAGTGGGTTCAGCAAGCAACAAACGGAAAGATTGACGAAATTGTCCAAGCGCCTCTCGATGATAGCTTAGTTATGTATCTGTTGAATGCTGTTTATTTCAAAGCATCCTGGTCCTATCCGTTCAATGAAAATGCAACAGAAGACGACGATTTCAAGCGCACAGATGGAAATCTTACGAAAGTTCCATTCATGCAATTGAATGAGGAGCTGCCTTATTTGGAAACAGATCAGTTCCAGGCAGTTTCACTCCCTTACGGAGACGAAGGAAAGATGACGATGGACATTTACGTCCCGAAAGAGGGGCAGAATCTCGACGATTTCCTCTTTTCATGGACTACAGAAAACCGTACGAACTGGAAGGGGTCGTTTGAAACACGACTCGGTACAGTCCGTTTACCGAAGTTCCAGCTCGATTATGAAATTCTGCTGAATGATGTGCTTCAGGAATTAGGGATGCGGCAAGCATTTGGTGAAGGCGCGGAATTATCTAAGTTAGTAGTAGAGGATGAAAATCCATTGTTTGTAAGCAAGGTGCTGCAGAAAACCTATCTTTCTGTGGATGAAAAAGGGACAGAGGCAGCAGCCGTCACATCCATCGCTATGGATACGGTATCTGCACCAATGGGAGAACCTTTCCAATTCACAGCGGATAAGCCGTTCTTCATCACAATTCGTGACAAAGAAGCGGACGTATTGTTGTTTGCAGGGAAGATTGCCAATCCTGTACAAGGAGACTAGTAGCTAAAAGTCTCGAAGCCGAGTGGGGTTATCGGGACTTTTTGTCCGCAAAGAACGCTTTGTTTTTAGACAAATCAAGCAAAATAGTTTTTTAATGGAAACTATGATAAAATAGAGTAGTTGAGATCAATCAACATTTTTTTGTTCTACATTGTGAATAATTTCACAAGAAAGGGGAGATATAATTGAATATTACGATTGTTGGTTCAGGACACGGAGGTTCTACCGCGGCTGCTTGTCTAGCGCGCGATGGTCACCAAGTGAGTATGTTGAAGCTAAGCAATCAGCCAAACGAGCACTTTGCTAAATTGGAAGAAACGAAGTGCATCACATTGAAAGAGGGGGGCGAACAGCAAACCGTTCCGCTACATGCTGTGACACGCAATCCTGCAGAAGTTATACCACAAGCAGACATTATCCTCATTTATTACGTCTCGAATTACCACAAGTCCCTCGCGAGCGCCCTAGCTCCACACTTACAGAAGCAACAAACCGTTTACATTTGTCCGGGGTATCTCGGCAGCATTTACTTTTTGAACGAATTGAAACGAATTGGCAGAACTGAAGATGCACCACTATTTGTTGAAGGCGAAACGTTGCCATACAGCTGTAGAATCACAAATCCAGGTGAGGTCACGTTGTATTCAGAGAACTACGGTCATCCGATTGCATCCCTTCCGGCAGATCGAGTTCAAGAGGCATGCCATACGCTAAAACCGATTCTAGGCAACTGCATCCCACGTGAAAATATTGCAGAAGTCGCACTCCACAACCCGAACCTCATTATGCACACAGTCGGGATTGCGCTTAACGCAGCATATATTGAGAACTCGGAAGGTCAGTTTTCGATGTATACGGAAGGATTTACGCCGTCCACTTGGAAAGTGGCACACGAGTTGGATCAGGAAAAAATGGATATGCTTGAGAAAATCGGTTCGAAACGCCGTTCATACATCGAAGAGTTCAAAGTGCGCACATTCACTGATCCTGAAGCCCAGTCAGATGATGAGGCATTTGCTATCTACGCAGACAGTGTTAAGGATTTGCATACAAAATCCGTCAACAATCGGTACATTACAGAAGACGTGCCAATGGGCCTTGGGCTACTTCACTCGCTCGGGAAGCACATCGGTTTGCCGACGCCAGTGGCTGATTCTATTATCACCCTCTCAGGAACCATGGTCGGAGAAGATTATTTCTTAGATGCGCGTTCTATAGAAAAACTCGGTTTCACAACCGCAGAGGAATTGTTGTCATTCATCAATCCTAACAAAACGACTCAAGTTTAATGGAATATAGGAAACGAAGGCGTGACACGTCCTTCGTTTTTTCTTTTAAGAATTTGATCAAAAAACCCTTGCAATCTATTTATAGGGAGCGTATTATAAGGAGTGACCAAATGACCATAATTGAATTACGGTCATTTTACAATGAAAGAGGTGGGCACATGGATCGCAGAACGGAGATTTTGGAAGCCGCTGCAAAATCCTTCTCACTGTTTGGCTACAAAGCGACCACGATGGACCAAGTCGCTAAGATTGCAAACGTTGGGAAAGGTACGATTTACACATTCTTCGCGAACAAAGAAGAACTGTTTAACGCCATTGTCGTCGGAATGATTGAAGAGATGAGGACAGAAGCGGAAGCCGCCGCTATTGAAGGGGCTACATTTGAAGAAAATGCGCATGCTCGTCTTATGTCGATTTTGAAATTTAGAACGACGCACCAACTATACGCCAAACTGATTGATGAAGGAAAAGAAATCCGGACGCCTGCCGTACAAGAAGTCCTCGTAGATATCGAGAAACAGATTGTGAAATTCATTGCTGAGAAAATCCAAAAAGGCATTAATCGCGGTGAAGTCAAACCATGTAATGTTGAAATGGTCGCGTATTTGCTGTTTAAATCGTATATGGCACTCGTTGTAGACTGGGGTAAAACCCACCATCAAGAGTTGGATCAAACCGAGATCATCGATTTACTGAGTAGTACCATTTTCAAAAGTCTCTTAATTTGAGACTTCTTTTTTTAAGAATCAATGACCAGAAATCCAAAGTGGTCAACCAGTCAAGGAGGAGAAAAAATGAAGAAGACGATGACAGGAGCGGAATGGAAGCAGTTATTGCGCACGCGAAAAATGATTGTGCCTATGATTGCAATTTTATTCATACCGGTATTATATGCAGGGATGTTTTTGTGGGCGTTTTGGGATCCATACGCTAACATGGATGCACTGCCAGTTGCGGTTGTAAATATGGATGAAGGTGCCGAATTTGAAGGAACTGAACTCGATCTTGGTAAAGAACTTGTCGACAAACTCGTCGATAGTAAGCAGTTCGACTTCCAAAGTATTTCTGAATCTGAGGCTGAAAAAGGTATCACGAATCAGGATTACTACATGACAATCGAAATTCCGGATAATTTTTCGCAACACGCAACAACTTTATTGGATGAAACACCTGAGAAACTAGCGTTGGTCTACAAACCAAACGAAGGCTTCAACTTCCTCTCTGCACAAATCGGAGAAACGGCGATGGATCGCATCAAAGCGGAAGTGAACGAAAATGTATCGGCCACATATGCGGAACAACTTTTCGACTCCATCAAAGAAATGGGCGATGGATTCGGGGATGCGGCTGACGGTGCAGGAAAACTGCATGACGGTTCTGGCAAGCTTGTTTCAGGAACAGAGGATTTAAAAGGGTACTTGGCACAACTTGCATCGAGTACCGTAACGCTTGCCGATGGCTCTGATCAGTTGAAAAAAGGTGTCATCGAAGCTTCAAATGGGGCATCTTCATTAAATTCAGGTCTTGGAACATTGTCGTCAGGTGTTAGTGAACTTCAAGGCGGCGCTCAAAAAGCATCTGCGGGTGCGAGTGATTTGAATGCAGGGCTGACTCAATACACGCAAGGTGTTGGTAAGCTCGCAAGTAGTTATCAACAGATTGGTGCAAAAGAAAAAGAATTCGGAGCAGGTGTGGGCAACTTAGCTGAAAAATCCGGTTCACTCAATGCTGCAGCTGGTCAATTAACAGGCGGTGCGCAGCAAGTAAATGCGGGAATTGGACAATTGTCTGAACAACTTGCGCCAATTTTAGCTTCACTTCCTGAAGAACAAAAAGCGGCATTGCAAGGTGCCCTTGGTGAATTGAAACAAGGTAGTGCCCAAGTGGCAGGCGGACTTGGTGAGTTATCGCAAGGAACCGCAGCGCTACAATCGGGAGCGAAAGAGTTGAATGGTGCCGCGGGTCAATTAGCTGGGGCACACTCACAGGCACTTGCAGGCGTTAACGAGTTGAACAGTAAATCCGGGCAATTGCTCGCAGGTTCATCAGCACTTGCTGAAGGAAATAGCGCGCTAAATGCAGGTGTGGATAAACTTGCTACAGGCGCAACAGCTGCAAAAGAAGGATCTGGGAAGTTGGTCGATGGTCTTTCTGCGTTATCAGCTGGTTCGAAAACATTAACAGACGGAACAGGAACACTTGCTTCTAAATCTCAAGAACTGGCAACTGGATCCGCAACACTTGCTGACGGAGCGAAAGAATTGAACGAAGGAACAGGCACACTTCAAGAGAAATTGAGTGAAGCGAACGATACCGCTTCTGAAGTGAACCCATCTGACAAAACTTATGATATGGTAGCTGCTCCAGTAGATGTAGAAAAGTCTGCAGTTAATGAAGTACCGAACTACGGAACAGGATTCGCACCTTATTTCTTATCTCTAGGATTGTTCGTCGGTGCGTTGTTACTGTCCATCGTATTCCCGCTTGTTCAACCAGTAATTTCTCCAACAGGTCCGTTCCGCTGGTTCGCAAGTAAAGTGTCTGTGCTTGCAGTGGTTGGGCTCATTCAAGCGCTGATCTCCGTTGTTGTCATTAAATACGCGCTTGGTATGGATACTATCAACACTCCATTGTTCATCCTTACAGCGATCATTACAAGTTACACATTCATCGCGCTCGTACAATTGTTTGTTTCTGTATTCAGTGACGCAGGACGCTTCCTGGCGATTCTCGTCTTGATCATGCAGCTCGTAACAAGCGCGGGAACGTTCCCATTGGAATTGATCCCAGAACCACTTCAGATTTTCAATAAATTCTTGCCAATGACATACTCTGTTCAGGCATTCAAAGCATCAATTTCTACAGGCGACATGACGCATCTATGGACTTCAAACGGAATACTAATTGGATTCATGGTCGTATGTCTTGCGTTGACAGCAGGCTATTTCGCATTGTTGTTCAAAAAACGCCATTCTGCAACAGATGTTGTAGAAGCATAAGAAACGATTCACAACCGGCAGACGGAATAACACGTCTGTCGGTTTTTTGTGGATAAAGATTTGAATGATTTGAAAAGTTATCGACGGGTGACGACGAAGTTATGCCCAATTGGGGATGGAATCGGGGTTATCCACAAGGGATTTTATTTCGATATGTGCAAAATAGATTTTTGGAACGACTTATCCACCTTTGGGCTGGAGAATGAGCCAGATGGAAGGGGGAATCGGAAAGATGTGGGCGGAAATCGGCAGTGTGTCGTGAAGAATCAGCAAGAGCCAGGCATGAATCGGAAACATCGCGCAAAGAATCGGCAAGATGGAAGAATTAATCGGCATCGGGACACAATTCAACTGCGTTAAGGGATTAATTGGGTGCGCTGCGCTTGTTTTTAGTGGGCTATCTCACTATGCTCAGTTTGCATTCTTATCCAATGAAAAAAGCAGCGATCTTCAACAGAAGTCGCTGCTTTTCATAGTGATTTACGATCCAACAAAATCTCCGCCATCGACGTGAATCGTTTGGCCAGTCATATAGCTAGAATCGTTCGAAGCGAGAAACACGTAAGCGGGTGCGTTTTCAGCGGGCTCGCCGCGACGCTTCATCGGTGTATCGTCTCCGTGCTTTTCAACGGTCTTCGCATCGAACGTCGAAGGGATGAGTGGTGTCCAAATCGGACCAGGTGCGACTGCATTCACACGAATTTTTTGGTCTGCTAAGTTCAATGCTAGTGAGCGCGTGAATGTTGTGATAGCCCCTTTGGTTGCCGAGTAATCAAGCAATCCGGGAGAACCATTGTAAGCGGTGACTGAAGATGTGTTGATAATCGAGCTTCCTTCCTTCATATGTGGCAAAGCGAATCTAGTTAAATAAAAGAGTCCGAAAAAGTTTGTTTCAAAAGTCTCGCGTAATTGGTCCCCGGAAATATCAAGCAGTGATTTTTGTGGGAATTGTTTTCCGGCGTTATTCACGAGCACATCGAGACCGCCAAATTCTTCAACGACTGCGTCCACTAATGTTTCACAGTTTTCCTCTTCACTAATGTCTATTCTTTTTGCAAACGCCTTCCCACCGTATTTCTTAATAAGTTCAACGGTTTTATCCGCATCGACATCTTCTTCAGGACTTAAGTAAGCAATCGCGACATCTGCGCCTTCTTTTGCGAAAGCGACGGCAACTGCACGACCGATTCCGCTGTCTCCTCCAGTGATCAGCGTTTTCTTCCCGGCTAACTTTCCGGAACCTTTATACAATTCATCATCGTAAATCGGCTGAGGTGACATCTCCTCTTCCACGCCAGGTTGCTGTTCCTGTGTCTGGGGTTTTACGTTTTCATCAATCTTTTCGTATTTGTCTTTTGTCATCTGCAAAATCCTCCTAACAGGGTATCTAGTCAAAGTATTCCCATAAGAAGCACTAGCAAACCTCATGTGTTTTTGAATATACTATTAGGGAAGAGTAAGATTAATAGTAGTATCAAATGGGGGGATGTTGATGTGAAGAGTGTTACCCTATGGCAACGACTACAAATGCCGGTAGCTGCAACCGTTTGGCTAGCATCTGCTGTGGTGTTACTATGGTTGCAAAGTGATCAGAATTCATTGTACGTAATGCTTGGTTTTGTTGGAGTAGCCGCCCTGTTTTTTATGGTGACTGACCGCATGGCTTTTTTCGCTTTTATATTATTAACGCTAACAACAGTCTTCTATTTTTTGTACCGGGCATTTACAGAAGGATGGTCTCCAGGTGAGCAAGCGGCCGGCATTGGTACGCATTTTTTATTTTTACTGCATCTCTTTGCTCTTTACAGTATTGCAAAGTACGTGTATTCGTATCGGTCAGAAAATAGAGCCTTGAAAAATCGTCTCGAAGAGTTACAAGAATATATTTCTGAACATGGCGTATTGACGAAAAGAGAATTCGAAAAGCAATCATCCTTAGTGTTGTCTACAATGGCGCGGCATGGGGAGCCCGGCTATTTCGTTCAAGTGGATTTATCGGAAATTCGAAAAGTGGCACGCAAACAAGCACTGATTGCTTGCTCGTCAGTCATCTTCGGCACATTGCGGAAGCATTATGATCTTGTAGGGCATTTTGATGACAAAACGATTGTTGTGTTATTGCAGAATATAAGTGATGAAGGATTCAAGATTGTCGAAGGACGGTTAAAAGAAGCAATGCAACGACAAATCGAAGAGGGTGCATTTGAGCAGATTAACTGGAACGTCCGTCAAATCGAAGGGGAGCATTCCATTGAAGAATTGTTGGTGATTCGATGAATAAGCGTCTCCTAATTCTGCTCAGCTTAGCTATCGTTTTTCTTATAGGTCTTGTCTTAGCGGCAATTTTAAATGTAAGAATCCTATTGTTTTTCACAACTGCTTTGTTTTTAACATTATTAGGTTACTACTCACTATTGACACTAGCGGGACTATACAATCGATTAAAGAGGCAGGAGATTCCGGAACTGGAGTCATATCCTGGCGTTGATATCTTAATTCCCGCGCATAACGAAGGAGTCGTTATCAAAGATACGATCGAAGCGATGACGGCACTTAATTATCCGGGAAATTTGCAAATATATGTGTTGAACGATAATTCGTCAGATGAAACCGGAGACATTGCAGGAGATTTTGCAGCAACCTTCAAAAACGTCCACCATATTCAGGTGCCACCTGGAGAACCGCGTGGGAAATCGCGTGTGCTCAACCATGGATTGAGTATTTCCTCAAATAAATATTATTGCGTCTATGACGCGGATAATCAGCCTGATTCCGAAGCGCTCATTAAGCTAGTTGCGACGGCTGAGAAAAACAAGCAGTCTGCAGGCGCTGTTGGCTACGTGAGGACGATTAATGAACAAAAGAATTGGCTGACCCGTATGATTTCAATTGAGTTTCAAGTGTTTCAATTGCTCATGCAATCGGGGCGTTGGCAGTTGTTTAAAACGGGCTCTTTGACAGGAACGAATATGCTCGTTAAACGCAGTGTCATAGAAGAATTGGGTGGGTATGATCCATACGCCATCGCGGAGGACGCAGAACTGACACTGCGGATCACGAAGGCGGGATATTATTTACCGATTGTCCCTGATTCCATCACGTGGGAGCAGGAGCCTGAAACGCTAGGAGTCTACTTAAAACAACGTACACGTTGGTTACAAGGGAACTTATACATTGTTGAAAAGACCTTAACGGAACCAGGCTATTTCAAAGGGAAGTTACTCGTCCATTCGATTCACCAGTTACTTGTTTACGTAATCTTTTGGCTGTTCCTCATCATTTCGTATGTGTGGTTTGCCCTTGGAATCTTGGATATCTTCTATATCGAGTATACGTATCCATTGCTGTTCATCTGGTATCTAGCATACATTGTGTACACGACGCAACTGTTTGCCGCCCAAGCGACACAG
Organism: Sporosarcina sp. ZBG7A; assembly: GCF_000813425.1. GTDB lineage: Bacteria > Bacillota > Bacilli > Bacillales_A > Planococcaceae > Sporosarcina. Next base: position 151,715 of record NZ_JWIB01000015.1, read on the forward strand.
CGAACATTTACGCCACTCAATGTGTTCATCAGCGTCATCATGTATTTCACGTATGCTCAGCTATTTTCGTATTTGTTCGTACGGAGCCTGATTTTGTATGTGAAAGCGAAAAAGAATCGTCAAGTGATTGGGTGGGATAAGACGCAACGTTTCAAATCGAAATGACAACCTACTTCATAAAAAAGAGCAATTCCGCTTGCCTGTTAAGGGCGTTCGGAAAAGCTCTTTTTGTTAGGTTCATTTCAATAGAGTTTCTGCAGGCACAGGCGCGCCGATGTAATAGCCTTGGACCGCGTCGATTCCCATCGTTTTTAGCAAGTCGTATTGTGCTTTATGTTCGACTCCCTCGGCGATTGTATATAGACCCATCGACTTACTGAATTGGATCATCCCTTCAACAAGTTGCTGCGTTTTCGGATGCGTCAACAGGCTGTTCATGTAAACTTTGTCAATTTTCACTTTTGAAATCGGCAAATGTTGCATATAGCGGAATGACGCATAGCCTGTACCAAAGTCATCGAGGATGAATTCAACACCAGCATCTTGTAATTCTTTCATCTGCTGAATGATGGATTGCTCTTCTTCAGCTTGGAACGCGAACTTCTCCGTGATTTCCAACTCAAGCTGATTGGGACGACAAGACGTTTCTTGCAGGATACTGAGAATGTTGTCTTTCATCGGGTTGTTGGAAAACTCACGAACGGATGTGTTAACTGAGACGTGGGGGTTACCTTCCTTCTCTTCCAACTTTACAGCTAATTGTGCTGCTTCGGTTAGTACATACGCACCGATATTGGCAATTAGCCCATTTGCTTCTGCAATTGGAATAAGCTCATCGGGTGTTACAGTGCCAAGCTCGTCGTCTTCCCATCGTACAAGTGCTTCGTAGACCGAGATTTTCTCTGAAGCAATGTCATATTGCGGCTGATAGACGACTTGCAACGCGTTATGGTCAAGTGCGGTTAACAATTTACGATTAATGAGAGAACGGCGGTCAAGCACCTTGTGAGAGGAAGCGGACAAAGAAACAATTTTACCGCCGCCTTGCTGCCGGACTTCCTCCAACGTCATTGCGGATGCTTCGATCAAATTCACAAAGCTTTTTTGGTCTTCTGGGTAGCGTGCGATCCCGCCGCTTATCGAAAGTGGCAAGGCTTCGTTGCCCACATAGATAGGCTGTTGCTCGAGGAACTCCAAGAATCCTTGGACGTACCAGTCGCCAAAAGGTGTTAGTATAACAAATTGACTACCGCCGACACGTGCAATGGGGTTATCTTGGAAGTAACGTTTTAGACGGTTTGCAAAGGCTTGGGTGAGCTCTGTTTCAGCTGTTCCCGCCTGAAGTTCTTTAAGTGTGTAATAATGATCGATGGACAAATAGACAAACGAGAAACTTTTTTCTTCTTTGATCATTTCATTCACAAGGACTTCTAACTTATGGCGACTCATTAAGCCAGTTTCTACATCGATGAATGCAATCTGTTCGAGACGCTCTTTCAAATGTACTTCTTCGGTAATATCCAGTTCAAGGAACATAGTGCTTTCTAGCATACCATCCTCTGTCATGGAAGGGACGGCGAGTAAATTCGTATAGTACGTTTCACCCGAGCGTTTCAGCTTTTGAGCAGTCCCAAACCAGGTTTTACCTTCTTTGAGCTGTTCCCAAATCATATGGATAGCATCTTGTGCTTGCTCGGATTCATCAAACATTTGCCAAATGGTTTTACCTAAAATTCGTTTAGGCGTCCAGTTGCTCACGTTCAGAAAATTTTTATTTACCGAAATTACGAGACCTTCAGCATCAGTTCGGGTTACCATATAGTAATGATCGAGACTGCGACGGATATCGGGTAAGCCTAGATCATTCTGTTCTCGTGAGATGGTCATGCCGCGTTCCCCTTTCAACTAGTTCATAAGACTAGTATATAGGAAAACTAAGAACTTTTCACCTATAAATGAAAATAAAAATAGAGTAATTTGATATAGGTAGACTTTATAGAAATGAAGGTGGATTAATGGAACGGATAAAAGGACTAGCGATGATTATTATCGGAGCATCATTATGGGGACTATCAGGTCCGATGATGGAATGGACGCTTGAGCATAGTAAGATGTCCGTTTCTTTTTTGCTGACAGTTCGACTACTCATAGCGGGATTGTTGCTACTTACTTATTTGAAAATCAAAGGAAAACAAGTGACACGACCTTGGCGCCAAAAAGTATGGGCACGCCAAATGCTAATATTCGGAGTTGTAGGTATGCTCGGTGTCCAGTTTTCATTCACCTCAGCAATCGCACAGAGTAATGCAGTCATTGCAACACTCTTCCAATTCCTATCGCCAATCTACGTCATCCTATTCGTTTCGATACGGCAGCGATTCGTCCCGCCTGTAGCGCAAATCATCGGCATGTTTGTCACATTAGGTGGCCTATTCCTCTTGCTGACAAATGGCTCGTTATCCGGGTTCAGTTTAAGTCCGAGTGCTGTATTCTGGGGAGTTGCAGTAGGATTCGCATTTACATTCTATACGCTTTATCCAGTTCGTCTCATGCAGGAATGGGGCGTCTTGCTATCAATCGGTTGGGCGATGGTTATCGGAGGAGCCGCATTGCTGATTACGAACCCTGTCATGATGATTCGGGATTTCCAATATTTGTTTGACTGGAAAATTGCAATGATGTTGCTTGGAATCATCGTCGTGGGTACGGTAGCTTTCTTGCTGTTCCTCGCTAGCATGAAGTTCATATCCCCGATTGAAACAAGTATTCTCTCAAGTTTCGAACCGCTGACGGCGATGATCGTATCAGTTATCTGGCTCGGTGCCGTTCTTGGCGTTTGGCAACTTACGGGTGCTGTCGTGATGCTGCTTGGAGTTACAGGAATCTCCATTGCCGGAGGACGAGTGAAAACGTAATCTATTTGAACGCTCTCTTTTGAGAGTGTTTTTTTAATCTATTCTTTAAAAATCAGCAGGATTTATGTGGTTCAGATAATTCTGTTCAATCGCTATACAGTCATTCAGGAATATGGCATACTAAGAATAATTAACTAATTCGATAAACGAAACAGTTCAGGAAGGACAATGCCGATGAAAACAGTATTTTCCTATGCAAAGCCATATAAATGGCCGATAGTGATTGCACTTATTTTAATGTTAATCGAGTTAAGTGTGGAGCTTATTCAGCCGCTCCTTATAGCAAAAATAATTGACGACGGGATTACAGTTGGTGATCGAGAGACAATTATTCTTTACGGAAGTATCATGATGGGACTCGCGCTTCTTGCGTTAGTATCAGGTGTCACAAACTCGTTCTTCGCTGCCCACGCGGCGCAAGGTTTTGGATACGATTTGAGACAGGCGCTATTTAAACAAATTCAGGCATTCTCCATGTCGACATTTTTACGTTTTCCGACGTCCTCACTCATTACACGTCTGACAAGTGACGTCACGATGGCGCAAAACATTTTGTTCATGGGTCTCAGGATTTTGCTACGGGCGCCGCTCGTCGTAATTGGTAGTTTAGTGATGGCGATGCTCGTTAACGTGAAGCTCGCTTCGTTTTTGTTGATAGGAATTCCTTTTCTATGCGTCTTTTTGTTTGTTATGGCTCGAAAAGGAGTTGGCTACTTTTCTGATGTTCAGCGTCGCTTGGATCGAGTGAATCGAGTCATTCAGGAAAATCTTCAAGCTGTCCGTCTGATTAAAGCGTATTTACGCGGTGTGTATGAAGGTAGCCGTTTCTCGAAGGTCGCAGATTTATTAAGAAAAGATACGGTGAAAGCGTTTCGGATGATGGAACTCATTATGCCGATTTTATTACTCATCATGAATGGTAGTTTAATGCTCGTTTTATGGTTCGGAGTCGGAGTCGTTCGTGCAGGTGATGCCCAAGTCGGTGAAATCGTTGCAATTGTGAACTACGCATTCCGTATTACAGGAGGATTCTCGATGTTTTCATTCCTCATTGTTGCGTTCTCAAGAGCTCAATCGTCTTCAGTACGGATGGAAGAAGTGTTGCTTGCAGATGACGATCGTGAAATCATCATTCCTGGAAATTCAGAAAGTGAAGAAGAAAGCCGTGGAGCCTTGGCCTTTAATAATGTTACTTTCCATTATCCTGGTCATCCGGAACAAGTGCTATCGAACGTTTCCTTCACTATTAATCCAGGAGAGAAAATTGCCGTCATGGGAGCGACTGGGTCTGGGAAGTCGACGATGTTGAACTTAATCCCACGCATTTTCACCGCAACTTCTGGTGAAATTCTACTCGATGGTAAGAATATTGAAGATTGGCCGCTAGAAGAGCTCCGCAATGCAATCGGCCTCGTGCCGCAGCAGTCGGTCCTCTTTACAGGAACAATTCGAGAAAACTTAGCGTGGGGCGACCCGGAAGCACGGGCAGACGAATTAGAAGCTGCAGCTGAAAAGGCTCAAATCCATGCTTCGATTCAGCGTTTCCCAGCAAACTACGAGACGCGCGTCGGGCAAAAAGGTGTCAACTTATCGGGTGGTCAAAAACAGCGCTTATCCATTGCGCGGGCGCTTGTCCGAAAGCCCGCGATTTTGCTGCTAGACGACAGTACGAGTGCGCTCGATGTGAAAACGGAGAATGCCCTATGGGAAGCGTTGGAAGGCGAACGTGCCACGATGATTGTCATCACGCAAAAAATTCATACTGCTCAAGGCGCCGATCGCATTCTTTTGCTGGATGAAGGAAAAGTGGCGGCGTACGGTACGCACGATCAGCTCATGAATCAGTCGACATTGTATCGGAAAATAGCTGAATCCCAGTTGGATGAGGAGGTGGTGGACGATGGTGAACAACGTGAGGAAGCCCTTCGGTTACGAACCGATCATTAAGCGGGAAGATTTGAAAAAAGGTACGAAGCGTAAGAAAGAAGAAGTGGGTGACTGGAAGCAGGCATTGCTCAACGTGTGGCGTCTCGTAGATGAACAACGTGGGCTACTCATAACAGTGTTAGTCCTAGTGTTTGCCAGCTCCGGACTCACGCTACTTGGTCCTTTTCTAATCGGGCAGACCATTGATAATTTCATCATTCCGATGAAAACTGATGGACTTGCGATGCAAATTGGCTTGTTGCTATCAATTTACGCGGGGACGTCACTGACGATGTACTTCCAGAACTTCTGGATGGTCGGCATTGCTCAAAATACGGTCTATAAGTTAAGAGCGGGCTTATTTAATCATTTGCAGAAATTGCCTGTTTCCTTTTTTGATAAGCGTCAGCACGGTGAGCTCATGAGCCGAATGACGAACGACATTGAAAATATTAGCCAGACGTTGAATTCATCGTTCATCCAAGTATTTTCGAGTATATTAACGCTTGGTGGAACTCTTGCGGTCATGCTCTACCTTAGTCCACTTCTTACTTTACTAACGATGACGATCGTTCCAGTCATGTTTATCGCGATGCGATGGATCACTCGTCGTACTGGAATTCTTTTTAAGGAACAGCAACGCGCAATCGGTGAGTTGAACGGAATGATTGAAGAAACGATGTCCGGACAGCGAATTGTAAAAGCTTTCTCTCAAGAAGAACGGATGAAGGAAGAGTTTGCTGCGAAAAGTGATCGATTGAAACGAACTGGGTTTTGGGCATTGACGTATTCAGGTTTCATCCCGAAAGTGATGAATATGTTGAACAATGCGGCGTTTGCTATTGTAGCGGGAGTTGGAGGATTGCTGGCGTTACGGGGTGACGGGATAGTGACAATCGGTACAATAGTTATATTCGCAGAGTATGCACGTCAATTCACGCGTCCGTTGAACGATTTAGCCAACCAATTCAATACGGTCCTATCCGCGATTGCAGGTGCTGAACGAGTATTTTCAATTATGGGGGAAGATGTGGAACGGGACGCAGCAGAGTTGAATGGAGATATCCAGCTTAGAGGGAATGTCGAATTTCGCAACGTAACCTTTGGCTATGCACCCGAAACGGATGGTTACACGGTGGAGGATGTCTCGTTGTGCGTGAAAGCGGGAGAGACCGCTGCGCTCCTTGGTGCGACAGGTGCTGGGAAAACGACGCTTGTTCAATTGATTGCCCGATTCTACGAAGTGGATAAGGGAACGATTTTGATAGATGGCATTCCGATTGACGAGCTTCCACGCGCAACATTACGCAATCAAACGGCATTTGTTTTGCAGGATCCGTTCTTGTTTGAGTCGTCGGTGAGAGAAAACATTCGATATGGGAAACTCGATGCAACAGATGAAGAGATTGAAGAAGCAGCGAAAAAAGCGAACGCTCATGAATTTATTAGCCGTCTGGAAGAAGGGTACGATACGTTGCTCTCAGCGGATGGGAGCGAAATTTCGCAAGGGCAGAAGCAATTGCTGTCCATTGCGCGTGCATTTGTGGCGGATCCAGTATTGTTGTTGCTGGACGAAGCAACGAGCAGTATTGACACGGTCACAGAACTAGAAATTCAAGCTGCACTTGAAAAGCTCATGGAAGGTCGTACGAGTTTCGTCATTGCCCACCGCCTCAATACGGTGAAAAAGGCCGATATCATTTATGTAATGGATCAAGGTAAGCTGATCGAGTCTGGTAGCCAATCAGAGTTGATTGGTCAAAAGGGCTTGTATTATACGATGTTGCAACAATCTAAGCTATAACACCGAGGCGCTCCCCAATTAGCGGGAGCGTTTTTTCTTGTGGAATGTGCTCTGAAGGGAGGAATGCTCTCAATTGGTACTGATCCTGCCCGTTAAGAGGAACCTCGCCCGTTTCCCTGGAGAACCCGATCGTTCCGCGTCTGAACCCGCCCGTTTCCTGGGAGAACCCGATCGTTCTGCGTCTGAACCCGCCCGATTACCTGGAGAACCCGATCGTTCTGCGTCCGAACCCGCCCGTTTCCCCAGAGAACCCGATCGTTCTGCGTCCGAACCCGCCCGTTTCCCTGGAGAACCCGATCGTTGCGCGTCCGAACCCGCCCGTTTCCCTGGAGAACCCGATCGTTCTGCGTCCGAACCCGCCCGTTTCCCGGGAGAACCCGATCGTTCCGCATCCGAACCCGCTCATTTCCGCGGCAACCAACCTTCTTTAGTCCGGATCTAAGCTCGCGACCAATCCATCTCCTCCTAATTCAAAACCAAGCCTGATTGGTGTGCTCCGCTCCGCTGCGCATTTAGGGAAGGGAAGTGGGCATTACCACTCCAACTCGTCCAATAAACTGGATCCTTACCCCGAACTTGCTAAAACAAAAAAACCACCAAATCGGTGGTTTTCAATCAACTATTTACTGTTTATCTTCAAATTTCAAATTTGTACCATCGTCAAACTCGATATCCAGTTTAAACTTTGAATACAAGTCAATCTGGAAGTACTCTAAAATTTTCTCACGGGCTTCTTCACCAGACATTTCATGTTGAAAATTTAAAGCGATGAACATCTTATCCAGCTCATCCATCGCTTTGGCACCTTCTAAGTCGATGTTTGTCAAAATGTTTTGGTACTCCGGATCGAAATTCTTCTCTACCTTATACTCCGCATCGATGGCGTCTTGGTTATCGACGTCGATCTCCAATTCGAATTTGTTGAAACCGTAGGCATCACCGTTATCACGGTCGCCACCTTCTTTTGACTCCTCCGTGACAATGTCTGCTTCTTCCCGATTGTCTTGGTTGGCATTTTTACCCGAATTGCCGCACGCGCTGACAAATAGGACGCTCGCAAACACAACAGATCCCATTGCTACAAGCTTATTCAACGTCTCACGTCCTCTCTGAATAGTTCGATTGCTTTGATACTACTGTACCTTTTTCCAAACGAATTTAAACGAAAGTGGGTGGGGAAGTAGTTTTACCACTTAGCCTGAAACGCCTCACAAGAACCCAATATGCGGCGAACAGCTAACCGTTCACCAGAATCCAACCGAACTTTCCCGTTGAAGTAGCCGAACATTTGGGTGAAATCCGCTTTTAAGCCCCTTCGGTGAGAACTCGCTTCGCGTTCGAAAAAAGGAGTGAAGGTCAAGTCTACGCAATCTGTGAACTTAGTATGGATTGTCCACGGTTCCATCATACGCTCAGGATTAAAAGAAAAAATCACATCTTCATGAATTTTAGTCATTACACCATCGACGAAAACAGCGTTTTCGGTCAACCCCGTACCATCTGTCCACTTGCCACCGAGGTTCAATCCGATACGGCGACCTCCTGATCGTTGTGAAGCCATGGCCCAATTCCACTCCGTCATCTTGGGCCATACACCACGTGTATAGTTTAATACCGTAAAACTATAATCCGGATTGAATTCATACCGTTTATCTCCAATCTTTAAAAAACCGGAAGTCGGTAGCGTATGATGCTTTGCAGTGAATTGAAAGGTATTCCGGTTTTTCGGAACGACAACATTCAATGACTGATCCTCTGAAGGGTGGCTAATATGAAGATCGGCATGCAACGTTTCGTTATCAAACTCAGGGATGGAAACAGATAAATGCGTCTCCTCATTGGTATAGCTAGCATGTATGGAAAGGCGGTTATCTAAAAAATTAATATCTGTGAGTACGTATTCAGGCATCTTTATATGACGTGCAAAGGGCAAGGAAATCCTTTTTTCAAAAAAACGTTCCGTCTCATAATCCAGGAAATAGACAAGACACACAGCACCGATGTCAAAATGAGCGATGGTCGCAGTGAACAAGACTTCTTCTCCATAGACGGTCCACGTATTCCACTTCTTTTTATTGGGGAACTGTCCCTTCAGATTACTTTGGACGATCGGCTTCTGAGCAAAGCCAATCGCTTCAGGATTCAATAACCCCTTGCTGTCACAAAGCGAAACTGGCGAAGTCAGTTCGCGTTCTGCATGTTGCATAAGCCGTCCTCCTAAACATTGTCTTCTAACGCACATGTTGCTATACTTTTAATTGTATCAGATTGAGGCTGAATTAGCGTTATTCAGCAACGCCGATACCCAACAAATATTTCCAGAAACAACGGGGCATTAGTTCAGCGGGAGAATACTTCGCTGGCAGCGAAGGGGTCACCGGTTCGAATCCGGTATGCTCCATAGTTGAGCGTCCGCTTAGCGGGCGTTTTTTATGTACAATTTTAAGGATGAAAACCTAGCCACCCACATAGAATAGGGTGAGGAGGCGAATCGATGTATGACCGCGAAGCTGCAGTCTGGTATGCGGACAAATGGTGGGATGGGCGAAATCCGCAGTACCCCTCATTCGATGTCGATTGTACAAATTTCATTTCACAATGCTTGCGTGCAGGCGGGGCACCGATGCATGGCATTCCCGTACGAGATCGTGGTTGGTGGATTACGAATTCAAACTGGAGTTTTAGTTGGTCGGTAGCCCATTCACTACGCTGGTACTTAGGAGGTTCAACGAGAGGACTGACTGCCTATCAAGTGCAATCAGCTGAAGAGCTGAACCTAGGTGATGTCATTTTATATGACTTCCAAGGAGATGGCCGCTTTGATCATTCAACGATTGTGACTGCTAAAGACGGCACGTCACCACTCGTCAATGCTCATACCTACGATGTGCAAAGAAGAAGTTGGGATTACAAGGATTCCTACGCCTATCGACCAAACGCCAAATACATTTTCTTTCGAATAAACGATGAATTTTCTTAACTAATAAATCATGATGGAAAATATAAACCAATTATTGAAATGATGTATACTGAAGAATATCAATGACAAAAGGGGATACAACAATGGATGAACAAGCACTATCAGTAAGAGACGCAATTATTTCTCGCCGCTCCATCAAGAGCTTTAACGGACAGCCTGTTGAACAAAGCGAAATTGACGATATTTTAGAAGATGCAATTTGGGCTCCCAATCATGGAAACCGTAATCCATGGCGTTTCGTACTCGCTGCAGAAGACAACTACGAGCAATTTTTAGACGTCCTGCGCGAGTTCGGTGTACCGAAATGGAAAGAGTTGTCGGATGAAGCCCTTGAAAAACAAATGAGCAAATATACTAGTGCAAGCGCGGCAATGTTTGTCATCGTTCCAGAAGATGCACGACAAAAACAACGTTTAGAAGACTTTGCGGCGGCCAGTACGATGATACAAAATATTCAATTGCTCGCCTGGGACAAAGGAATAGGAACATGCTGGAAAACACCAGGATTCCTAGATGACCCTAAGTTCCGAGTAGCCTTAGGCGTCCAGCCAGGAGAACGAATCATTAGCATGCTTCAGTTTGGTCACTTTGATGAATTACCAAAAACAAAGCCACGTACGCCGGTTGAAGACATCGTCACGTATTGGCAAGCTGAGCCAACTGAATAATCGAGCACCTCTTCCATTTTGATGGAAGAGGTTTTTTGTTTGGTTGATAAAATCACAGTGGCATCCGGATGGGGAGAGGTATTTTAACCCCTGCTTCACTTTCTTCATCCAGTCAAAAGGGGCAATCGGAAAGATGCTTGGGGATATCGGCAATATGGCGCGTGAAATCAGCAATATGTAGTAAGGAATCGGCACTGTGAGACAAAGAATCAGCACTATCAATGAATTAATCGGCAACGAGACACAATTCAAGTTGCAATAGTAAGTAAATGGAAGACGTATTGCCAATCATACCCCTTTATCCAACTAAAAATCCCCCTATCGCGAACAATCGCAATAGGGGGATTAAGAATCTTATTTCTTCAACTCATCTTTAGATAAAGTAGAAAGTTCTTGGTAATAGTCACCAAGCACGCGCAATCCTTTGTCAAAGTTCTCAAGTGTTAAGTGTTCGTTTGGTCCGTGTAAGTTCTCTGTTTCAAGACCGAAGCCCATGAGGACAACTGGTAAACCGAGAATTTCATCGAAGTCGGCCACAATTGGAATCGATCCGCCGCCGCGTGTATACACAGTCGGCACGTTGTACACTTTCTCGTAAGAACGGCTTGCTGCTGTAAGTGCTGGATGGTCGAACGGTGTGATGAACGGACGTCCCTGGTCAAACGGTGTGACCGTCACTTTAACACCTTCAGGCTTATGCTTTTCAACATGTGCTTTCAATTTTTCAACGATTTCCGCTGGGTCTTGATCCGGAACAAGGCGGCATGTAATTTTAGCACCCGCTTCTGCAGGCAACACGGTCTTGATACCTTCGCCGCTGAAACCACCGAAAACGCCGTTCACTTCAAGAGTCGGGCGGGCAGATGTACGTTCTAGGAACGAATAGCCTGACTCGCCAAACAGCTCAGAAGCACCGATTTCTTGTTTAAGTGTTTCTTCGTCGAAGTTGAGATCCTTGTATGCTTGACGCTCCTCTTCGCTTAAATTACGAACATTGTCATAGAATCCGTCAACTGCAATTGTTCCTTCTTGGTCATGGAATGACGCCAAAATTTCTGCAACAGCGTGAATCGGGTTTTGGATACCGCCACCGTAGACGCCGGAGTGCAAGTCGCTCTTAGCACCGTAGACGTCAATTTGTACACCGCTCAATCCGCGAAGTGCGTAACAAATTGCAGGTTGACCTGGAGCGTGAAGGGCTGTATCCGAAATGACAATCGTATCTGCTGCGAGCTTTTCTTTATGGTCTTTAATGAATGGAACAAGGTTCGGACTTCCAACTTCTTCTTCGCCTTCAATGATGAACTTCACGTTAAGTGGAAGTTTGCCATCCAACTGCATCAATGCTTCAACCGCTTTTACGTGCATGAACACTTGTCCTTTGTCGTCAGTCGATCCACGAGCAAACATTTTATCATCACGGATTTCTGGCTCGAATGGCGCGCTTTCCCATAGGTGCAATGGGTCAACAGGTTGTACGTCATAGTGACCGTAAATGAGGATCGTCGGTTGACCTTCTGCATGAAGCCAGTCAGCGTAAACGACCGGATGCCCGGCAGTAGGTTCGATGGAGATGTTTTCAAGTCCTGCTTCTTTGAACGAATTTGATAACCATTCCGCAGCTTTTTGCATATCGGCTTTGTGCTCAGATAAGGCACTGATGCTCGGAATACTCAAAAATTCCTTCATCTCATTCAGATGCGTATCGCGATTCTTTTCAAAGTACTCATTCAATTGGTCAAGCGTTGCCATGAAATTACCCCTTTTCGTTTTCGTTTGGATAAATGCGAGGTTGCAGCTAGGAAAGCCCTGCTGAATCCCATCATTCGTCGACAGTGTTTGGGTTAATCCCCCAAAAAAGTTGGGTACACCGTGACGATGCTGATTACTTTAGTATAGCAGAATTGGAGTGAATTCAAAAAAAAGAGACTTCTGAATCCTTTTCTTTCTGGTACTTATGCTATACTATTCCAACAGCTATGAAATCGGATTCAAATTATAGCCGTCTTAGGTTTGCAACCTCAACCCTTAGAGATACGTCTATATATGCAAATCGAAACGAACCAGGAATTTTCGGGAGGAATCGCTCTTGTTCATCGCACTTGCTTTCTTTTTGGTGATGTCATTTTTCTTATCAGGGAGTGAAACTGCACTTACTGCCGTAAACCGGATGAAAATCCAGATGCGCGCAGAGCAAGGAGACCCTAAAGCAATTCGGCTCCGCTCCCTCGTTTCGAAACCAGATCGAATGATTACAGCAATCTTAATCGGTAACAACGTCGCAAACATCATGATGCCAACAATCGTAACCATGATCGCTATCGACAAAGGCCTTAATGTAGGTCTACTCACTGGACTTTTGACAGTTGTCCTAATCATTTTCGGGGAAGTATTACCAAAAACTATCGCCGCAACGTTTGCCGATAAATTGGCATACACCGTTGCTCCAGTCATCCGCGTTATTGTTAAACTACTAACGCCGCTCACGTACTTATTAGCGCTCTTTACGAATCTTTTCATCCGCATTCTATCAAAGGGTGCCGTGACAGAAGCAACTCTGACGAAAGAGGACTTACGCTCAATGGTCGACCTTGCTTCTACTGAAGGAACGTTCCAACAAGAGGAATCGCTGCGGTTAAAAGGAGTCCTCGACTTTCCGGAAAAAGACGTTTCAGACGTCATGGGAACCCACCGGACAGACGTCGTTGCCCTGCCACTCGATTCAAGCTATGAAGAAGTTCGCAGTACGGTTCTCGAGTATTTCTATACACGTTATCCGATCTATGAAGAAAGTATCGATAAGATTATCGGTGTATTCTATTCTAAGCGGTTAATCGAATGGTCCATTACACCAGAAGAACCGTTCAAAGATATGATTGACCATGATCCGCTGTTTGTCGTACAAACTGCAAGCGTCGAGAAAGTGTTTAAAATGATGCTCGCGCACAAAAAACATATGGCAATCGTATTGGACGAGTATGGTGGAACGCTCGGTATCGTAACGCATGAAGATATTATCGAAGAAATGATCGGTCAGGAAATTGAAGATGAAACAGACGAAGCAGAAGACGCGATGGTCTATGAACATACAGAAGATACACTCGTATGTCAGGGGCGTCTTGAAATCGAAGATGCGGTGAGCTTACTTGGAATCGACTTGCCGACTGAAAATGATACAATCGGTGGTTTTGCCTTCCAAGAGCTGGACCACGTACCCGATAAGGGAGAACGTTTCACGTATGGTCCGCTGTTGTTTGAAATCGAAGAGATGGACCGCAATCGGATCGTACGTCTTCGAATCACTCGCCGTCCGGAAGAACTGACTGATGATGAAACCTAATATACAGCAACCTTACACGTTTGTAAGGTAACTGAAAGAAACTCCGATAGTTCAGCCGCTTGTTCTAGTGCATACTAAACGTAACAGCTAGAACACGGAGGCGTTAACGGATGAAACCAACACTTAATGAATTACATGATGAATATGGCAGATACTTATATCACTTATGCTTGAAATTGACACGTAATAAAGAAGAGGCTGAAGATCTTATGCAAGACGTTTGGGTCAAGGTAGTCCGCACGAGTGATCGTATGGAAGGCGTAGACCGTATGAAAGCTTGGCTGACAACGATTTGCATGAATACGTTCAGAGATCGTTATCGTAAAGATGTCCGTCGTAGTAAGTATGTCATGAACCAGCCGGATACTTTGGACATTCCCTTGCTCGATTTAGTGCCAAGTGGCAGTCCACTACCAGGTGAAATTGTTGAGAGACAAGATCTCCGCGCTGCAGTTCAAAGTAAGATAAATGAGCTAGACGCTATATATAAGACAACGATTGAGTACTTTTATGTCAATCAATACTCACTCATTGAAATTGCTGAAATGATGCAAGTCTCTATCGGTACGGTGAAATCCCGCCTGTTCCGTGCTAAAAAATATTTAAAAGAACTATTAACGCAAGATCAGTCTGTCAACGAACTTGTAATTGCGTAATAATATCGATTTTGGACTTCTCCTACTATAGGGGAAGTCTTTTTATATGGGTACGGAGTTTGTGAGATGCATAGAGAGGGAATGCTATAGTGATGGATTTGGAGTGGAGGCTAAGCTGTGGCTAAGAAAAAAAAGAAACGTAAGAGATTAACAAAAAAGCAGAAACAAATTATGTGGCTAGCGCTAGCAATCTTTCTTCTTATTTATATTGCTGTCATCTTATATCATACATACAAGCCATTGCCAAAGGGCGTCAATTACGAAGGAGACGTCCATTGGACTGATGATGTAGAGGTTTTCACGGATTTATCCTACTCGAAGACGAAGAAGAAAGAGGACATGAAACATGATCTAAATATTTTTGATGAAGTATATTCCATGATTGAGGAAGCGGATGAATTCATCGTGCTGGACTTCTTTTTGATGGATCATTATTCGGATGAAAATTTAGATTTCCCGAAGGTTGCGGAGACGATCACGAAGAAGTTGGTCGAGAAAAAGAAGGCTTATCCCGACATGCCGATTGTATTCATTACCGATCCGATTAATAAAGGGTATGGGTCCTATGAATCGAAATGGTTCGGAAAGTTAAAGGATGCAGGTGTGGAAGTCGTGTATACCGACTTGGAGCCATTACGCGATTCTATGCCGCTCTACTCAGGATTGTATCGGACGTTGTTCCGCTTTGGAGATATAGGTGGAAAAGGATGGATTCCGAATGCAATGGCCTCTGAAGCGCCGAAGTTCCGATTAGCTTCTTACGTGGAGCTATTGAATGTGAAGTCGAATCACCGTAAAGTGATTGCCACGGAAAAAGCGGGGTTGGTGACGTCGTCCAATCCACATGATGCGAGTGGTTTCCATGGAAATGTCGCACTCAAAGTATCTGGCCCTATTATTAATGATTTATTGGAGGCAGAAGAAGCAGTGCTGAACTATTCAACGGGACAGACTGGGCAAACACTACCTCGTATTGAAGCGAAAGAGCCGGAAGACGGGGAATACGCTGTTCAATATTTAACCGAGAAGAAGATTAAAGACGTATTGATGGATGAACTAACCGCTGCGCAATCGGGTGATCGCATTCGGATGGGGATGTTTTTCATCGCGGAACCAGGTATCGTGAAGGAAGTGACTGAAGCCGCAAAGCGTGGTGTGGAAGTAAAACTTATTTTGGATCCAAACGAAAATTCTTTTGGTAACCAAAAATCAGGGCTTCCGAATCGACCTGTTGTGCAAAAGCTCGTCGAAGACAGTGATGGTGCGATTGAAGTACGCTGGTACAACACGGTTGTCGGTCAGTACCATACGAAGCTCGTCATGATCGAACGCGATGATAACATGCACATTTTAAATGGTTCCGCCAATTTAACCGAGCGAACCCTCGATAACTACAATTTGGAGAATGATCTGTATGTGATTGCTCCTACTAATAGTGAACTTGCAGGTGAGCTAGATGCGTATTTCGAACGTTTGTGGAATAACGAAGACGCGTTGTTCACGTTGGATATGGAAGAATACCAAAATACATTCACTCGTCCGCAGCGTGTGATTTATGCGCTACAAGAGTGGTTGAAATTGACGTCTTATTGAGTGGTTAATTCCACAAAAAACATTTTAAAAATCCTCTTACCGATTTCAGGTAAGAGGATTTTTTAATGGGTGAGTAGTTTAGTTGTAAATGTTTTAGAGTCAAAGTGCTACAAGCATCTGATTAAGCTCTGCAAGACGGTCTTCCATTTTCGCAAGACGTGCCTCTGCTTTTTGGATAGAGTCTCCGTGACCTGTAGATTCGAGTTTTTCGATGTCCCCTTGTAAGTTTATATAATCCATTTTAAGTTCTGCGATTTCAGATTCGATTTGTGATTTAGTCATGATTGTAGTCCTCCCTGTGTACTTTTCCTCAGTTTACCACATCAGGTAAGGGCTTGCCGGGGACTGCACGTTTCGGATGTTCGAGCAGATAACGGATCGTTTCAAACACCGTTTCTGCTTCCTCACCAAGTGGTAAGGCGAGCTGACGATCGACGTCACGTTTACGAAGAGAGTCGTGCAAAAGTGGCTCCATGATTGCATTCAACAGGTTGGATTGCTTCACTTTGCGTCCAAGACCCAAATGTGTGAACCCATCGCGGTCGATTGGGAAGCGCAACTCGGATTCGAAGGTGCTTTGTGCGAGTATGATACAAGGTACTCCGAGACATGCAACGTCGTATGGCATGTACCCTCCACCACATAACACAATATCTGCTTCTGCTGCTAGGTCAAGAAAATCGTGTGGAGCTTTTTTAACAGTCGTATTTCTACGGCTCAATGCCATCATTTGAAGGGTACTCGCATCGTGTTCATAGGACTTGCCGAGCAAAATCGTCACATTGAGTGGGATTTGTAAATTCATCACATGACGGAAAGAACGAAATGTTAAGTTGCCAGGATCATTTTCCCCGAATGCGATGAGAAGGCGGGGAGGGTCACCAAATACATGCTGATCCCTTTTTGAACGCAAGTCCGCACAGCGTGCATCTGGTAAAAACGTTTGAATGCCTGTTTTGGTTGGACTCGTAACATCATGTTCGGTTTCTCCATATAATGTTTGGATTACAAAATCGGCTAGCTGTCCGCCTTCTCCGAAATCATCGAAGTGTAAACTAGCAGGAACGAGTCGAGAGATCGCCTCAACTTCTTCTTTAATTGTACTACCCGTATCTCGAACGAGTAGATCCGGTTTTAAAAAGGATAGTACTTGAAGAAGGGTACGATGATTATTGGCTTCCATCGACCGATACATAGTTGGTATATCGGGAGTTGCAACTTGTGTAATGAAAACAATGGTTGCTTCTGAAGAAAGTTCTTCTGCAACTCGTAACGCTCTTCGCAAAGGATAGCCATTTTTTTCTTCTGTAGATGAAAGACAGATCGCAATGAGCTTTTTTGTTTTGTTCATAATAGGAATCATCCTTTCCACACAGTCTCTTCACCTCCCAGTCTATGAAGAGGGCGGATCTATTATGATAAAGAAATTAAAGTCTGGTGGAATTGAGTGGGAAGCTGGAGTTGAACCGTGCGAGGAGGTTTATGAGCATATTTCAGGTTTTATGATCACATTTCAAGGTTTAAGAGCATATTTCGGGATTAATGATCACATTCCATGGTTTATGATCAGAAACTGAGATTTATGAGCACATTCCACTTTTTATGAGCACTTTCAGCGATTTATGATCAATTTGCGAAGAGTATTCTAGTTGGTCGCGAGATAGGGGGATGGGGAAGCTGGAGTTGAACCGTGGGAGGAGGTTTATGAGCATAATTCAGGTTTTATGATCACATTTCAAGGCTTATGAGCATATTTCGGTATTTATGAGCACATTACAAGGTTTATGATCAGAACCCGAGATTTATGAGCACAATCCACTTTTTATGATCACTTTCAGCGATTTATGATCAATTTGCGAAAAGTATTTTAGTTGGTCACGAGATAGGGTGATGGGGAAGCGAGTGTTGAACCGCGGGAAGGGATTTATGATCTACGCCACTAGCTTTCATTCGAAAACCTCAAATAAGTTGTTTCATAGAGTGGGTGTGGTACACTAGTACGAAATTTCAACTCGATAGGAGTGGCGAAATCGAATGTTCGGATCTATAGCTGCAGACCTTATGCTCGTTGTTCTGATTGGTATCCTTTCACAATGGGTTGCCTGGAGATATCGCCTTCCCGCGATCGTCGTCATGGCGATTGCAGGTCTGCTCGTTGGACCTGTATTCGGATTCATCAACCCCGAAGAAACGTTGGGAGAACTATTTAGCCCAATTATTTCGTTTGCGGTCGCGATTATATTATTTGAAGGAAGTCTCAACCTCGACTTCCGTGAAATTAAAGGGTTCAGCAAACCCCTCACGCGCATCGTGACATTTGGCGCGTTTATTGCCTGGATCACGGGATCGCTCGCAGCACACTATTTAGCGGGACTGTCTTGGACCGTGGCTTTCATTATTGGTGGACTGTTCATCGTCACCGGACCGACAGTGATTTTACCGATGCTCAGACAGGCTAAACTCAAGCCTCGTCCAGCAGCACTTCTTAAATGGGAAGGGATTATCGTGGATCCATTTGGCGCATTACTTGCCGTGTTTGCATTTGAATTCATCAAATTTGTCAATGGGCAAGCTACCCTCGCAGCACTTGGATTATTCGTAGCTGCATCTGTTTTCGCTGTATTCATCGGTTGGGCGTCTGCACGTATTCTCGGATATGCGTTTGAAAAGGGTGGCGTTCCCGAATTTCTGAAAGCCCCCGTACTTTTCGCGGTCGTCTTATTTGCATTCGTCATTTCGGATGAACTTATGCATGAAACCGGGTTGCTAGCGGTAACAGCGATGGGGATTGTGATGGCTAATATGCATTTAACGTCCATTCATGACATCCGTCAATTTAAAGAGAACATTTCTGTGCTACTCATTTCAGGGATTTTTGTGATGCTTACTGCGTCATTAGATCCTCATGTACTCATTGAAATATTCGACTGGCATATTATTACTTATGTAATGGCGATGTTGTTCATCGTCCGCCCGCTGTCAATTTGGGTGTCTACAGTCGGTACGGATTTATCGAACAGGGAAAAAAATCTGCTTGGATGGGTTGCCCCTCGAGGAATTGTGGCGCTCACAGTGTCGGGATATTTTGCTTCAATCCTACTTGAAAATGGCTACAAGGATGCGGAATTACTCACCGCGCTCACGTTTGCGCTCGTTCTCTCGACAGTTGTGTTGCATGGATTTACAATCGGTCCATTTGCACGTCGGTTGAACTTGACGACGACGGATGAATCTGGTGTCCTAATCGTTGGAGGAACTAAATTTGCGGCAGAACTTGCGCGATCGATTCAAGACTCAGGTAATGATGTGTTGCTGATGGACACTTCATGGGCGGGGTTATCTCATGCACGGAAGCTTGGTTTGTCCAGTCATGTAGGAGATATTCTGACGGAGCAAACGGAATATACGCTAGATTTGACGCCATATCGATATATGCTCGCGATGACAAAAGCGGACACGTACAATGCCCACATTTGCGCGGATTTCCTGTACGACGTGGGACGCGAGAATTTATTCCAAACATCATTCCATGTTGGCGAAGGGGTTGAATCGTTCAACGTCACGGGTGGACGTACGTTATTCACACCCGCGTTATCGATTTATGATTTGGAGGAACGTATGAATTCCGGGCACGTTTTCCGCAAAACGGTACTTTCTAAACAATACAGTTACACACAATACTTGCGTGAACGGGATGATCGATCTGTGCTTCTCTATATTTTACGGGAAGATGGAAGCGTTGAGTTTTACACGCCAACAGAAGAGTTGCAGGCGGTAGCGGGAGACACAATTGTGGCGCTCTCACACCCGATTAAACAGATTGAACGTGCTAAGGAAAGGATTGCAGAAGAAAAAGGGGAGGAAGAGGTTCAGCACGAGCAAATAGAAAAGCGATTTAGTGAAGATCAGGGGAAAACAAAGTCACCGATACCGGGCGAAGCACCGCCTTCGATCCAAGGTAGTTTAACAAAAAATTCAACAAGCTAATTGCAAGTCAATTCCCATTCTTTCTGATAGGATGTAGAGTGAGAATATCATTAGGAGGTACGGTCATTTGAAAGTTTTGTTTGTGGACGGGACCATTATCGGCAACAAAACGGGTGTCGTACTTGAAGCTGTGCAGCAATATATAGAAGAAACGGGCTGCGGTTTTGAGATAGAGAGATTGAATTTCTCTGAGTACGATCACCAGTTTGTCGATGGGCGACCTGCAGAAGAATATAACGAAGATATGAAGAAGCTGATTCGTAAATTCGATGAAGCGGATGGCTATATTATCGCTACACCCGTATTCCAGGGTTCGATCCCAGGGGTGCTAAAGAACGCATTCGATTTGCTTCACCCACGTACAATGCGATATAAACCGGTTTCAATCGTGGCAAATGGTGGGACGTATCAACACCATCTCGTTGTCGAAAATCAGATGAAGCCGATTCTTGATTACTTCCGATGCTTGGTGACACCAAATTATGTGTATACACATCGTGATCATTTTGATGAAAACAGTAAGATTATAGACGAAGATGTACACGATCGCTTGAAAGAATTAGCGCGCGTGTTCGTGAAGTATACAGAAATGGGGAAAGAACTGACCCACGGTATAATTGACGCATAATACAAGATAGAACGTCCGTCCGAGCGGAATTTCCGCGGGACGGACGTTTTTCATATGGTCAAAACTGAAGAAACCGACCAACTTGCGTATAATGGAGAGAACGAAAGGGGATTGAACGATGTCTAAATCACTTGTACTTGCAGAAAAACCATCTGTCGCACGCGATATTGCCCGTGTGCTCGGCTGTCATAAAAAAGGAAATGGATTCCTAGAGGGAGATCGGTACATCGTCACTTGGGCGCTTGGCCATTTAGTGACACATGCTGATCCTGAAGGGTATGGTCAGGAATTCAAAGAATGGAAAATGGAACACTTACCAATCATTCCTCAGCCATTTAAACTGACACCTATCAAACAAACATCGAAACAATATAATGCTGTGAAGGCACAGTTACGCCGTGGAGAAGTTAAAGACGTCATCATCGCAACTGACGCTGGGCGCGAAGGGGAGCTCGTGGCTCGCTGGATTTTGGAGCTTGCGAAAAATCGTAAACCAATCAAACGGTTGTGGATTTCATCCGTGACAGACAAAGCGATTAAAGACGGATTCGCGAATTTGAAAGACGGAAAAGCGTACGATAACTTATATGAAGCAGCTGCAGCGCGGGCGGAAGCGGACTGGGTCGTCGGCATTAACGCAACACGCGCACTTACGGTAAAACATAACGCCCAATTGTCGACAGGTCGCGTGCAAACACCGACTCTTGCGATGATTGCTGAACGAGAAAAGGCGATTCAGAAGTTCCAGCCAAAGCCGTTCTGGGGCATGCAGGCTCTAACGGAAGCGGGTCGTTTTACATGGCGGGATTCGAAAGGTCAAACTCAAGTCTTCGATGAAACCGTGATCGATGAGAAAATGAATGCGTCCGAAGGCATCACAGAGGGCAAAATCATTGACCTGAAATCAACTCCGAAATCACAACCAGCACCTCCTTTATTTGACTTGACGGAACTGCAAAAAGAAGCGCATCGTCGCTGGTCATGGTCCGCAAAGGAGACCTTATCGACGTTACAAAACTTGTATGAGCGACACAAAGCGGTCACGTATCCACGTACGGATTCGAAGCACTTAACAGCAGACATGACTAGTACGTTGAAGGATCGTGTTAAAGCGGTTGAAATCGGACCGTATCGAAAGGCAGTCAATTCATTATTACGCAAAGGGCCTGTCAAACCTCAAAAAGGTGTCATCAATGACAGTAAAGTATCTGATCACCATGCAATTATTCCGACGGAAGAAAGTCCTTCTTTGCATTCACTCTCCGACAAAGAACAACGTCTTTACGACATTATTGTCAAACGCTTTTTGGCTGTGTTCTATCCGTCATTCCAATACGAACAATTGAGTGCAGAGTTACAAGCGGGCAACGAAATCTTTACATTGAAAGGTCGGACCGTGACGGATGAGGGATGGAAGGCTGTCTATTCATCCGATGAAGAAGAAGCGGATACAGACGCGTTACCTGCCATGAAAAAAGGTGAAACCCTTCAGATTCGTGCATTTTCAAGAACAGAAGGCAAAACCAAGCCACCTGCTCGATTCAATGAAGGAACGTTACTTGCTGCGATGGAGAATCCGACACAGTTCATGGCGGGCGAATCCAAGGAATTGATCAAGACAATCGGAGAAACCGGTGGACTTGGGACAGTTGCAACGCGAGCGGACGTCATTGAACGATTATTTGGCATGTTTGTCATTGAGAAAAAAGGGAATGATATTTACACTACGTCTAAAGGACGCCAGTTGTTGGAACTCGTCCCAGAAGATTTGAAATCTCCAGCACTTACTGCCGAATGGGAGAGCGATTTATCGAAAATCGCAACTGGAAAACTGAAGAAAGACCAATTCATCCGGACGATGATCGACTTTTCAAAGAAAACCATCGTGGATATAAAATCGGATGATACCAAATTCAAACATGACAATGTAACAGGGAAAATGTGTCCGGATTGCGGAAAGCCAATGCTTGAAGTGAACGGGAAACGAGGCAAGATGCTTGTTTGTCAGGACCGTGAATGCGGCCATCGTCAAACCATCTCAACGTTGACGAACGCACGCTGCCCTAATTGTAAAAAGAAATTGGAACTTCGTGGGCATGGCGATGGCAAAATCTTCGTTTGTAAATGTGGATATCGTGAAAAATTATCCTCGTTTGAAAAGCGAAGAGCTCAAACAACAGGTAAAAAGGCCGACAAACGTGATGTTCAAAAGTATCTTAAGAAGCAAGAGAACGAAGAACCTGAAAATACGGCAATGGCAGATGCGCTAAAGAAACTATTTGACAAGTAATAATTGAAATCGTTCGCCTCATGAATTGGGAGCGACTAGACTGTATAATTAAAATACTAATTTATGGCGGGGTGAGTTCATGGTCTCAATTTCGACGAATCCGGTAGTTACGGAAAATACAAGATATGAGAATGCAAGAAAACGTTCTGCAGAAGTGGCTTATACCCGTCATGCGGATTATACAGGTGGCAATGAAGCCAAACGGAACGAATTGGCGCAACGGTTAACTAACACTCAGGTAGATTCGCAACCTACACAACCTAAAGAGTTTCAAAAACTTGATGCGGGTCTGCTGAAGCAAGTCGTGTTGCCTCTCGGAGAAACATTGGAAGAAACGATTCAGAGCTGGCAGAATGTACGAAGTGAAGCATTATCCAACCCTGATCCATCTGAAGTGGATCATCGGCTGGCGGCTGTGGCTTCTGCTAAAATCATGGAAACGGAAGCGCAACTAGCGTTGGAAGATCGCTTACGTTCCGCACAACTCACAGAAGCAAGTCGTGAAGATTCACTGATGCAACCAAAGGAGTCGAATTCAGCAACGGATTCCTCACTGGCGGACGCAATGCAGAAACTGTACGATCAAGCCTCTGCAGCTTATGCCATCCAGACGAGTGCGAAACAACATGGATATATGGAAGCAAGTCCGGCATATTCACTTGTCGCATAAAGAAATGAATGACCCGCCATTTAGTTGGCGGGTTTTTGAATTGGAGAAAGGGAGGCACTTATCATGGCGAAGAAGAATAAACATATTAAAACGAATGCGATTCGCATTTTAGAGTCTGAAGGGATTCCTCATGAATTGCTGGAACGCGATTTGTCTGAAGATGCAAATGCCGCAGCAGATGGCGGAGACGAAGCGAATGTGTATAAAACACTTGTAACGACAGCGGGTACTGCACGCAATTATGTGTTTGTCATTCCGGTAGTCTGCGAGCTTGACTTGAAAAAAGCGGCACGCGCAGCAGGAGAGAAAAAGTTGGAGATGCTTCCTTTGAAACAGCTGACTGACGTGACGGGGTATATCCGAGGCGGATGTTCTGCGATCGGTATGAAGAAGACGCTACCTACTTTCCTAGACATTTCTGCCCAAACCAAACAATCTATCTACGCCAGTGCCGGTAAACCAGGCTTCCAAATGAAACTAGCGCCTACTGATTACGCGAAAGTAACAGGTTCCCCGTTTGTGGAGTTGTGTAAATAAAGCCGCGGGGAATGTGGAAACCTTAAGTACGCACCTCTTTATCACGTTACCAAGTATGTACTTTCTCTTTAGAAATGGAGAATTGCTCTTAACCACAGAGAATTGCTCATAAACCAAGAAAAGTGATCATAACTCAGAGAAAGTGCTCAAAAAGCGTGAAAAGTGATCATAACTCAGAGAAAGTGCTCATAAAGCGTGAAAAGTGATCATAACTCTGAGAAAGTGCTCATAAAGCGTGAAAAGTGATCATAACCCTGAGAAAGTGCTCATAAAACGTGAAAAGTGATCATAACTCAGAGAAAGTGCTCATAAACCAAGAAAAGTGATCATAACCCTGAGAAAGTGTTCATAAACCACAAAAAGTGATCATAACCCCAGATATCCACCCATAAACATCGCCACAAGCTAGAAAATCCCTCATCCACAAGCTTGTTTTACATGCTACAATTGACTATAGAGAATACGCCGCTAGGTCCATTCAGCGGCTTGCGGAAAGAAGAATGTGTATGATGACGTTAAAAAAATGGAGATGGACCTTTTTCATCGTGGGACAAATGTTCCTCTCATTAGGGATTGCGATGACCATCAAAGGACAACTGCTAGGCATTGGGCCGTGGGATGTCCTACATGTAGGTCTTTATCAAAATATCGGGTTGTCCATTGGGACTTGGAGCATCATCACAGGATTGCTCATCGTCCTCATTACAGCGGCCGCGCAAAAAAAATGGCCGAAATACGGTACTTGGCTCAATATGCTTTTGCTCGGTACTTTCATTGATCTGTTCAACTGGCTATTGCCTGACGTGACGTCAATTGCAGCGCAAGTCGTGTTTTTCGTAACAGGCGTTGTCATCATGTCGTACGGTATCGGGCTTTATGTATCTCCAAATATGGGGGCAGGTCCGCGAGACAGCCTAATGTTGCTGATTGTGCACAAATTCAATATTAGTGTAAAAATTGTACGGACCTCTATTGAAGTCATTGTCGCCCTAATCGGATGGGCACTCGGAGGACCAGTTGGCATAGGAACCGTCCTCATCGCATTACTGATTGGACAATTCGTCCATTACGCGATGCCACAATGTCAGCGACTTTTACTGAAAGTAGCCAAACAAGAAAATAGTCAAGTTCTACTATAAAGAGGAGCACAGTCATCCATGGCTGTGCTTTTTTTCGTCGTCATTTCATAAGATATTCTGAAGAGCATCTGAAAGGGAGTGTCACAATGAACGGAAAGTTAACAGAATCAATGGGAACAGCCTATACAGGAGGTGGGTTGTCTCACAAGTACGAGCACCTAATCCAACAAGCTACGACGACGGTGTTCATTAAATCACCACCTACATTTGCGCTATCTAGTATATTGAATGAGCTCGCAGTCTATTATGTAAAAAGAGGATACGATGTTGACCGATTCAGGAGCCCCTTGCATGTTGAGAAAACAGACGGGATTTATGTGAAAGGACCAGAACTTTTTTACATCGCGGCCTCTTATCCGGTTCCGCTTGAACCTACAGACCTTGGCGGAAAACACCGCGTTGTAAGCTTTTATGATGTCTATGATGAAACCAAATTACGCGCAAACAATCCTCAAATTGCTGGACATCTTGAAGAGGCGGCCACTTATTTGGAAAAAGCACTCGCTACACTAACTGAAGCGAAAGCCATCCATGATGAATGGGAAAACGTCAACATCCGTCGTATGGATTGGAAAGCTCACGAGGCTAAAATCCAGTCGCTTGCAAGCGAATTATTTGGCACATTGGATTTACGAAAAGATTCCGCAGTTTCACACCGCATTATCGGATCGTTGTCATCAAAAGGAGCGCATGACTTCCTCCCATCTATCACCAAATCTCTAAAGCGAAGAATTTTAATCAAAGCCCTTCCCGGAACGGGCAAGTCCACTATGATGAAAGCACTTGGAGAGGAAGCGGAAAAAAGGGGTATTGATGTTTTATATGGCTGGTGTGGGTTAGATACAGGAAGTATTGACCTTGTCCAGTTCCCTGAGCTGTCCGTTTGCCTATTCGACGCAACAGAGCCCCATGTGTATGAGGCAGAACGAGAGGGCGATGAAATTCTGGACCTCGTCGCGATGTGTGCCCCTAGTGAAAAAGCAGAGCAGGAGATTGATGAAATCCGTCCGCGCTACAAAGAAACAATTGCAAATGCGGCAGGGTATATGCAGTCCTATGCGCGACTGACAAGTCTTATCGATGCAGGAATGGACAGTGCGCTTGATCAGAAAGCATTCCATGGAAAAGCGGAAATGCTGACAGAACTCCTCGCCCCGTAACACACTTCGGTTATGGGGAAAGGCACAAATATGCTACACTAAGAGCATCATGTGTCTGAAAGGAAGATTAGTTTGTCTAACATATTAAACGCATTTCTAGACGAGAACTTGCAAGAACTTCGAGATCAGGGACTCTACAACGAAATTGAACCAGTGGAAGGTCCGAATGGTCCAATCATTAAAATCAAAGGCAACGATCTCATTAACTTATCATCGAATAACTACTTAGGTCTTGCGACAGACGAGGAATTGAAAAAACTTAATATTGCAGCTGTGAATAAATACGGTGTCGGTGCGGGAGCCGTGCGTACCATCAACGGTACGCTCGATATCCACATCGAACTTGAGAAAAAACTTGCTGAGTTCAAAGGAACGGAAGCTGCAATTTCCTTCCAATCTGGATTCAACTGCAACATGGCGGCGATTTCTGCAGTCATGAACAAAAACGATGCGATTTTATCGGATGAATTAAACCACGCATCGATCATCGACGGTTGCCGTCTATCGGGCGCTAAAATTATCCGTGTGAAGCACCAAGACATGGACGATCTACGTGCGAAAGCAAAAGAAGCGACAGAGTCCGGTTTATACGGAAAAGTCATGTACATTACAGATGGCGTCTTCTCGATGGATGGAGATATCGCAAACCTTCCAGGAGCTGTTGAAGTTGCGAAAGAATTCGACCTCATCACATACGTAGATGATGCGCACGGATCAGGCGTAACTGGCAAAGGGAAAGGAACTGTGAAGCATTTCGGGCTTGAAAAAGAGATCGACATGCAGATGGGAACTCTTTCAAAAGCAGTCGGCGTTGTGGGCGGTTATGTAGCCGGAACACAAAAACTAATCGACTGGTTGAAAGTTCGTTCACGTCCATTCTTATTCTCGACAGCAGTACCACCAGGCGACGTGGCAGCAATTATGGGAGCGCTTGATAAAATCAGTGCATCCACTGAACTTCACGACAAGCTGTGGGAAAACGGAGACTATTTGAAAGCGGGCTTGAAAAAACTCGGCTTCAATATCGGGAACTCCGAAACGCCGATCACACCTTGTATCATTGGAGAAGAAAAACTAACACAGCAATTCTCAAAACGTCTTGCTGAAGAAGGCGTCTATGCAAAATCGATCGTATTCCCGACTGTACCAAAAGGGACAGGCCGTGTTCGTAACATGCCAACTGCTGCCCACACGAAAGAGATGCTCGACGACGCACTTAAGATTTATGAAAAAGTCGGCAAAGAGCTCGGTGTTATCCAATAAATGAATGTGAGTTCGCACTGTGCGATCTTATTTAAAAACTAAAAAGCAGTCTGGAAAGGATTTTATCCTTTCCAGACTGCTTTTATTTCGTAGGGGTTTCTACAGGTCATGCAACTTCTTCATGATAAACAGAAGTCAATTCTCCAATTGCAAGTTCGATCTCATATTTGGCGCGATCATCTGAACGTACAAGCACATTCAGTCCTTTGCGACCGTCATGTAGCTGCACATAAGTCTCTTCTTCGTAAAACATGGCCATCTCTCCTATTGGATAATGGGAGATACTTGGTCTTGACGGTGGAACAGAGACACCAATACATAATGCTGAACTCCGCGGGCGTGGGAAGTTGAGAGCTCCACTTCTTTGCGATAGGCGGTTTGGTCTCCAGACTGTTTGGCGATGCTAGCTTGAAGAGCATGTTTCATCCATTGGTTTTTGATGGCAGTTTGTAGAGCTTGAGCACCTTCTATATTTCCTTCCATCAACAAGGCATTTGCCGTGTAGTAGTTCACATAATCCGCTGTAGGTAAGTGAATGGATAGACGGTGCAGCGCCTCTACATCTTGTTGCCAAACAGCAAGATTCGCTGCGTAAACTGCTTGAACTTTAGGTTGTTTGTGAGTTTGTAGTATGGTTTCGATTGTTTCTATGATCGTTTCGTCCGTTTCATGGGCAATAGCATAAGCATAAGCGAAAAGGGTATTTGAACGATTCTTCGTCAAAAACTTATCGATTTTGTCCATATCCTTCGTTCCATAAATGATATAAATCGGCCATCCGAGTGTAATCGACATATATACAACTATTACAATAGCGAACACGGCCCAAAAAGGAATATTTGCAAATAGTAGCACCACGGTAAGGAGAACTCCACCGCCAAATAATAAAAGCCAACGGGCAACTCCTTGGATAAGAAATGGATTATCTTTCAAGCTATACACCCTCCAGTTACCAACATTATACCATACAATTCCGACAACTGAAGGAAACGTTATTCAATGAATTGTATTTTCCAGCAGAACAGTTTATAATCAGTTTCAGTTATTGAAACTGGATATTTTATTTGATAAACACGAACTGTCCTCTCCAAAAAGACAAACATTCATAGGGGGAATACACGATGAAAAAAATTATGGTGACCGGAGCACTCGGTCAAATCGGTTCAGAGCTGATTACCAAATTGCGAGCGGAATATGGTGTCGACAATGTGTTGGCAACAGACATTCGCGAGCCGCAAACAGAAATGAATGGACCTTTCGCAATTCTTGACGTAACTGAGGGTGGAAAAATGACCCGAATTGCAAAAGAATTCGGAGCAGACACGCTCATGCACATGGCGGCATTGCTTTCCGCAAAAGCGGAAGAGAACCCGATGCTCGCTTGGAACCTGAACATGGGAGGACTAGTGAATGCGCTGGAGACAGCACGTGAATTGGATCTTCAGTTCTTCACACCAAGCTCGATCGGCTCATTTGGACCATCGACTCCAAAAGAAAACACACCACAAGATACATTCCAACGCCCTACAACGATGTATGGAGTGAACAAAGTGTCTGGTGAATTGCTATGTGATTATTATTATCAAAAGTTCGGCGTCGATACACGTGGTGTTCGATTCCCTGGACTCATTTCATACGTTGCGCAACCAGGTGGCGGCACAACTGATTATGCAGTAGATATTTTCTATAAAGCGGTAGAAGAAGGCAAGTATACGTCATTTATCGCGGAAGGTACGTACATGGATATGATGTATATGCCAGATGCGTTGCAAGCCATTGTGGACTTAATGGAAACCGATGCAGCTAACTTGAAACATCGTAACGCTTTCAACGTAACTGCGATGAGCTTCGAGCCATCCGAGCTGGCAGCAGCTATCCAAAAGCACATCCCAACGTTTAAAATTAGTTATGATGTCGATCCGGTTCGCCAATCAATCGCAGATAGCTGGCCAAACTCTCTTGATACATCTGTAGCAGAATCTGAGTGGGGCTTCAAATCTACTTATGACCTCGATGCGATGGTAGTAGATATGCTAGAAAAGATTCGTGAAAAAGTGAATGCTTGATAAAATGAACCCGCTCGCACCGTTAAATACTGGTGCGAGCGGGTTTTTGCGTGGGAGATAGGGTGCATATGCTCATAAATCTGGGGAATTGATCATAAACGTGGGAGAGTGCTCATAAAGCATGAAAAGTGATCATAAACCTGGGAAAGTGCTCAAAAAGCGTGAAAAGTGATCATAAACCTGGGAAAGTGCTCATAAAGCATGAAAAATGCTCATAAATCTGGGAAAGTGCTCATAAAGCATGAAAAGTGATCATAAACGTGGGAAAGTGCTCACAAAGCGTGAAAAGTGATCATAAGCCTGGGAAAGAGCTCATAAAGCATGAAAAGTGATCATAAGCCTGGAAAAGTGCTCATAAAGCGTGAAAAGTGATCATAAACAAGGGAAAGAGCTCATAAAGCGTGAAAAGTGATCATAACCTTGGGAAAGAGCTCATAAAGCATGAAAAGTGATCATAAACCTGAGAAAGAGCTCATACTCTCAGCCTCCACACGCCCGCGGAAGCGAAACCCTATTCACCCACCACCTAATATCGCGACCAACCAAGCACTCCCTAAAACAAAAAATCACCCCTATGCAACTAACTAGCTGCATAGGGGTGATTCTAATTTCTATTAAAATAACAAGTGGGCAACGCCCGCCACGATTGGCAGCGCGATGATCGTACGAAGTAAGAAAATCACAATCAAATCCCAGATGTTGACGGGAATCTTAGTGCCTAGAATCAAACCACCGACTTCAGACAAGTAGATTAGCTGAACGACAGAGACGGTCGCCACTGTGAAAAGGGTAATCGGATCAGAAATCATACCGTCTGCAAGAAGAGCAGGCAAGAACATATCTGTAATCCCGACAACCATAAGTGAACCGGCTTCAGCTGCTTCAGGAATATGAAGCAGATTTAAATATGGAACAAATGGCTTCCCAAGAATCGTAAATAGACTTGTATACTCTGCAAGCATCGTTGCAATCGTACCGAATGCCATAACGATTGGTGCTACGCCAATCCACATATCAAGTACGTTTCGGAATCCGTCGCCAACAATTTTACCTGGCGAACGGTTTTTATCCGCAGTTGCGAGCGCGTTTTCAATTCCGTGAGAGAATACATTATACCCCTCTGGTAGACTTTCCTCAGTTCCTGTCTGCGGAGAGCCATCGATGAACTCATCAGGTTTCTTCGAAAGAGGATAGATTCTTGGCATAATGAGACCGAGGACAAGACCCACCACTGCAACCGTTGCATAAAATGGAACGAAGTAGTTTTCAAGACCAACAGTCTTAATGATAACAAGAGAGAATGTAATCGAAACGATCGAGAACGTCGTTGCAATAACGGCTGCTTCCCGTTTCGTATAATGTCCATCTTCGTATTGTTTACTCGTCAACAAGACACCGATTGTCCCGTCTCCAACCCAAGACGTCAGTGCATCAATGGAGGATCGGCCAGGAAGCTTGAATAACGGACGCATGATTTTTACCATCATCGTTCCGAAAAACTCGAGCAATCCAAAATTTAATAATAATGGCAAGAACAAACCTGCGAATAGGAAAATGGTGTATAAGAACGAAACGAGTCCATCAGGTGATAGTAACATTCCGCCCGTATTTTCACTCCAGATCGCTTCAGGTCCGAGTTTGTAAGTCACCATTACAGCGAAAACAGCACCAACTACGCGCGTCAATGTCCAGAACGGTGTCACTTTGAACAACGTTTGGGCGAAAGTCGGCTTGGCACCTTCGTCTTTTTGGACAAACAAGAAGATCACAGAACCAACTGCTGAAACAATAATGAGGACCATCGCGGCAAACGGCATAGCAGGTTCCACAAGACCAGAGAGTTTGTCAGCTAGAAAAGCAATCGGAACTTTCCAGCCATCACCGATTTTCAGTGGGATCATAAACAGAATGACCCCGATGATAGATGGAACTAAAAACAATAACCAGTTGGATAAAGACGCTTTTTTCATGGATGAGCTCCTTCGCAATTAGTAATGCATACTATGTATATTTATTCATGATAATGAATGAATACCAAAAAGTAAACTAGAAATTTTCTCCAAAGCTCTATATGTATACCCGGATTCACTAGCTGGAAAACTAGTGAACCGAGAACTACCGCATTGAAAGCGGTTTCCTTACTTAAAAGGTGTATGTGTAGAAATGTTCTGTCTTTAACCATCTTAACGCATCAGCATCTTCCGCGTCCAGACGTTTTTGCATATCTTCCATCATCCAAACAGTTTGAGATGCATGAGCATTCATCGCTCCGAGCTTTTTCTCTGTCACTCCAGACACATCGTGGTGTACGTCTGGATGTCCGATAACTTCTACTGTTTTATTGTCGAATGCAATCGTATACAACTTAGGACGCTCGGATTCTGACATTCTACGGATCGCTTCAACAACTGCGCGTCCTGTAGCATCATGATCAGGGTGTACAGACAATCCTGGATAGAACGAGATGATCAGTGAAGGATTTAATTCTTCTATCAAGTCTGCAACGAGCTTCACCATTTTCTCATCGTCCTCAAACTCTACAGTTTTGTCGCGAAGGCCCATCATACGTAAATCCGTTAGTCCCATAGCGTCAGCCGATGCTTGGAGCTCTTTTTTACGGATCATTGGTAACGTTTCGCGGTTGGCAAATGGGGGATTCCCAAGATTTCGTCCCATTTCACCGAGTGTTAAACAAGCGTATGTCACAGGGACGCCCATTTCAATATAGGTTGCGATTGTACCCGAAACACCGAATGCTTCATCATCCGGGTGTGGGAAAATGACTAATACGTGACGTTCTTTTTCCATCTCTATTGGTCCTCCTTTTGTTAATACGTGAACGGAGTTTCGCTAATTTCGAGGGATACAGCCAATTTACCATCTGGTCCTAAACCCGCCATTAGCAGACGTCCGTGTTCGTCCAATTCATAGTGTGTAATTCCTTGCGCGTAAATCCACCCCGAAGGTAGTTTCAACCCGATCCGGTGAGGGGAGTCGCCCGCCACTTTTCCAAGTTCGTAGTTCACAACAATATTGCGGATGAACGCACCCGCGTTAAAGAATCCTTCCTGAAAATGCGCAGCATAAGAGCCGTTTGTCGTCTCCAAATGAATGTAGACATCTTTGCCCGCAAAGGAATCGATCAAGCTCTGTAGCTGATCTCGTTGTACAAGTTCCACATGTCTTCCTCCTCTGGCTTCTTTTTTACTCTGCCTTCAATTATATCCGGTAAGCGAAGCAATTGCGATTATGCAGTTTCAGCAACAAAAAAGCACGGAAGGACAAGTCCCACCAGTGCTTGAAAAACTTAAACTTCAGTTGTCGTAATTTCAGGTCCGCCATAACGGTTTTTAGCTCCGTGCATGACAGGTCCTACATACTCGTTCAATTTCCAGCCGTTAGCGATTGCAGCAGCAACGAACGCTTTTGCTTCAATTACTGCATCTTTAATATCTTGTCCGTTTGCTAAGTTTGCTGTAATTGCAGCGGCAAACGTACAGCCTGCGCCGTGGTTATAGTGAGTATCCGTTTTTTCGGATTCCAATAAAAGATGGGTTTTCCCGTCATAGAACAAGTCTGCTGCTTTATCGTGCTGCAGCTGCTTGCCGCCTTTGATGACGACATTGCGTGCGCCGAGAGAATGAATCTTCTCAGCAGTCGCTTTCATCTGCTCGATTGTGCTAGGAGTTTTCATACCTGCAAGCTGTCCAGCTTCGAACAAGTTTGGCGTTACGATTTCAGCACGTGGAAGTAAGTATTCAATCATTGCGTCGACAGTTCCAGGGTTCAGGACTTCGTCTTCCCCCTTACAAACCATAACAGGGTCAATCACGACGTGTGATAGCTCGGATTCAGCAATTGCTTCACCTGCTGTTTGAATGACTTCTTCTGTACTTAACATGCCTGTTTTAATGGCATCGATGCCAGTGGAAAGGGCAGTTTTGATTTGCGATTTGATCACATCGATTGGAAGGGAGTAGACATTGTGACTCCAATGCTTGTCCGGATCCATTGTGACGACAACTGTCAATGCAGTCATGCCATATGTACCAAGTTCTTGGAAAGTTTTAAGGTCTGCCTGTATGCCGGCGCCGCCGGAAGTATCTGATCCTGCAATTGTCAAAGTCTTTTTCAACGTCATTATAGAGGACTCCTTTACGAATAGGGTATACTTAAGTGTACTCAATCAGAAAAGCAAATACAAATTGTGCGAATTATGCACGTGCCAGCTTGAGAAGGATGAATCCAAGGCCGCCTCCTGCGACTAAACAGATTGCACTTCCTATATAATGGCCTCCTTGTGCGAGACCGATTGTTAGCGCAATGAGAAACAACATAGCGATGCCGAAGATGCCGTAAAAGAATAGCATTCCTGCACTTTTTGAGGACTCAGTATACGATTCTCCATCTTTTGCGGCTTCTGCAATACGCTTCACTTTTTCACGAATCGGAACGTTGGACAAGGCAATCCCTCCTTCGCGCCATCATACCACGACGGAATACTTGTCTGCACGGGAACTTTCCTGCAAACTGTACGTACCGATTAAGGCTGTTTTTTATCAACTATAAAGAAAGACCAATAGCTAGAATCGCTGTTGCAAAGGAGGAATGACATGAAGAACGATAACAACTCGAATGACGAGCGGAAACTGGAAGAAATCGAGAAGTTACTGAGAGAGTTAAAAGCATCGGACAAAGAAAGTGCAGTTACGGTAGAAGAAGCTTTCGCACGACCGAAAAAGAAGCGAAGAAGTCTATGGCACATTCTTACGCTATTCTTCTCGCTATGGCGCAAATCATTTCTCATTATCGCGCTAATCGCGATTCTGCTCATTGCTTCACTACCGTTTATCGCTTTCTATTTATTGAAGCAAGGAAGCACATACACCGAACAAAAAACAAGTTTCCTAGAGCAAATCCAAGACTTGAACGAAATGGCAACTGCGGAAGCCTATACAAAAGTCATCATTGAACGCCAAGATAACCAGCTGTTCGGACAAAGTATCGGACTCAATCTGCCTGGTACGAAACGCCAACTGCTTGTTGTGATCCCAGGCGCTATCAAGGCCGGTGTGGATTTATCAACAGTGAGCAAGAAAGACATGGATATTAATGAGGCCGATAAAACTGCAACACTCACGTTGCCAAAACCTGAATTCCTTGGAGGAGCTGAAATTTTCTTCGACCAAGTTGAAGTGTACTCGTTTGAAGGAGTATTCAGAGAGAAAGCCGACATCACAGAAGCGTATGAACTTGCTGAAGAAGCGAAGAAGTTGATTCGCGAAGAAAGCGCTGGACAAGGCGTGTTGGAAACTGCTGAGAAAAATGCGGAACAGACGCTTCACGAGATGTTTTCACTTGCAGGCTATGACGTGACGATCCAGTTTGAGGAGTGAATGAGTTGAAACCACAATTTGAAAGTCAGTGGGATGCAGTGCTCCAAGAAGCATTTGAAGCCCAGTCCTATGCACAGTTGCGTGATTTTTTGAAAAAAGAATATGCAGAGCAAAACGTCTATCCTGAAATGGATAATATATGGAACGCATTCAGATACACCCCATTTGAATCGGTGAAAGTAGTCATTTTGGGACAAGACCCTTACCACGGAATCGGACAAGCACATGGCTTAAGTTTTTCGGTGCAACCCGGCGTCAAAATACCCCCAAGTTTGCGTAACATATTTAAAGAGCTTGCGAGCGACATCGGCTGTTCCGTTCCTGAATCGGGCTCGTTGCTAGGATGGGCGGAGCAAGGCGTGCTTTTGATGAATACCGTTTTGACTGTACGCGCGGGAGAAGCGCATTCTCATCGTAAGCAAGGATGGGAGACGTTCACGGATGAAGTGATCCGGAAGCTGTCTGACCGCGACGAACCGATTGTGTTTATACTCTGGGGGCGTCCAGCACAAGAGAAGAAGCGACTGATCGATTTGACAAAGCATGTTACCATTGAGTCAGTGCATCCAAGTCCGCTCAGTGCGAATCGAGGATTCTTCGGGTCGCGTCCGTTTTCGAAAACGAACGAACAACTCGCTTCCTGGGGAGAAACCGAGATTGATTGGTGCAAGACAGAGCAGTAATAATTGAGTTGAATGCTAAGGAAGGGAGGCGGCCGTTGTTATGGCTGTGAATTGTTTTCAATGCTGTCATTTCTACGTCACGTGGGACCCGAAGCATCCCCGTGGTTGCAAAGCGTATGGGTTTAAAACGCGCGAGTTGCCTTCTGCAGTTGTTCTGCGTTCCTCAGGAATGGAATGCATGAAGTTTGAACCGAAGAAAGGAAGCGGTGGCGCATGATTTCAACAAACCGTGTTCTAGAAGAATTACAACGACAACTGACATATGCGAAAACGACGTCTGATGAAGCGGCGATGCGCGAATCGATTGCAGCGATGCAGTCGCTATGCGGTTTGATACTTGGAGAGAAGACAGCGCATTTGCCATCATCTGAAGATGAGTTGAAGTTTTTGTCTGGA
This sequence comes from Sporosarcina sp. ZBG7A, assembly GCF_000813425.1. Classification (GTDB taxonomy): domain Bacteria; phylum Bacillota; class Bacilli; order Bacillales_A; family Planococcaceae; genus Sporosarcina. Next base: position 187,812 of record NZ_JWIB01000015.1, read on the forward strand.
AGTAATGCAGGTGCAGGTGCAGGTGCTTCTCCAACTGGAATGGAGCCCATTAAAAAGACAATCTCCGCTCCAGTGCAATCTAGTCTAGAAGGAAAAGTTTTAGTAGAAGAAGATGCAAACGGCGGTTCGCTGTTTGATTTTTGATGTAAATTACTCGGAAAGAGGGAATACAACATGCCATTTTTCATTATCGCAGGTGCAGTAAACGGTGCTATTGCAGTTGCTCTCGGAGCTTTTGGTGCGCACGCCTTAGCTGACAGATTATCTGCACATTATTTGGATGTTTGGGAGAAAGCGGTTCACTATCAAATGTTTCATGCGATCGCATTACTCGCAATCGGAATTTTGATGAGCCCTGCACTTTTCGGATCATCTAACGCATTATCGTGGGCAGGGTATCTCCTGTTAGTTGGAATTATCATTTTCTCCGGTAGCCTGTATGTATTGAGCTTGTCGGGAATCGGCATCCTCGGTGCTATCACACCAATTGGTGGCGTTGCATTCATCGCCGGTTGGATTATGCTTATTGTAGCAGCCTCAAAGTTTGGCAATTAATGAAATGAAAACACCTGCACCCTCTCGAATTGAGGGGATGCAGGTGTTTTTTTGTCATGGTCGCTGAGGGAAGTAATTGAGCTCTTCGTTGAATTCCGCATAATCGAAGTAAATCATCGGGAAGAGGAATCGTTTGCCAGTACTTTGTTCACTTAAAATCACATGGTCACGACCAGCTGCCTCGACCATCCCCGTGACTGCTTTTACGTTCGTACCAGCCTCCGTAGCATTTTCAAATGAAAAGTGGAATGTTCCGACCTTGCCACGGTTTAATCGTAAAATATTCTCGATGTATGATTCTTCGCGAAATGCGCCCGCTGGCGGACGTCCGCTCGGAATGGTGACTTGCGGCGGTACGTTTTGTTGCTGTTGCGGTTGTTGTGGATACTGGTATTGCGGTTGCTGATAGTTAGGTGTCCATTGATATTGAACCAAATCATCATCCTTTCAAAGTTAAACTCTTGGGCAATCTTGTGCGGTTGGCGAGAAGAAACAGTGTGATTTGTATCGGCCCGTATTGTATTGTCCGTACCATTGTTCTGGGCAATCTCCTGCGGGCATGAAAAACCAGAGAGACCGTTCTGCAGGCGAGAACCGTTCTCCATTGACCGCACGCCGTGCCAATTTGCGATCTACCTCACGGGCGCGTTGATAAAAGTAACCTTTCGTCGTTGCTTCAAAGCCACCGGGTCGCTGGAATACCATATCCTCCAGGTCGCGAATATCTGTGAAGTCCAGGCAGTCCGCAAGAACCCGGTTTACACCAACATTACCGACCATGAGCATCCCGAGCTGGCCTTCGCCTTCGGCTTCCGCACGCATCAAGCGCGCCAGCAAATCGATATGCTTATCCGTCGTCTTAATCACCGCCACACGATAACCCCCTCACAGGTATCCTATGAACGGAGTGGCGGAAACATACCAAGCATTACGAAGTACTCGTAATTTGTTGAGGCATTCATAAAGTGTGGAGAGTGATCATAAACATTGGGA
>NZ_JWIB01000016.1 GCF_000813425.1 Sporosarcina sp. ZBG7A
GAATTGCCCTTGCATACCATTAATTTGTCCTTGTATACCACCGATTTGTCCCTGTATACCATCAAACTGTTCATCAACTCGATCAAACCGTTTTTCCATATCAAGTTGACCCGTTTGTATATCTTTTAGTTCAGACAGTATTTGGTGCAACAATACCTCGCTCAATATTTCCACCTCCTTCATCGATAACAAAAGTATAGCATGTGATGAAGAAAAATTGGCTGGAAAAAGTAAGCTGAAATTGTTTGGACATTTTTCAGAGTGGTTATTTATTGACATGATATAATACAAGTGAGTGAAAAATTAGTTAATGAGAATAGAAAAAATAGGAGGAATTAGAATGGGATTTTTAGATTCATTTCTTGGTAATGCATCGACGGTAGAAACGGCGACGGTGGAAAAAGAGTTAGCACCTATTTTAGTTGCAGAAGAGACTGTGGAAGAGGCGTTCAAGTTATTTCGAGACATGATGGTATTTACGGAAAAGCGTTTGATTTTGGTTGATAAACAAGGGATGACTGGGAAGAAGACCGAGTATCATTCCATCCCTTATAAGAGTATATCTCATTTCAGTATTGAAACCGCTGGAACGTTTGATATGGATGCCGAACTGAAAATTTGGATATCGAGTGCGACAGAACCACTTGTAAACAAGCAATTCAAAAAAGATGCTAGCATCTATGATATTCAAAAAATATTAGCGGCTGTCTGTTTGTGAAGAGGAGAGTTAAGAAAATGGATTCTTGATGACTGTAGAACCAACAAGGGAAAAAATACGTCCGTAGTAATAAGAAGGTGAATGTGGGGGTAACAAAGTGGATGAAGTTTTACTGTTACATGGATTCAATAAGACTGCGAAAGACATGGAGACGCTAGCTAATCATCTTGAAAAGTTAGGATTTCGTTGTCATTCTATCACCCTTCCGTTGACCCGCCGTGAGTTCGATTATTCGGTCCATTTTGTTTTGGATAGATTGAAGGATATTGAGAAGAATCATCCCGAAAGAATCCACCTTGTAGGTCATAGTACAGGTGGTTTGCTCATTCGTAAGGTGCTTTCCCATTCTGACATTCCTGCTCGTATCGGTCGCTGTGTACAACTTGCAACACCAAACCAAGGCAGTCAACTTGCAGCACTTGCAGGGTCCTTAAAAGGATATAGCTCTTTGTTCCGTACTGTTAAATCCCTGCATGCAACCTATATTCAAAAGCTAAACATGACGAATGTCGCAGGGGTTGAAATTGGTGCAATTGCGGGTACAAACAGTAATTTATGGTTAGGACAACTAATCAAAGGACAAAATGACGGGCGCGTAGAAGTTTCCTCTGTGCATTATGCAGACCTGACAGACTTTACAACCCTTCCGTATGGACATAAAGATATTCATCATCGACGAGAAACAGCTGCACTAACCGCACTATTTTTACAATCAGGACGCTTTTTAGCTGAACGAGAAGGAGAGCTAAGAGATGTGCAAGAAATCAAACGAATTCACAGTAATTGCAGAAACTAAGCGAATCTGTCTTGTAAAACTTGAGGAATCCCACATAGAACCATTGAAACTGATTTGGGGTGATGAATCTGTCATGAATCTTTGCGGTGGCGCTTCAGATTTTTCGAAGTTCCACAAAACGATTCAGGCGTATAGCGAACAGCAGTTGAATTACGGCTTGTCCGTCTATGGCGTGATGGATAAGGAAATGGGGGAGTTAGTAGGGACTGCTGGATTTAATTGGTACGGGGACCTTGCGGAAATCGAACTCATCTACCACTTCCGAAGGAAATCATGGGGGCTTGGATTTGCATTTGAAGCTGCTTCGCTTTGCTTAGAAATCGCTAAAAACCATTCATCGCTTTTACGAATTTCCGCATCTGCTGATTCCCGAAACGCTGCATCTCTCCGTATTTTAGAGAAGCTTGGATTTAGGTTTAAAGCCATTCAATGGTTTGAGGATACACAGCAAGAAGAACCAACATTTGAATTGTTGATAAATGACATTAAATCAAAAGGAATGGAGGAGATGTAATGCGCCTTGTAAGACCGTCTCTTGAGTGGAAAGAGGAACACGAAGCATATATGAAGGAATGGGATGAGGAACGGATGACACCGAGTAGCTTTCATTTAAAAGAAGGCATCCCTTATGAAGACTATTTAAAAGAGTTAGAAAAGAGGGAAGCTGGTCATGATAAATGGCTGCCATGCACAAACTACTTTCTCGTAGATGATACAGATCGGGTTGTTGGGATGATTGATATCCGCCACGACTTAAACGAGTATTTGCACCAAGTAGGCGGACATATCGGATATAGCATTCATCCATCAGAGAGACGTAAAGGGTATGCAACCTGGATGCTTGCAGAAGCATTGAAACTAACGGATACGTTGGGGATAAATTCTGTGCTCATTACATGCAACGAAGAGAATATTGGATCTGCGAAAACGATTCAAAATAATGGCGGAGTAGAAGATGAAAGCTTTACCGAGGACGATGGTACCGTTGTAAGACGATTTTGGATTCATCGATAGACTATTTCAAAAACGCTTGTTATTTACAGGAGGAATATTGAACATGTACGATCCGACGATATTTGATAACTTGAAAGTTGCTCTAGAAAATCAGCTATATGATTTGGACACTATAGAAGAACAAATCGAAATTAGAAATCGCCGGGATGTGATGGACTTTGCGGTGCTATCTCGCGAGTTTGCTTTACGGTTCGTCCTTCGCAACCATCCTGAAATTGAAGTGGAAGTCACGCTGCGTGCAAGTGTCCGTGATCTTGCCGGTGAAATCATGGAGGACCCTAATGCGAATCCAGCCTGTTCGTTGTCACTCTGTTTTCAAAAAAGTGTTGTCGATCCTGACGCTGAATGTGCTGGGATTGAACAAGTGATGGCATCGATTTGGGAACAGGATGTAGAACTCACGCAAACGATTCGTTACGTGTATGGTGAAGAAAATCCCAAGTTGATGAATTCCATTGAAGCTGCATTCAAACCACGGCTCACAGAGGACCACATGACTGAACTCTCGCTCTTTTTAGAGCATGTTTTGGATACGTTACATGTATTGAGCCGCATGCAGCACTGAGGAAGGAGAATGAAATGGAAGAAACTATTTTTATCGTAGAAGACGATGGAGCAATTTTTTCTTCATTGAGAGACCATTTGGAACAGTGGTCGTTTCGTGTAGTTGGACCAAAAAGTTTTCAAGACATCATGACTCCATTCACAAAAGTTAATCCGCAACTCGTCATTATGGACATTCAACTCCCCGCGTATGATGGCTTTCACTGGTGTCGGGAAATCAGAGCGGTGTCCAATGTACCCATCATCTTTCTTTCTTCGAGAGATCATCCGATGGACATAGTCATGGCGATGAATATGGGTGGAGATGATTACATACAAAAACCATTTCACATGGATGTACTACTTGCTAAGATTCAGGCGACGCTACGACGTGCCTACTCATATACAGAGACAGAAGAATCTAGTGATGAATTGAAATGGAATGGGACGACCATCGATTTAAAACGGTGTGTTATCCAAGGGAATGACCAGGAAATCGAGCTCACGAAAAATGAGTTTTTCATCCTTTCTATCCTGGTTGAGTCAAATGATGAAATTGTGTCACGGGATGATTTAATCAGAAAGTTATGGGATGATGAACGCTTTGTCAATGACAATACGTTGACTGTTAACGTGACACGTTTACGCCAAAAACTGAGCGATTTAGGTTTGGAAGAAGCAATTGTCACAAAAAAGGGAATGGGCTATATGGCGGTTACTCTACAGGGGAAATCCTGATGGTACGTTCATATATTGCTGATAAGAAAAGCTGGATTGCCCTATTTGTAGGATCGCTCCTATTAACGGATCTGTTGTTAGTTTTGGATAAAGGACTGTCTATCAGTAGTGTATCCATCGGGTATTTGAACCTATTGGTGCTCACAATCTTCATATTGTTTTTCATATGGCGGTATCGCAAGGAGACTGCCTACCTACGAAATCTAGACCGTCTCTTAGAAGAGTTGCCCGATGACTGGCAAGAAGGACTTCCTATTTCTGTTTTTCGTCAAGAGGCAATGATGTCCGAACTGCTTCAGAAAGTTGACGTTTCCTACCGTAAGCGGATGGCACGGATGCAGGAATTTGTGCATGCTGGGCAAAATGATACTGCAGCTTGGGTTCATGAGGTGAAAGCGCCACTTACTGCAATGAAGTTGATAATTGATGCAAATCGTCAACAGCCAGTGTTTCGGAAAATCGATGCAGAATGGTTGCGGATCCATTTACTTATTGATCAGCAATTGTATATTTCTCGACTTCCTTCATTAGAATCTGATTATGTTTTGGAAGAAACCGATGTTGTCAGATTGGCCGCTGAAGAAGTACGTCAACTGATGCCATGGTGTTTGGAAAAGAATATTGCTGTCGAAATCGAAGGAGTACAAGTGGAAGTTGTGACTGACCAAAAGTGGTGCCGTTTCATCCTCCGACAACTGTTGACGAATGCTGTGAAATACAGTCCGGTTGGCGGTACGGTGACCATTCAAGCGAAATTAGATGAAACAGGGTACGTTTCACTAACTGTAGCAGATGAAGGGCCAGGGATTCCGGCACACGAAATGCCACGCATATTTGATAGAGGATTCACAGGAAATGTAGGTCGAATCCAACACGGTGCGACGGGACTTGGTCTATATTTAGCCAAACAGACGGCTGAAAAAATAGGAGTGCGATTGCACGGACAATCAGATGGTTCATCTGGCACAAAGATGGTGATGACGTTCTCTACAGAAAATGACTTTGACGCAACACGTAAGTAGCGGGGGTATGATCACATTTAGAGTTTTATGATCATTTTCATTGGTTTATGATCACATTTTGGAATTTATAATCACTTTCATGGATTTATGAGCAATTTATCGTTTTTATGAGCACATTGCTAAGCTTTGAGTCGTCCCGAATTGTTTTTCACTATAAAGAATACTTTCACCTCACGAATACTAGTAGTAAATGCTTTGCAAGACGAAGCACACAAACTGAATCTTAGTATTGATTGGTGAAGAGCACTTTTGGAGAGAACAGGTGCGTTGCTTGCCTTTGGGCATGCCGGGAACAGGGATGACACTGGTATTTCCAAAGGGAACTGATTTGGTGCAACCCGTAAGTGACAAAACTGTAAGGTTGCCCGCGCAGTTTGTCATCCAAATCGAACGACTCCACTGTATTTCTGCAGTAAAGTGAGTGTATAGAAATCAGGGAGGCGTTTTAAGTGTCACAACAAACAACTATGTTGGAAGCTACTTCACTTCGTAAGTCGTTCGGAAAACGTGGACAAATACAGCACGTATTAAAAGGAATCGACTTCCGGGTGATGGAAGGTGAATTCGTCGGAATCATGGGTCCTTCTGGTGCCGGAAAGACAACATTGCTCAATGTACTCGCGACGATTGACCGTACTACGGAAGGCTCGATTAAGATAAATGGAACAGATATTTCTTCGATGAACGACCGCAAACTATCGCAGTTCAGACGCGATCAACTTGGGTTCATCTTCCAGGATTATAATTTGCTCGATACATTGACGGTGAAAGAAAATATATTGCTTCCGATTTCAGTCGGAAACGTAAAACGTGTGGTGGCGGAAGATCGCTTCAAATCAATTGCACGTACTCTTGGGATTCCGGAGCTAGCAAATAAATACCCAGGTGAAATTTCAGGCGGCCAAAAGCAAAGGACTTCTGCTGCACGGGCTTTGATCAACGAACCTTCGATTGTGTTTGCGGACGAGCCAACAGGTGCGCTCGATTCGAAATCAGCGGCGTCCTTGCTCGGAACATTAGCGAAAGTCAACGACGAACGGGATGTTACGATCATGATGGTAACTCATGATCCAGTCGCTTCAAGTTACTGCAATCGCGTTGTATTCCTGAAAGACGGTACGATTTACTCCGAGCTGTATCGAGGGGATCAGACGAGGCAGCAGTTCTTTCAAGAAATCCTTAAAGTGCAAGGGATTCTTGGAGGTGACAGCGTTGACGCTCTTTGACCTCGTTGTCCGCAGTATGCGGAAAAACTTGAAACATTACTACTTATACTTTTTTGCATTGATTTTAAGTGTTGTGCTGTATTTTGTATTTGCTTCGCTGCAACATGACACAACTGTGATGGAGAGGACCGCTACTTCTTTTAATATGTCATCAGCTTTTAAAGCAGCGGGAATCTTATTGCTGTTCATCTCAGGTGTATTTGTACTCTATGCGAATTCAATCTTCTTGAAACGCAGAAGCCGGGAAGTAGGACTTTATCAGCTGATAGGCTTGTCCAAATTCACAGTGGCACGAATGCTTATTACGGAAAACTTTTTGCTTGGAACTGGAGCACTTGCGATTGGTATTGGAATAGGTTTACTCGTTTCTAGAGTATTTCTACTTCTATTGATGAAATTAGTAGGAATAGATGGCGTGTTGACGTTGTCGTTTTCTGTAGCAGCGATTCTGCAAACTGTCATCGTGTTTGTCGCGCTTTTAGCGCTAACCTCACTACAAATGGCGTTTGCAGTTAAACGCAGTACATTGCTGGAATTGTTCAAAGCAGACCAGTCCGGAGAACGCATCAAAAAGCCGAAAGTAATTACTTCTGCAGTACTTGGAATCTTGGGCATTCTCTTAATTGGATTCGGATATTGGCTGTCAGGAAATATGCTCAATAATATGCTGTTTTACAATATGATTGCTGTATTAGTTTCAGTCATTCTCGGTACGTATTTACTGTTTCGAATTACGATTGGATGGGTGCTTTATCAAATACGGATGTCTAAAAACGGTCATCTCGGATTGTCGAATAGCTTGTCATTAGCACCATTGATGCATCGAATGAAGGCTAATGCGAATTCGCTGACAATTATTACTGTGTTGTCTGCAATGACGTTGACAATGCTAGCTGCTGCATATTCTGTTTACTACTCCACAGAAAAAGAATCACGCTTGCTGCAACCATTCGATTATATGATTCAGGACGATGTGGAAGCGACAAATCAGTTTACGAAATCACTGGATGAAGCTGGAATTGGATACAAGGCTGCCTCGATCGAAGAACTTCAGTTGAAAGCGAATTTTGAAGAGGCACCAAATCCCTTGCTGATGGGGACGGGGGTAAATATTCGAGTTGTAAGTGAGGATCAATTAGGTAATGCAGGCCACCTGATAGATGTAAAAGATCGGAATTCAGGTGTGTTTCTTGAAAGCTCGCTTTACTGGATGCTAAAGTCTGTTGATGTACCATTTAAACTGATAATGGATCCCCGCGATTTAAATAAGACAATTCCTATAGAACGATTCGCAGAAGGAAATGCATTCAATAGTGTGGAATTTTTCTCCACACTTGTTGTGAAAGAAAAGCAATTCCAGTCAATGAAATCTGAATATCTAGCACACGAGGATAATGAGCTGCATCATTCAACAGCAATTAATTTGAAAGACGAAGTACAATTTGAGGAAGCGACGAGACTCTATGATGAAATCGATGCTCGCTGGAAGAAATGGGACTACTATACACAATACCAAAACGCACTGCAGTCTAGCGGTATGCTAATTTTCATTGCCGGATTCCTTGGTCTCGTGTTCCTCATCTCAACAGGAAGTATTCTCTACTTCAAGCAGATGACAGAAGCTGAACAAGAGAAAGCAAGTTACACAACGTTGCGCCAGTTAGGATTCAGTGTTCAAGAAATCATGAAAGGCGTTGTGAAAAAGCAACTATTCGTATTTGGACTGCCACTTGCGATAGGATTGCTGCACTCGATTTTTGCTTTGAAATCTGCTTCATTTATCTTTATGAGTGATGTTACGGTACCGACCGTAATTACAATGTCTGTCTATATAGGAATCTATTTAGTATTCGCATTCTTGACTGTCGGATATTATCGTAAAACGATTCAAGCTGCGTTATAATCAAGTTATCGAAACGCCCACTATTCAACATGAATAGTGGGCGTTTTTTAGAAGGGGGATTTACGTATGAAAGGGTTGCTTCATCACATTGAATTATATGTATCTGATTTGGAGAGCTCAGTAGAATTTTGGGGATGGCTACTCGAGGAATTAGGATACACGTTGCATCAAGACTGGCCAGAGGGGAAGAGTTGGAAACTTGGTGATACATATCTAGTATTTGTTCAAACGGAAGAACGTTTTCTGGATGTACCGTATCATCGGTGTAGGACAGGCCTAAATCATCTAGCGTTCCATGCGGAATCCAGAGAGCACGTGGATTTAATCACAAGGCAACTGGAGGGTCGTAACGTGCGCATTCTTTACCCTGATACCCATCCATACGCAGGTGGCGAATCCCATTATGCTGTGTATTTCGAAGATCCAGATCGCATGAAGGTGGAAGTAGTCGCTCCAAACGAATGAGTTAGGAGGTAGTTTGATGCGCTATTTGTTCATGGTAAGCATAGCTGTTTTTCTGCTGTCCTCATGTGTGCCTGATGAAAAAGACGGGAATACCGACACTAGACTAGGAGGAGATTTAATGACAACTGAGCTATTGAAAGCTGCCGATCAACAAGATACAGAGAAAGTGAAGGAACTGATTAAACAAAACGTTGAGGTGAACACGCAAGACAGCGAGGGAAGAACAGCGCTTATGATTGCAACATACAACCATGATCCTTATACCGCGAAAGCCTTGATAGAAGCCGGAGCTGATATTTCTATCCAAGACAACATGCAAAACAACTGTTTCCTCTATGCAGGGGCGGAAGGCTATCTGGATATTTTAAGGCTAGCGATAGAAGCAGGAGCCGATACAACGATCAAGAATCGTTATGGTGGGACTGCACTTATTCCAGCTTCTGAGCGTGGGCATGTCGAAGTCGTGGAAGAGTTGCTGAACAAAACGGACGTTGACGTGAACCATGTGAATAGACTCGGGTGGACCGCACTTATGGAAGCTGTGGTTTTGAGTGATGGTGGAGTTCAGCATCAGGAAATTATTAAGATCCTACTAAACCACGGAGCAGATCAGTCGATTACGGACAATGATGGCATAACTCCTTTGCAGCATGCGAAGGACAAAGGGTATTTAGAAATTGTGGATATTTTAGAAGCGGCTAAGTAAAAAGTTTGTAACCCCATTACTCCTAATGAGACTAGGAGTAATGGGGTTTTTAATGTGAATCATACAAAAGAGCCCTTTCATTGCGAACTATACTTGATTTTAGAAATAGAGGAGGATACAGTGGATCAGGAAATGATGAAAGGCAGCATAGACTTCCTCATTTTTCCTTGATCGCCCAGTGAGATATGTACGGGTACGAAATGGTGAAAGTACTGAAAGAGCTCAGCGACGATACGTATGAGGGGATATTATATGCGGCGTTGAAGCGTCTTGAAAAAAGACATGGATTACTTCCTACTGGCAGCAGACGGAAAGCGGCCCCAGAAAATCTTATCATCTATCCTACACGATTTCTTTGTTACGTTTGACATCTAGGCTGTTAAAACTTATAGTGAATTTACATAATAATATATTCAACTTCCGCTAAGGGGAGTAGCTAATACAGTAAAAGTCGTCAATACAGGATTTAGATCCTCGGCTTTATTGGCAACAATCGTTGTTTGCGAGACCTTACCATTTATTTGGTGAGGTCTTTTGTTTTCTTTGAGACATTATGACCGAGAATTGGTTATAGTGTCTCTTTTTTATTTTATGAAAGTTATTGGAGGTTAACCTTTGAATAATTATCTAGAACTTGCAAATTCAGTTGTATTTAATAAGAAGAATCACCTTGTTAGCTACGACAAATCTTTAAAACTTATCGGAACAGGGAGAAGTGCATGTGTTTTCAAAGTGAAGTCAGTAAATAAAGCAATTAAAGTGTTCTTTCCTGATTCTACGTACATTGCTAAAGAAGAAGCTGAAATTTATAAATCACTTCAAGATATTAGTTATTTTCCATTTATCTATGAAGCTGGAGTGAATTATATTGTCATGGATTACATCGATGGTTATACATTATTTGAATGTATGACACATGGGAGACTCATTACATCAGATCATATTAAAGAAATTGATTACGCATTATCATTGGCTTCAGATTTGGGGTTAAATCCTTCTGACATTCACTTGCGTAATATTTTCATCACATCTAATGATGAGATAAAGCTCATTGACGTTGCACGTTATAGACAATTGAAAGACTGCAGGCAATGGCGTAATCTTAAAAAAGCCCATCGTCAAGTTTACTCCAAACGTTACTTTTTGAAGAAAATCCCTTCTCCATTCTTGAATATCGTGGCTTATCTTTATAAAAAGGGTCTTATACCATACTACCGATTGTGAAGTGCTAATCGTCCACTCGCACCATTAAGATACATCCTTTTATTTCATACGATGAAATAAAGGGATGTATCTATAATTATCTGGTTGTCGATGACAAGTGTCTAACGACTCTAGTCCAGATTAAAAGTGCTCATTGAATATTCTTCAACTGCTAGAGATATTTCCATAATAAAAGTTAAAAAGCGCAACATGTGCAGAGAAAGGTAATGAACTTAAAGCGAAAAATCGTTCTGATCCATCTCTTTTTAATAGTAGAGTAACTATTTGTCACTAAGTGAATTTTTCAAGTACTTTTATATAACTCTATTTTAAACATCATTCCCCACTAAAAGAGGGCATTGTCACATGCCCAGCATAATGGTAATCTGAAACAAATGCTTTCATTGTATTGTGGGGTATCAATCTGTGGGACTCTATCTGAAAAAATTGCCGGTAGGCTTATCTATCTTCTCGCTTCTATTTATATATACCATCTATCTGTTCCACCTATTCAGCTCGGGAGATGCCCATATGAGCTTTTTGCTGATCGGGGTTTTAATAAGTTCAGCACTTCTACTTAGCTCAACGAATTTAAAGAATTGGATGAGCAGACGTCGTGCAGTGATGAATACTTTGCTCATTGTGAATGGTTTCTTACTAGGTTATGGAACGATTCTCGCAAAGTATTTAGAACGCCCGTTTTCAACAAGTCTCTCAATCATCGGTTATCTGTTGGTAGTGTGTGCAATCATTTGTATTTATCGAACAAGTCTTCATGATGAACTGTCAACAAACGCGAAGGTATTACATGCTATCAACATCACAATCGGCATCGCGTTAACAGCTGGTACGTTGTATTTCACATACATATTCTTTTTATTCAGCGAAGATGGAAACGGTGAAATATGGAAGTTGTTTGTTCCACTTGTATTGTATGGAATCGCTTATGTAATTCAAATGAAGGCAATTGGCGTACAGCGTAAGAGTATCGTGTATACAGTTGCTGTCATACAAATCCTAATGCCAGTTGTGCTTCTCCTATTATGGATGGTAGTACCAGGGGAGGGAGGGCTTTGAGAAAAACTATTCTGTTCGCAAGCATAATTATATTAGTGACAGGGATTTGCTTGTTGCTCGGGTTCACCCATAGCATTCCAGACGAGGAAAAACAACAAGGACTGACGGGGCAATTTGATGTTTCCGCACAAGGGGATATTGCATATGTAACATACGAAAGAGGAGAGCCCACGCTATACGTGAAATCTGATCAGTTGAGACAAGTCGTTCAACTTCCTCCTGATCAGTCCATTTTAGACCTTGCAATGATGCCAGACGGAAAAACAGTGCTCTATGTAAATTCGGACAAAGAGTTGGATGAGCATAGTAAAAGTGTCATACACCAAGTTAATATTGAATCGGGGAAAGATGAAGTCCTTTTCACAAACGATGCCATAGTTATGGAGCTAGTGATTGACCCGAAGGATGAAAATCGAGTATTTTACGTGCAAGCAGCCCAATTCTCCAACTATTCACCGGTCGCGAGCTTGTATCCACATGACTTCGACGTGCACAGTGTTCAGTTGAAAACGGGGGAGCATCGACAACATACGAAGTTAAACAAATACAGTATGGCCTCTCTTCAAGTTTCCAGCGAAGAGGATTCCATCTATATACAAATGGATGACGATGCGGATGTGGAAACAGCTGAAGACACCTTTGAAACGAAAGGTCGTGTTTTTAAAATTCCATTATCCAACCCTGACCACAAAATGGTGATTAGTATTCCAGAAGATACTCAGGATCTCTATGATTTCGTGCTCATTCCTGACCGTTCCGAACTTGTTTATCAAGCGGTAGCTGGGACGAATTCGGAGGGGATTTTTGAATATGAGTTGTTCACGTATAATTGGGATACGCAAAGCATTTCACAACTCACGCACTTACATGAGTATGCTGAGTACCCCATCTATGGAGCTGACGGAAAAGTGTATTTTATGGTCGATCAAGACTTTGGGGGAAGTCGTCCAGACAATTCGTTGTATAGGATGAGTCCAGATGGAAGCGGTGTGGAAGAAGTATCGCTTGAGGAATAAAATTGGTTTGTAATTGAAAGACATGAAAAAGCAGATGCCCACGTTTAGTTGTGGGCATCTGCTTTTTGTATAATTTAATTACTTTGTACTCTCCCCATATACTCACCGGTTTCAGGGTTATAAAAGATTTCAGCTTGCTTGCCGTCGATCAAGCCTTCCACAGAGATGAAAATATTTTCAGCATCCCTTAATAGACGGAAATGAAAACCGTTGGAAAACGAATCACTCTTGGGGCCAGATTTTAGATTGAACTCTTTGATTGCTGATTTCACGATCAAGCTACTGTCGATTTTAATTGAAGATGGTTTGATCGTCTTTTCATAGGAAACATCTCCAACCCTATAGTTTATTAACTTCCCCTTTTCAATAGCGAAAACAAGACTTTTATTGCTATCCGTAAGCGAGATATAACCTTGCCAATTCCCGCGCTTGCCGTCCCTTCCACTAACTTCACCATCATTTACGCTATTCATAAAGACGAGTTCAGGATTCGAATCGAATTCCTTGGCCTTTTCCATACCGATGAAATAAGCATCCAGCAAGGTGATTTCCGTCTTTTCGACAATGGTAGGAAAGCATATTTCAAGCAAGGACTTGTTCGGAGCTAGTTTTTTATAACCGATTATTCCTATAACGACAAGTATAAGGACGAAGATAAGTTTCCGTTTCAAAAGTGGTTCCTCGCTCTCTAAAGGTGATCAAAGACAATGAAGCTTTAGAGATCATATGCGGGACTGTTCTGAAATAGTTTTTTTATAACTGTACAGGGAGCCCTGTTTTTAAGTGGAGACCGTCTTCAGATCCTCTTCAGATTTCACGCCAGTCACTTGGCGGATTACAGAAGCCCGTAAAAGAATGAACACAGTCAAGATTTGCAGTATGCTCGAAGTGATTAAAATCCAAGGCGCTGGCAAGAAATCATACAAAAATCCGAAGAGGACCATTCCGAGCGGCATGAGCGCCATCGCCATCGTTTCCAATATGGAGAACACCCGGCCTTTGTAATCGTCGTCGATCATTTTCATCATGAACACTTGGATAGGGGTGTTAATAAGCGGTCCCAAGGCTCCGCTTAGGAAAGAAATCGTTAAGTAAAAAGCAAATACGCCGGCGTATGGAAGGAAAAACAACAGCGGTACTGAGACTAGCCCCATCGCAAGACCCATTGCTGCGATTCCCCATTTAGATACTAGTAGTGGTGAAGCAAACGGTTTTCGTGTTGCTAAGAAGATAGACATAAGAAGGGTGCCAACCGCCATTCCCCCTTCAATCAGTCCGAAATGAGAAGGGAGTATCTTCAGTTTTTCAATAAGGATGAACGAATAGCCGACCGTGACTGCTCCAAACAGGAAGTTGACAATCAGCGCGACCCAAATCACAGACATTAGCAATGGCTGCAGTCGGGCATACGCAAAACCTGCTTTCATACTGTCTAGCATTTTTTCTTTAACGGCCCCTTCTTCCTTCACTTTACGCTTTGCAAACAGGCTGAAATTCATCGTCGACTCTAGCAGAACTGCAAGAATCGATGCACTCGCATAGAGAATAAGAAACACAGGCATGGGAACAGCACCATAGATCATTCCGCCAACTGCCGGACTGCTGATTGCTGCTAAGGAGACAGACATCTGGTTCAGGGACATCGCTTTTTGGACCCGATTTTCATCTACCAAACCTGTGATGGAAGACGTAAAGGCGATGCTCGAAAATGTTGACGCTAACGATAGAACAACGGTTGTTGTGTATATGGCAGCTAACGACAACCCATAAGTCAAGCTAACAGTTAGCAGACCAAGGATCGCTAGGGAAGAAGCGATTTGTGCCGTGATGACAATTTTTTTGCGAGAATACGTATCTGCAACGTATCCGGCAAATGGCGCCATAAGAGTACGCGGTAGGATGCTGCAAATGAGGTTGGCTGCAAAACTGGTGGCAGAACCGGTTATCTGCAAAATGTAAAAGCTAATGGCAAATGCATAAATCTGCGCACCGAATGCACTGATCATCTTGCTCGCAGCAAAAGTCCACAAGTGATAGGTGGCACGCTTCAACTTTTTTACGCTTTCATCCAAAATAGTCACTCCATTCAGAAAGTTTAATAAGATTAAACAAAGAATAACATGAGAACTCTTTCATTTCAAGAGAAAGTTTAATATAATTAAACTTAATTACATTAGCAGGAGTGATTAGCTGTGAGAACATTAGGAGAGCGAATCCGAACGCTTAGGAAACAAAGGAAGTTGACGTTGGAATCATGTGCAGGCGAGCAGATGACTAAAGGTATGCTCAGTCTGATTGAAAATAATAAAGCGAATCCCTCGATGGAGAATCTCAATTATTTAGCGAAGCGTCTCGAGGTAGAAGTATCTGAACTGATGGAGGAAGTGAGTGGCAGCGAGCTCCAAGCGCTACTGGACAAAGCCGAACAAGTTGTTAAATCTGAAGAGAAAAAAAACTACGAGAAAACTTTGGAAATGATAGAGCCGTTACTACCAAAGCTTTTGTCTGGTTACACCGCTGGCCGTTTATTAGAAATCTACAGTAAATTCTCTTATCTAATAGGCCGTTCAAATTGGCAACCAATAGCGGAAAGAGCATCAGCTATTTACGAAGAGCTCAATATTGTACCACGGCGGGCAGCAGTTGGAATCTTCTGGGCTATGGTGTTGTTCACTGAGCATCGGTATGAAGAAGCACTCACTCGGCTGTTAGAGGAAAAAGCAAAAGTGGAAAGCCGGAGTGGCTATATCGATTCTCTGACACGTCTAGATTTATACACATATGAGGTGATTTTCCGTTTTGCGGTCAATGATACGGTTGAAGCGACCCGGCTGATGAATGAAGCAATTAGCTATTCGAAAGACAAAAAAATTTTTCATCAGGTCGAGCAGCTTTACCGACTGGCGGCTTATCGAGCGATAATTGACGAAGATGATGAAAAACTCGATTACTACGAGCGGAAGTTACTCCAATACGGGGAATTTGCAGAAGATGATCATGCGTTCTGGTTCACGAAACTGGTCCGGATCCATCAGCTGAATTCGTTCCACCATGACCATGAAACGGCACTCAAGAAGCTTTCGGAACTGACGGGTCCTATGCCTGAGCATGAATTCTTCACGAATTTCTTTGTTCTGGAACGCGGAAAGGCACTCTACGGGGCAGGCAAGTTCCAGGAAGCGCTTCACATGCTGCAACAAGTAGTCATCAGTGAGCAAGTGCATCATCCTTACGACCTGTCCATGTATTATGAGAAGGATGCTTATGCTGCATTGTGTGCTGAGCAACTTGGGGAGTTGGCTTACGCTCGCGAGCTCGCAGAAACAGCGGAATCTAATATGGCTCAGATGCCGGATACGCCTTACACACAGTTTGTCAGGGAGACTGCTAAACGCTTAGCGTCACAATAAATAGCACGAAAAAACAGAGAAGGCATCGTATCGATGCGTTCTCTGTTTTTTGAGGATGGACTTATTTGAAAACATGCAAACGGTCTTCGATAGGGAGGAATTCCTTTTCTCCTGCAGGCGCCACTACTTTACCAAAAGGCATTTGCGACATGAGTTTCCAAGTAGAAGGAAGGTTCCATTCTGCTTTTACTGCGTCATCGATCAATGGATTGTAGTGCTGAAGACTCGCACCATAACCTTCATCAGAAAGAGCTGTCCAGATAACAAATTGAACCATTCCAGAAGATTGTTGAGACCATGTCGGGAAATTATCCTTATATTCCTCAAATTGCTCTTGTAACGACTCGACGACTTGCATATCTTCAAAGAAGAGAATTGTTCCGTATCCACTGCCGAACATCGTCATACGTTGTGCAGTCGATTCGAAATTCTCTTCAGGTACGATTTTCTTCAGGGTATCACTTGTGATTTCCCATAGTCGTTTGCTTTGTTCACCTAACAGGACAACGACACGTGCCGTTTGTGAATTGAATGCAGAAGGCGTATGTTTCACTGCATGCTGGATGAGTTCCTCCAGTTTTTCATCGGAAAGGATCGGTTCATTATTAATGACATAAATAGAACGCCGGTTTTCAACGGACTCCAAAAATGTTTGTGACAAGATGAATTCCTCCTTAGTTTTGCGTAAAGGGCTCATATAAGAGCTACTTCACTTCTCTTCCAGTATAGTCAGCCAACTTCTTATGTGGAAGTACGCACTTTAAAGTGGTATAGTATCCAAAAAGATACCGTTAGGGGGAGTATGTGTGGAAGGTGAAGTGTCTCAATGTCGAGTAGAAGAAGCGCTCGGAATTGTTGTGGGGAAATGGAAACCTGTCATCATTTTGTATTTGTTACATGAAGGGACAAAACGATTCAGTGAATTGAAACGTAGCGTGCCAGGAATTACGCAAAAGATGCTGACGAAACAGCTGCGAGAGTTAGAAGAGGAAGATATCATCCAACGCGTGGTGTACCCCCAAGTTCCTCCTAAAGTGGAATATTCGATGACGGATTATGGAAGAACTCTGAGCCCGATTTTAGAAGCGATGCATGAGTGGGGGACCCATCATGTTGTCCACAAACAGCATATGGGGATTGTTGAGAAACAAGCAAAATAGGAATAGATGTAAAAGAAGCCGCTCAGACTATTCTGAACGGTTTTTGTGATTTCAGTTTTGAAGATTCAAGCAAAGTAATTTACTTCACGAAAAATCGTGCTATGCTAGTAAACATTAAATGGAAGTGACTTACTAAAATCAAAAAGTTGTACAAGGGAAAGAAAGTTAGGAGGTTACTAATGGGCGATAAAAAAGAGGGTTGGCTTCGAGAAAGCACAGGCGTTAGTCTGGAAGAAGTCAATAGCACAATTAATGTCCGAAACAAAAAAGGATTTTGGCGTAAACTTTTTGCATTCGCCGGCCCCGGCTCACTCGTAGCAGTAGGATACGTGGATCCTGGTAATTGGGCGACTTCGATTGCTGGCGGTTCACGTTTCGGATATCTATTGCTTAGTGTAATTCTAATTTCAAACTTAATAGCCGTGCTTCTTCAGTCTTTGTCTGCAAAACTTGGAATTGTAACGGGAAAAGATTTGGCACAAGCTACAAGTGCTTCCGTTGGCAAAAAGATGTCTATATTTTTATGGATTATTACAGAGTTAGCCATTATTGCGACAGATCTGGCGGAAGTGATTGGATCGGCGATTGCACTGAATCTGCTATTTGGGATTCCGTTATTAGTCGGTATTGCCATTACGACATTGGATGTCTTGCTCCTTCTCTATTTACAGAGGAAAGGATTCCGTATTATTGAATCGATTGTCATTGTGCTAATGGCCACTATTTTTGTCGTATTTGTGTTCGAAGTGATTTCCTCTAAACCAGAATTATCTTCATTGTTTGCTGGATTTATCCCACAGACAGAGATTGTAACGAATCCGAGTATGTTGTTCATTGCCCTCGGAATTTTGGGTGCGACTGTCATGCCGCACAATCTGTATTTGCACTCTTCTATTGTACAAACACGAAATTATGAACGTACTCAAGAAGGGAAAAAAGAAGCGATTAAGTTCTCGCTGATTGATTCGGGGTTCTCGTTGACGGTTGCGTTCCTCATAAACTCAGCGATCCTTATTTTGGGAGCTGCTGCGTTTTACGGAACGGAACTGGATATCTCTGAAATTGAAGCTGCTTATAATTTGTTGAGTCCAACTCTTGGAGTGGGGATTGCCAGTACGTTATTTGCAGTGGCATTACTTGCATCGGGTCAAAATTCTACGATTACAGGAACGATTAGCGGTCAAATTGTTATGGAGGGGTTCATTAATTTACGGATTACTCCTTGGTTGAGAAGACTGATTACTCGCCTACTCGCCGTTATTCCTGCTTTTATCGTCACATGGATTGCGGGTTCAAAAGGTACAGGGGAATTGTTGTTGTGGAGTCAAGTAATCTTAAGTTTGGCACTTCCTTTTGCGGTAGTTCCGCTTGTTAGGTTTACAAGTGATAAGAAGAAAATGGGCGAGTTTGTGAATTCGTTGCCTATCAAGATTTTGGCATGGACGAGTACAGTCGTCATCATTATCTTGAACGTGTTCCTTATTGGATATGTTGTTGTGACGGGGCATGACCTCGGTTAAATGGAAAACGTCTCTTTTATAGAGGCGTTTTTTGATGGAGAAGGTGGCGGTCACCCTCTGTTTTTAGTATGATAGCGAATAGATGTGAATTGGTTATACTTCCACTTCACTTGAATCTGGGAAGAAAGAATAGGTGTACAACATGAGTTTATTAACTGTATCAAATTTGAGTCATGGTTTTGGAGACCGTGCAATTTTTGAAGACGTGTCGTTCAGACTGTTGGCTGGCGAGCATATAGGTCTTGTCGGTGCGAACGGAGAAGGAAAGTCGACGTTTATGAATATTATTACGCGGAAACTTGAACCAGACGCGGGAACAGTCTCTTGGGCGAAACGTGCTCGCGTAGGGTACTTAGATCAGCACGCTGCACTTAAGCAGGGGATGACAATCCGCGATGTATTGCGTACCGCTTTTCAATATTTGTACGATATGGAAAGTGAAATGAATGAGTTGTTTGCGAAGATGGCCGAAGTAGATCCAGATGAACTGGAAGCTATTTTAGAAGAGACTGGCCAAATTCAAGAGGACCTTGAACAACAGGATTTCTATATATTAGATGCAAAAGTGGAAGAAGTGGCAAACGGTCTTGGGCTAGATGAATTTGGCTTAGACCGTGATGTTCATGATTTGAGTGGTGGACAACGTACGAAAGTGTTGCTTGGTAAATTGCTTCTAGAAAAGCCGGATATTTTACTATTGGATGAGCCGACGAACTATTTGGATGTGGAACACATTGAATGGTTGCGTACGTATTTGCAAAACTATCCAAGTGCGTTTGTTCTAATCTCACATGATATTCCATTTTTGAATAGTGTTGTGAACTTGATTTATCACATGGAGAATCAGGAAATTACTCGTTATCCAGGAGATTATGATGATTTTTTACGTGTCCATGAGATGAAGAAACAACAAGTGGAAGCGGCTTATAAGAAGCAGCAAAAGGAAATCGCGGGATTGAAAGATTTTGTTGCGCGTAACAAAGCCAACGCAGCGACGAGTAAGATGGCACAATCTCGACAGAAAAAACTCGATAAGATGGATATGATCGAACTTGATTCTGAAAAGCCAAAACCTCGTTTTGACTTTAAGATGGCACGGACACCAAGCAAGTATTTGTTTGAAACAAACCAACTCGTGATTGGATACGACGAACCGTTATCTAGTCCACTGGACCTTGAGATGGAACGTGGTCAGAAAATCGCTTTGTCAGGTGCCAATGGGATTGGTAAAACGACGTTGCTGAAGAGTTTACTCGGAGAGATTCCAGCATTGTCTGGATCGGTTGAGCGTGGCGAACATTTGGCTATCGGTTATTTTGAACAAGAAATGAAGTCAGATAGTGACAAGACTTGTTTGGAAGAGATTTGGAGTGAATTCCCTCACTTTACACAGTATGAAGTGCGCGCAGCTCTTGCTCGCGTCGGTCTGACAACAAAGCATATTGAGAGTAAAGTAAAAGTATTGAGTGGTGGCGAACGGGCAAAAGTACGTTTGTGTAAGCTGGTCAATCAAGAAACGAACTTACTTGTGCTGGATGAGCCGACGAATCACTTGGATGTCGATGCAAAAGCTGAACTGAAGCGCGCGCTGACCGAGTTCAAAGGGAGTGTCCTGCTCATTTCCCACGAGCCTGATTTTTATGAGGGTGTCGTGAACAAAATGTGGAACGGCGAGACATGGACGACGAAGATGTTTTAATAGGATGAACTGCGAGTGTGCCAATGAAGGTTGGTGTACTTGCAGTTTTTTTGGTTAGCTAAATTAAATTAGCAAGCCGATACTATTAAATCCCTTAACTATGCTGAAGTGTGTCCTGTAGCCAATTAAATCCACTATATGGCTGAATCATCTCGTGATCTGGCCGAGATTCCATAACTTAGCTGTGGTAGCCCATCTTAAAACAAGCGAAGCGCTACCAATTAATCCCTTAACTCATTTGAAGTGTGTCCCGTTATCGACAAACTCTTCGTTGCGATGGAGAAATGACTCTGAGTGTCGGACAAAATTGAGTGAGTGATGAAGAACCTTTTGGGAGTGATAGGTAAACTCAACGGAGTGATCGAGAACGCAAGCTGATGGATGGAGTGCGTCAGGGCACGGTGGAGTCGCGTTTAATAAGAAGTTGAGAAGTGCAAACTCTGATAGAATTTTCAGTAGTACTTTGTTTATGAGCATAATCCCGAGTTTATGAGCAGAAAATGTGATTTATGAGCATAATCCCGAGTTTATGAGCGGAAAGCGTGATTTATGAGCACAATCCCGAGTTTATGAGCGGAAAGCGTGATTTATGAGCACAATCCTGAGTTTATGAGCGGAAACCTCGATTTATGAGCACAATCCCGAGTTTATGAGCGGAAAGCGTGATTTATGAGCGCAATGCCGAGTTTCTGAGCGAAATCTGCGGTTTATGAGCACAATGCCGAGTTAATGAGCGGAAACCGTGATTTATGATCACAATCCTGAGTTTATGAGTGACAACCGCGATTTATGAGCACAATCCCGAGTTTATGAGCGAAATCACAGGGGATACGAGCACAAAAAAAGATTTATGAATCCCAAATTCCCCTTGAGATTCGCCCCTCCTCATAATGGGTACAATAAATCAATTGAGGTGAAATCATGGAACCCATAACGATATTAGAAC
Organism: Sporosarcina sp. ZBG7A; assembly: GCF_000813425.1. Lineage (GTDB taxonomy): Bacteria > Bacillota > Bacilli > Bacillales_A > Planococcaceae > Sporosarcina. The sequence continues at coordinate 21,163 of NZ_JWIB01000016.1, forward strand.
TAGAACAAGGATTACATGAAGTACCTTTTGAAACAGCGTTATTTGGGATGGGATGCTTTTGGGGACCTGAAGCTAGGTTTGGAGGAATTCCAGGTGTACTCAGGACCCGTGTAGGATTTGCGGGAGGCACTACTGAAAATCCGACGTATCGGAAAATGGGCGATCATACGGAAACGGTGGAAGTGGATTTTGATCCAACACTAGTCTCCTATGAAAAGTTGCTGAGTGTTTTTTGGAACAATCATTATCCGAATCGTGACGCTTATAAAGGACGACAGTATTTGTCGATCATCCGGTACCGTAGCGAAGAACAGCGTCGCGACATCGAGCGCGTCAAAAAGGAAATGGAAGCCGTTTTAGGAGAGGGGATTGAAACAGAAATCGCTCCTTTCGAATCGTTTTCGCTCGCAGAAACACGTCATCAAAAATACTATCTCAAGCGCTATCCAAGGGCGCTTGAACAAATTGAAGCTTTGTATCCTATTCCAGAAATGCTAATTGACTCAGCGTTCGCCGCCCGTCTTAATGGCTTTGTGAAAGGTTTTAGCACTCGTCAAGAACTGATTACGGAAATCACGAGGTGGCCAATCACCAGTGATGCTCAGCGGGTTTTATTCGACACACTTCAGACTATGAAATGGTAGCAAACAATCACTAAAAAAGTAGCAGCTTCCCAAAAACAGGGAGTCTGCTACTTTCTTGTTTTCAAATTGAGAAACTCTTCATTTATCAAATGAATGATTAAAAAGTATATGAGTGGTAATACTTACAAACAGCGTCGAAAGATTGATAAAAGCGGCGCGCATTTTTAATCATTGAAGGAGGAACTCATTTGAAAAAGATTGTACAAGCAATTGTTTTCCTGTTGGCAATTGTACTGCTAGCAGCACCTGTTGTTGCCGAGTCGAACGAATCAGATTCAGTAGATGAATCTGAAGCTACAGAGGGTCGGGATGTCTATCCATTCCAACCTGCAGTTGGATCCGAACTTATTGCAGATAACCCACTGTTAGAAGAGGAAACTTCTCTTACGTACAAAGTGCAACCTGGAGATAACTTATACAGAATTGCGTTAGCTCACTCCGTTCCCTTGCAATCATTAATAGAGTGGAATGGGCTGTCAAGCGAACTCATACACCCGGGAGATGTATTGAATGTCTCTTTAGACGCACCAGGTTCAACAACTAATATGAAAAAGATGAAACAGGCTATTGCTGCAGCTCCGGTAACAAAACAGGAAACGAATGCTACCCCTGCTACTAAGAAAGTGGTTTCGACTAAAACCGCTTCTGCTCCTGCAACGGTTCCTGCTTCAACCCAGACCGGAAGAGAGCTTACCATGACCGCAACCGCATATACCGCATATTGCAACGGCTGTTCCGGTACGACAAAGATTGGCATTAACTTGCGTGCGAATCCGAACCAAAAAGTAATTGCGGTAGACCCTTCTGTCATTCCACTTGGCTCACGAGTATGGGTGGAAGGATATGGAGAAGCGATTGCTGGTGATACAGGCGGCGCAATTAAAGGTCATAAAATTGATGTGTTCATACCCGGGCAAAATTCAGCAATGGCTTGGGGCGTAAAAAAAGTTAGAGTCAAGGTTCTAAATTAAATACCTGTCCGGAGAGGCGACTCTCCGGTTTTTTTCTGCAAAAAATTCGATTATAATGTAAGATGGACAGAGGGGAAGCGTGTACATATTAGTATGAGACAGGAGTAGAACAAACGATGATAGATTGGAATAAGGAACTAAATATCTACTTAATGGACAATATTAAAACAATAACAGATGAATGGCTTGCACTTCGTGATCCTGGTCAGCAGTCCATCTACTCAAGTGATGCGGGTGTAGCCACTGAGCAAACGTTGAGAGAGCAGAACAATTTAACGAACCGAACGATTGCTAGCAGTTTGTTAGGTCCTAGTGGGAACTTTGAGGAGCAAAAAACGGAATGGGCTGAATTGATTGCTAAGAGCCGTATTGCATCAAATACGGCGATATCTGAAGTGGTCGATGCCATTAGTCGTGTACGAAAAGTTTTTTGGCGGCAAATTGAACGTTTTGTCGGACAGCATCCTGAAACTGTTCCTGTTGCGGTTGTTTTACAGTGGGGAGAGACGATCCATTTAGCGTTTGACGAATTACTGACAGCCTTCTCGGACATGTACTTTACCTTAATGACGACACGCTTAAATGCCCAGCAAAGTTTGATCGATGAGCTGAGTTCTCCTATTATAAAAATAAATGAGAATATCGGAATTTTACCATTGGTAGGAGATATCGATACTGAACGCGCAAAGGCAATATTGGAAGTCGTTCCTGCTAAATGTATGGAAGCAGATATTTTAAAATTATTTATCGACTTATCTGGTGTTTCGATTATCGATACCATGGTCGCCAATCAAATTTATGAAGTCATTCAAGTGCTTAACTTGCTTGGAGTTAAGTCGACAATCACTGGAATTCGTCCTGAAATCGCACAGACATCCATCCAATTAGGTTTGGACTTCTCAACGATTGAAACACATAGTTCGTTGCAACAAGCTTTAAAAGACAAATATATTGTGAAGAAAGTGGACTGAAGCATTAAAGGTATGTGCTTGAATTGTGCAAGATTATATTCAGTTCAAGTTCGCTAGGAGGAATGGAATTGACCAATAAAAAAATCGTATTTTTTGATTTGGATGGTACATTAATGAGTCATGACAAAACCATCTTGCCGTCAACAAAAGAAGCATTGCATGCACTTCGTGAAAAAGGAGTCATTACTGTCATTTGTACAGGACGCGCCCCAAGAATGTTCCAGGAACTACTGACTGAATTAGAATTCGATTCGTATGTTTCTATGAACGGCCAACATGTTGTATATGAAAGCAACGAATTATTCTCCAATCCGATGAACACGGACATTCTGACAGAACTGAGTGCGCTTGCGAAAGAAAATGGACATGGCATTACGTACTCCAATTCGGAAGTGTTCGCCGCGAATGCAGCTGAACATCCACTCGTTGCTGGAAGTCTAGGTCGACTGAAGCTGAAGTATCCGGAAGTGGATGAAGAAATCTTCGCTCATTCACCTGTTCACCAAATTCAGTTGTACGGCAATATGGATGATATGCAGTCTTACAAAGATCGCTATCAAGAGGATTATGTCTTTATTCACTGGGATGAAAATGCGGTGGACATGTTGCCAAAAGGCGCATCAAAAGCAGTTGGTATTCGTAAATTGATGGAACACCTTGATATTCCTGTTGAAAATAGTTACGCATTCGGGGATGGGCCGAATGATTTTGAAATGATTGAATTCGTTGGCACAGGAATCGCGATGGGGAATGCAATTCCAGAGTTAAAGGAAAAGGCAGATCTTGTAACTGATACATGTTCAAACGACGGCATATTAAAAGGCTTACTTGCTTGTGGATTGTTAGAAGAAGCGGAAGTTTCTTTGCACAAAAATCACTAAAAGTTTGTATAGCATCTTTTGCTTTGAACCTTAAAACTTAACGACTATAGGAAATTCACCTGCTATTGTTCCACAAAGATAGCGGGTTTTTTGCGTTCACTTTAAAACTATATCTAGATTCTTTGTAGTTAAATCCATGTAACTCATCTAGTGAGTTAGGAATCATTATTCTTGCTACTTATCATCTTGGAAATGCCCCATAAGTTCTAAAAATACGAGGTATTAAAAAATAGTTTGACATTTATCGATGAGAATGGTTATCATTGAAAATGAAATTCATTCTCAATTAAACATTCAAGAGAATTGTAAAACCTTGTACTAATACATATTTAGGGGGAACTAAATTGAGAAAGATCTTAACTGGATTATCAATTGGGTTGCTTGTAGTCTTAACTGCATGTGGACCAACAGAGAAAGAAGAAGTTAAAAAAGAAACACCAGTAGCGAGTGACACTGAGCAAGTAGAGAAAGCGGATACGAAAACGGATACGAAAACGGCTGACGGTGTGGATGAAAAAGAACTAAAAGATACACTTGCCGAATTCCCTGAAGGTTCACCTGAACGGATTATTACGACATCTGTGCCATTAGCAGAGATGCTTGATTTACTAGATGTAACACCAGTAGGCGTGCCAACTTCAACAAACCCACTACCGGCAAACTTTGAAAAGATCGATCAAATCGGATCTCCTATGCAGCCGGATCTTGAAGTGGTTACGAGTTTGACGCCTGATTTAATCTTAGGGGCAGAGTCATTGCGTAGCACGTTAGACAAAAGCTTGGAAGGCATGAATCTACCAACAGCTTATCTTCCAACCGATTCGTTCGATGATTTGAAACTCAGTTTCAAAGCACTAGGAACATACTTTGATAAGACAGATGAAATGGACAAAGTCCTTAACCAATTAGTATCTAAAGAGAACGAATTAGTAGAGCAAGGAAAAGGTAAAGACTTACCTAGTGTATTACTTGTTATCGGTACTGCGGATTCGTTCATGGTCATGAATGATGAATCATATGTTGGAAGCTTAGTGAAAAAATTGGGTGCTGACAATATCGCGACATCTGTTTTGAAAGTGAAAGATCGTTATTCACCAATTAATATGGAAGACGTTGTCGTCGCAGATCCTGACATCATCCTCGTACTAGCTTCAGGAGATCATGGTGCTTCTGAAGACGCCTTCAAAAAAGAAGTAGAGAGCAATGATACGTGGACTAAGCTTTCTGCTTATCAGAACGACAAAATTGAAGTATTGGACTACGGAGTGTTTGGTGTCACGTCTATTAAAAATGCAGAAAAGGCGCTTACCGATATCTCAAATTATTTTTATGAATGAAGAGAGGCGAGCGTTGTATGACTAAATCACGAAGCGGACTCATTGTTGTCATTACGTTTCTTCTAGCAATTGCGGCAGCGGTGATCGCGATCGGATTAGGAAGTATTCGAATCTCAGTACCTGATATTTTAGAGACACTCTTTCACTCAACGGCTGGCAACGTAAACGACACGATTATTTTCAATATTCGATTGCCACGTGTGATTTTGGCTTTGATCATCGGGGCGAATATCGCGATCTCCGGGGCAATCTTGCAAGCTGTCATGGGAAATCCACTTGCAGATCCAGGACTTACAGGAGTTACAAGTGGAGCGGCAGTTTTTGTCCTAGTCATTATGTTGGCGAAACCTGAGTACACCCAGTTCATGCCGCTCGCTGCGCTCATTGGCGGGTTGTTGGCAGCAACGATAGTCTATGCGCTAGCCTGGCGAAGAAACGGGATTTCACCTATTTCAATTATCTTAGCTGGAGTGGCGGTCAATGCATTATGCGGTGGAGTGGTCGGTTATCTGTCGATTATTTACAGCGACCGACTTCCTTCTGCCGTCCAGTGGATGAATGGAAGTTTAGCAGCAAAGGGGAATTCAGTCGTCTCCATGATTCTTCCTTACGCAATCGTTGGTTGGATTTTATCCTTCTTTGCCATCAGAAAAGCAAATGTGATTCGAATGGGAGATCAAGTCGCCGCTAACTTAGGTGAAAACGTCAATCGTATCCGGATTCTCCTTTCCATCTTAGCAGTTTTTTTAGCGGCCATTTCTGTTGCGGCAATTGGAATGATTGGATTTGTCGGACTCATTGTTCCGCATATGGCCAGATTTTTAGTCGGCTCCAATTACAAGTATATGATGCCGATGAGCATGGCTCTTGGTGCATTAGTGTTGTTAGTGGCGGATACAGGTGGCCGAACATTGTTTTCGCCACTTGAAATTCCAGCAGGGATTCTAATGGCGGTAATCGGAGGACCTTATTTTCTTTATTTGATGAGAAGGAGTGTATTTTAATATGTTAACGGTAAACTCAATTTCAATTCAATATGAACAGAAAAAGGTAATTAACGATTTCTCATTTAGTGTAGAAGAAGGAGAAGTCGTATCGATTATCGGCCCAAACGGATCTGGGAAGTCGACGTTACTCAAATCTATTTCTCGCCAAATACCCTACCAATCTGGTTCGGTGGAACTGGGTGGCATGAACATGAAGGCGATGAATCCCAAACAAATTGCCCGCAAGTTGTGTATGCTTAGTCAAAAAAATCAGGCACCAAGTGATATGACGGTATACGATCTTGTTTCATATGGGAGGTATCCACATAAGCGTTGGTTTGAAAAATTGACTAACGATGACCGGGACATTATCGAGTGGGCGATAGAAAGAACTCATTTAACGGATTACCAAGAACGAACTGTCGCGTCCCTTTCAGGGGGAGAGTCGCAGCGCGCATGGATTGCAATGGCACTCGCACAACGACCTCAAATCCTTCTATTGGATGAACCTACGACGTACCTAGACATCTCCCATCAACACGAGGTTCTAGAACTTGTGCGCGAACTCAATGAGGAAATGGGCATGACTGTCATCATGGTGTTGCATGATTTAAACCAGGCGGCCCATTATAGCGATCGAGTTATCGTCGTACAAAGTGGTGAAAAGGCGATGTGCGGTACACCGGATCAGGTTATGACAACAGAGATGATCCGGGAAGTGTATAGAATGGATTCTGAAGTGATGTACAATCATGCAGAACGAAAACCCCGTATTCATTTATTACGGACAGCACGATAATTAAATTACTGGAGGAATGCGACATGGCGAAAGCAATCGACCTAGAAAAATACAAAAAGTCTTATTTGGAATTTATGGAGATACGTAAAGGGCTTGTCTTATCTATGTTAGACGGAGAAGGGAAACCGTTTACAAGTTGTGCTCCATTTGTGAAGAAAGACGGCAAGTTGTACATTTACATAAGCCAAGTTGCAGAGCATTATTACCATATGGAGAATAGTGAGTGGATCGATGCAATGATGATTGCGGATGAGTCTACGACTAAAAATCCATTTGCAACTGAACGCATGCGAATGCGTTGCACACCGAAAAATATTGGAAACGCTGGACACGATGAGATATTCGAGCTTTTCAATGCACAGTTCGATTCAAAATTGCTGGATGTGCTTCGCGGACTCGACTTCTCACTATTCGAACTGACACCGTCAATGGGACGTTATGTCGTTGGATTTGGAATGGCTTTCGATGCGGACATCTCAGGTGAGGTCTTCACACACGTAGTTGTCGACAAAAAGAACAAGGCAAACGTCTGAGTCTATAACCAAAAGGAGAATTACTATATGTTTTACACGACTGTACTCCCAATTTGGGAGGCACTGCGACAACGCTTTACAAAAACGACGTCAGCATTGCCGGAATCAGATCTTAATCTTACACTAGGTAAGTCTTCCATCCGTGGGCTCCTTTATCATACGGCTGAAGTTGAATATATGTTTGCAGAGTGGTTCTTCGGCAAAACAAAACCTGAATATCCTGCACAAACTTCATCAGAATCGTTACAGGACCTTGTGGAGTTACTGGCAGCTTCCAATGCACATTTAGTCCAAGCGATGCAAGAACTTCCCGAAGACCAATGGGGAACTCCAGTGGAATCTCCAATGGGTTCTTCTTCACCTCTGGAGGCAGTAGGACGTCTCATGTACCATACAGGGATGCATGCAGGGCAGATTTCTTTGATACAGAAACATGGCTCAAACAAATAAAGCACAACAAAAAAAACGCATCTTCCACATGGGAAGGTGCGTTTTCGTTATGGCCGCCTTTGCCGTATTACGGTTCATAGAAAGTTTTAAACCACCACTCCTCAAAGTGGGTGTTCGCAGAACTGTTCCTGTCTGTCCGACCATAAATGATCGGCGTGTCATTCCCAGCCTATATAAAACTCCCTTTTACAGCTTAAAGGTTAAAACTTTATGGGAATACGAACAATGCAGCTTATGTACTTATCTTACTGCTACATGAGCCGAAATGCAATGGAAATGTTTGTGCGCGGGTGTAGGAGATAAGAATAGGGAAGATAAGTTTTAATAAGTTTATACTGAGTTTACAATTGTGTACTATTATAAAATCATGTGAGCGGATGTGAATTGTTTTTATCAGCAGCGGATGAATGCGAAGGAGTGATTGTGCTATGGCTAAGGTGTTAATTGTAGACGATGACCCGCATATGAGGGAGCTCGTCAAACTCTTTTTACTTCCTGAAGGATTTGAAGTGGCCACTGCGTGCGACGGGTTAGAAGCGTTATCGAAGCTTGAGTCATTCAAGGCGGACTTGGTTGTCTTGGACATCATGATGCCGAATATGGATGGCTGGGAGCTGTGTCGTGAATTACGTAAATCATATGACATGCCGTTGCTCATGCTTACTGCAAAAGGGGATACGACACAAAAAGTGAAAGGGTTCGAACTAGGAACAGACGATTATCTCGTCAAGCCCTTTGAACCTGTTGAGTTGGTCGCGCGGGTCAAAGCATTACTTAAACGTTATCGAATCGCGATTTCGCAAACTGTAATCGTGGGAAGTCTATCCATGAATCGAAAAACCTTCGAAGTGGAACTAGCTGGAGAAAGTTTGGAACTTCCACTTAAGGAATTTGAATTACTTTTTTTGTTGGCAAGTTATCCAGGTAAAACATTCTCTAGGGAGCAGTTGATCGAAACGATATGGGGATATGACTATGAAGGAACGGATCGGACCGTGGACGTTCATATTAATCGTTTGCGAGAGCGACTTCCTACCTCGCTCGAAACTGATTTAAAAATTACAACTGTCCGTGGATTGGGATATCGCTTAGAGGCAATCACATGAAAAAAGCCATTCATATCCTCAAAGTAGTTTGCTCGTTTTGGGTACTGGTTTTTATCTACTCAGCACTCGTGAACTTCGGATTTCGATACATCAGTGATGCATTGAACTTCCACTTAACTGATTTTAGTGAGGGCTTTATAAAAACAATCCTCACAATTCTTTTATTCTTCCTCACGATCTGGCTCGTCTCGTTAGCGGGTGTATCACGGCGTATGGAATTTCTCACATCGATCATCGATGCGATGAAAAGAATCTCAGCAGGTGATTTTAATGTTCGACTGAATCACCAGTTTGGTCATGCGAAAAATCATCCTTTTGAAAAGTTTGTGGAAGGCATTAATGATATGGCAGTGGAACTGAAAGAGCTAGAGGAGATGCGGCAAGAATTCATCTCCAATGTTTCTCATGAAATCCAATCTCCACTCGCTTCCATAAGTGGATTTGCAAGGGTGTTGAAGAGAAGTGAATTGACTGCGGAAGAGCGAAATCATTATTTGAATATCATTGAAACGGAAAGCTTACGGCTTGGTCATTTGAGTGATAATCTACTCAAGCTAACCTCCATGGAGTCGGATAGATATCCTTTTGAATTGAAAACTTATCGATTGGATAAGCAAATCCGAAAAGTTCTCTTATCGTGTGAGCCGCAATGGGTGGCGAAGTCGCTTCAATTGGACATTTCGTTAGATGAATTCGAAGTGCATGCAGACGAAGAGCTAATGGATCAAGTATGGCTGAACCTCATTACGAATAGCATTAAATTTACGCCAGATGGAGGAATGCTTGCAGTCAAGCTTCGTAAACAAAATGAAGTTGCAGAAGTGAGGATTTCAGACACTGGTATCGGAATTAGTTCGGATCATCAAGAGCACATCTTTGAACGTTTTTATAAAGTGGATCCATCCAGAAATCGAGCTCTTGGTGGGAGTGGATTAGGTTTGTCCATTGTAAAGAAAATCATTGATATGCACGAAGGCTCGATTATGGTGGAAAGTGAGACTGATGAAGGAACTGTCTTCACCATTCACTTACCAATTTCAAATGGGTAACTAGAAAATGAAGTAAGGAGTCAGTAGTATGATAAAATTATTGAAAAATTTATCTGTATATAAGTGGCTCGTTGTAGCGATTGTTGGATTGGTTTTCATCCAATCTATGGCGGATTTGTTCCTCCCAACGCTGATGGCGGACATTATCGATAAAGGCGTGGTCGTAGGGGATATTCCGTATATTTGGAAAATCGGTGCTGCCATGCTCGGTGTCACTGCAGTAAGCGCACTGGCTGCGATTGTTGCTAGTTATTTTTCATCAAAAGCTGCGCTTGGGATGGGTCGGGACATTCGACACAAAGTATTCCGTCACGTTGAAAGTTTTTCACTACAAGAGTTTGACAAACTTGGAACAGCGTCTTTGATCACTAGAACGACGAACGATATTACGCAAATTCAGCAAGTGGTTATTATGATGCTACGCATGGTCATCAGTGCACCAATCATGTTAGTCGGTGGTCTGATTATGGCCCTTTCGAAAGATGCGAAATTGTCTCTTGTTATCGTAGCAATCATGCCGGTGCTGATTTTGACAATCGTGTTAATACTGAAAAAAGGAGTTCCGTTATTCCAAACCGTACAAAAGAGGCTCGATCGTCTGAACTTGGTTTTCCGGGAAAACTTAACGGGAATCCGGGTAGTCCGTACATTCAATCGTGAGAAAGAAGAGCAACAGCGCCTTCAAAATGCAAATAAGGAGTTAACGGATGTCTCTATTAAAGTGAACAAATTGATGGCATTCATGATGCCGACGATGATGCTCGTCATGAACTTGACTGTTGTAGGGATCATTTGGTTCGGTGGAATGCGCATTGACAGTGGGGGGATGAAAATCGGTGATTTAATGGCATTCATCCAATATGTCATGATGATCATGTTCTCACTCGTGACAGCTTCGATGATGTTCATTATGATTCCTCGTGCAGCGGTTTCAGCGAAACGGATAAACGAAGTGCTGGAAATGGAGCCGACTTTCTTGGATGAAGGTTCTCTGAAAGCAGATAAAGAACCGGGAACATTGGAATTCGACCAAGTATCATTCTATTATCCAGGTGCGGATGAACCTGCATTGTCGGACATTAGTTTTAAAGCAAGAGCCGGAGAAGTGACAGCAATCATCGGAGGTACTGGTGCTGGGAAAACGACATTGGTTAATCTGATTCCACGGTTTTACGAAGTATCAAGCGGTTCGATTTGTATCAACGGAGTCAATAGTAAAGAATCTTCTCAAGAAGAGATTCGTTCGAAGATTGGCTTCGTTCCTCAAAAAGCGACGCTATTCTCTGGGACGATAGAAGAGAATATACGCTTTGGAAAAGAAGAGGCAACAAAAGAAGAAATTGAACATGCAGCGCGTATTGCGCAAGCGGAAGATTTCGTTGTCAAAATGGAAAAGGGATATGAATCTGAAATCACACATGGTGGATCGAACGTGTCAGGTGGACAGAAACAGCGGTTGTCCATTGCACGGGCACTCATCCGGAAACCAGATATCTATATATTTGACGATAGTTTTTCAGCGCTGGACTATAAAACAGATGCCAATTTACGAGCAGCGTTAAAAGAGGAAACGAAAGAAGCGACAGTTGTGATTGTTGCCCAACGTGTCAGTACGGTCATCGATGCCGACCAAATACTTGTATTGGATCGTGGCCAACTCGCTGGAGTAGGTACACACAAAGAGCTTCTTGAAACGAATGACGTGTATCGTGAAATTGTCGAATCTCAACTTGCAGAGGAGGAAATCGCATGAGTGAGAAGAGACAACAACCCGCACGTGGAGGAGGCCCTATGGGTGGCCATGGCGGAGGAAACATGATGATGGCTGGGAAAAAAGCCAAGGACTTCAAAGGAACATTACGCCGTCTGCTAGGGTATTTAAAACCTCGTAGAAATCAACTGATTGCTGTGTTCATCGCAACCATCCTTAGTACGTTATTTAGTATTGCTGGTCCAAAAATAATGGGGAATGCCATTACAGAAATCTTTACAGGTGCCTACGGAAAACTTACAGGTGTTCCTGGAGCTATGATTCACTTTGATGTACTCGGGAAGATATTACTTTTGTTAGCTGGTCTATACGTATTCAGTAGTGTGTTCACTTACTTACAACAGTTCATCATGTCGAGTGTATCGCAAAAAACGGTTTATGATTTACGGGAAGATGTGAATCATAAACTGGAAAAACTACCTCTCAAATATTTTGATGGACACCCAGTTGGGGACACATTGAGTCGTGTGACAAATGATATTGACACGATTGGAAGTACGTTACAACAAAGTATTACGCAATTCATCACATCGATTATCACATTGGTCGGAATACTTGTGATGATGCTAACGATTAGTCCATGGTTGACGTTGATCGCACTCGTCAGTCTACCGCTTTCTATTTTTGTCATTCGACCACTTATAAAGCGTTCGCAAACGTATTTTGCAAAGCAACAGCGGACATTGGGGCAACTGAATGGTCATATTGAAGAAATGTACACTGGCCATCAAGTGGTGAAAGTGTTCGGACACGAAAAAAAGGCGATTGAAGAATTTGTTGAAGTGAATGAGGAGTTATATGATGCAGGGCGTCGAGCACAATTCATCTCCGGAATCATCATGCCGATGATGTCACTGATCGGAAACCTAGGATATGTGCTGATCTGTATTGTAGGTGGAATCCTGGTTACACAACGCGCAATCTCCATTGGTGATATTCAAGCGTTCATCACGTATACTCGTCAATTTTCACAACCAATCATGCAAACTGCGAACATTGCTAACATCATTCAGTCCACCGTTGCAGCAGCAGAGCGTGTGTTTGAATTGTTGGATGAAGAAGAAGAAATTCCGGAAGTTACGACTGCGACTTTGAAAGAAGCCAAAGGTGAGGTGGAGTTTGAACATGTCGATTTCGGATATGGCGATCAGTTATTAATCGAAGACATGAACATTCACGTACAACCTGGTCAAACCGTAGCAATTGTCGGTCCTACGGGTGCTGGTAAAACAACGTTAATCAATTTACTGATGCGTTTCTATGAGTTGAATGGTGGCGCAATTAAAATCGATGGTATTGATACACGAGAGATGTCTAGAACGGATCTCCGTACAACGTTTGGAATGGTTTTGCAGGATACTTGGTTATTCAATGGAACGATTAAAGAAAATATCGCGTATGGCAAGAAGGAAGCAACTGAAGAAGAGATTCTTGAAGCTGCAATTGCTGCGCGAGCGGATCACTTCATCCGGACCCTCCCTGACGGCTATGACACGATTCTGAACGAAGGGGTATCCAACATCTCTCAAGGACAAAAACAGCTGATCACAATTGCCCGGGCAGTCTTAGCGAACCCATCGATTATGATTTTGGATGAGGCGACCTCAAGTGTCGATACGCGAACAGAGTTACTCATTCAACAAGCGATGAATCGGTTAATGGAAGGGCGCACAAGCTTTGTCATTGCACACAGACTTTCAACTATTAGAGATGCTAATCTCATTTTGGTGATGGATGAAGGACGTGTGATTGAACAAGGTACGCACGATGAGTTGTTGGAAACAGATGGCTTCTATGCAGACCTCTACAATAGCCAGTTTTCATCGAATCCTGCGGTATGAGGTTGGAGCTGTTGTTAAAGAAAGTTAGCTTAATCTCAATGTAATCTGCCAGCTATTTTTTCATAAGTAAAACCAGCGCCTGTCAATTATAGGCGCTGGTTTTCTTTTTACTTACTCCATCAATAGGATCTATCTCTTTCTGATTTGTCCCGTTGGTTAGGCGTCATCGGCTCGTGTTTTGGTTTTAGATTTCCGAGCTCAGATAACTCTAGTGAAATTTCTTCTTTCATTTTTTTGATTGTTTTGTTTGATTTTTCCTCTGCCGTGGAGAGTGTTTGAAAGTTTCCGTTTGCACCTTTTCGGACTTCTTTTGTGATACTAAAACCTCCCTAGTTGTTGTTATGTCGTTCATTGTTAATATGGCTTTACCAAATCGTTTTATGTATTTTTGTTGAAGATTATTTAGTAAGACCACTGCGATGGATTCTATCATTTGTGCAATATACCGTTCACGAGATAGACAAGAAATTGTAAGATAACTTATTGTCTTTTTATAAAAAGACTCCCTATAATGGAGATATCTTATTTAAGGAGCTGGGGAATTTGAAGTCATTCAAGTCGTTTACTTCAAAAACATTTATCGTCCTGTCCCTCCTAGTCATTGGCACAGCATCTTTTCTGTTATGGATAACGAGTGATGCTCATCGCGCGACTCCGCTGTCATACCCTGCGTTAGAGCAGAAGCTTGCAGCAGCAGATAGTGCGACGTTAAAAGAAACCTCATCGGGATCTCTCTATTTAAAAACAGCGAATGGCCTATATGTTACAAATGTACGTCCCGAAAGTGAACTTGCAGAACAGCTTGTTAAGACATATAACGTTTCGTATACGTATTCAGGTGGAAATGCATCCAGTTACCTAATTGCAGGGTTACTGTTAGCTGCGCTTCTCACGTTACTTATTCTTCAACAAAAAGGAAAACTGGGTGTAGGCGCAGCTTCTATGAAACATAGCGCATCGAAAGAAACTCCTCTTCCGGACATTACCTTGAATGATATCGGAGGACTGTCACAAGAAATGAAAGACGAAATCCACCAAACACTGGATATCATTAAAGACCCGAAACGATCGGAAGCACTTGGTGTGAAAGCACCGAAAGGAATCTTGCTCGAAGGACCACCCGGAACTGGTAAAACTTTACTAGCCCAGGCAATTGCACATGAAATCGGTGCTTCGTTCTATTCTTCAAGTGGTGCTGCATTTACTGAGCTCTTTGTCGGTGTAGGGGCATCTCGAATCCGTACCATGTTCCAAAATGCACGAAAGCAGGAGATGGCAGTCATTTTCATTGACGAAGTGGATGCGCTTGCTGGAAAAAGAAAAGCTCACGGTGGAGAAGAGTCTGAGAAAACGTTGACTGAGCTTCTTGTCCAACTGGATGGCGGGGCGGATAATGAAGGAGTTTTGTTCATTGCTGCAACAAATCGGAAAGATATGTTGGATGAAGCCTTCTTACGACCTGGACGCATCGATTATTCGTTCCAAGTTCCTCTCCCTGATACACAAGGGCGTCGAGAAATTATGGACATCCATATTAAAGGGAAGGCATTGGCACCTAACGTGTTTGCGTCACTAGACATGTTGGCAGAAAGTACATCAGGCTTTTCAGGTGCACAAATAAGTGCACTCTTTACAACGGCAAGTAAACGAGCGATTCGTGAAGGGCGTGCTGAAATAGTCACGAGTGATATGGATTTTGCGATTGACCGGACCATTCTTGGCAATGCGTCCAGGAGCATGAATGATCCATTGACTAAACGACGTGTTGCAATTCATGAATCTGGTCACGCATTAATCGCTGCGATTACAAAACCACATTCAGTGCGAAAAGCAACGATTATACCAAGAGGGCAAGCGCTTGGTTACGTTGCGCCAATTCAAAAAGAACTGCATTTACAAACTGCAAGTGAACTCCTTGACCAAGTCAGTATGATTCTTGGCGGTGGTATAGCAGAACGTATCTACCTGGGAGAACATAGTATTGGTGTAAGTGGAGACGTTCAACAGGCAAAAGATATTATTGAACGGATGGTCGACACGGGGTTACTTCAAGATGGGTTCACGTTGACGTTCAGTAAAACCGACAAAGAAATCAAGATGCAAGAACTCTTTACTGTCGCTGTTGAGCGGACTGAAGAATTGATACGTGGCCATGCTAGCCAGTTCGAGCATTTGGTCAATGAATTATATACAAAAGAAACATTGGACGGTTCTGAAGTGCATGAGATTGTGTGCGGTGTGAAAAAAGAACTCGTTCCAAGTTCGTAATAAAGAAGAGGGCGGCCAATTATATGGCTTGCCCTCTTTTATCTTTTTCGGTTAGGAATCTTATCACTGTGCTTTTTATCATTTACGAATTTCATAACGACCGGTAAAATAATTGGTCCCCATTTAACAGCTGTCTTAACGACTTTAGTAATTTTCATATGCTTCGCTCCTTAAAAGAAGTTATACCCCTCTTTTCCCATGTTGAGGGGGTATTTAAACCTGTAAGAGAATCCCAAGTAACTAACTGCGTAACAGATTATAGATTTCCCTTTTCAGAGTGAGGAATGGGTCACTCAGCAATAATTCCTCAGAACGGGGTCTATCAAAAGGAACGGTGATTTCTTTTTTCACAACGGCAGGTTTGTCAGATAGGACGATAATCCGGTCAGATAGAAAAAGGGCTTCGTCGATATCGTGTGTAATGAAAAGAATCGACTTTTTGTACGTTTCCCAAATAGATAAGAGCCACTGCTGCATTTCAAGACGTGTGAATTCATCTAACGCTGAAAAAGGTTCGTCCAAGCAAATTATCGATTGTGGGGCATTTAAACTACGGATGAAAGATACGCGCTGTTTCATACCACCGGAAAGCTCATTAGGATAGGCATCTTCGTAACCGGACAAACCTGCGCTTTTAATGAGTTCCAGCGTTTTAGTACGGTCTTGTTTGGTGCCTGCAATTTCCGCACTTAACTCAACATTTTGTAATACAGTCCTCCAAGGAAAAAGCGCTGGACTTTGTGGCATATAACTAATATATCCACGGGAATTATTCAGAACAGAACCGTCAAGAGAAATTGTGCCAGAATCAGGTGTGTAAAGTCCACCAATGAGCTGGAAAATCGTGCTTTTCCCGCTTCCTGAAGGACCCACAATAGAGACGAACTCGCCTTCTTTCACGGACAATGTAATGTCTTGAAGAACATGGTTTAGACCATATGATTTTGATAGATTTTCAAGAGTGAGTTGACCCATCCGATTCTTTCCC
Source organism: Sporosarcina sp. ZBG7A (assembly GCF_000813425.1). Classification (GTDB taxonomy): domain Bacteria; phylum Bacillota; class Bacilli; order Bacillales_A; family Planococcaceae; genus Sporosarcina. The sequence goes on from NZ_JWIB01000016.1 coordinate 37,758, forward strand.
TCCTTGACTTCGCCAACGTAGGACGCTTTTTTCGACAGCTAAAATAATTCCGAAATACGTTAAACTCAAAATCATGATCAGTACAATGGCAACAAAAACACGGTCCGTTTTGAACGAAGAAGAAGCGAGTGTCATATAGACACCAATTCCTTTGTTCGCACCGAGCCATTCAGAAATGACAGCCCCCATAACACTGTAGGTTGCTGCGATTTTTAGTCCTGAAAACAGTGAAGGCAATGAGTGTGGCCATTGCAATTTCCAGAAAATCTGGCGATTGCTTGCGCCAATCATCTTTAAGTAGTACAACATGTCTCGATCTGTTTGTCTGAATCCATCCAGTGCAGCAATCGTTACTGGGAAAAAACAGACGAGAACGATGACGATGACTTTCGGAAGCATCCCGAACCCGAACCAAATGACGAGAAGTGGAGCGAGTACAATCACCGGAATGTTTTGCGACAAAATCAGGAGCGGATAAAAGGCTTGCTGAAGAAATGGGATCCGAAATAACAGTATGGCTACAACAATTCCTACAGTAATTCCGACAAGATAGCCAGTTGCTGAAAGAGTGATTGTGGACATAATATGAGAGACATACAATGAATAGCCGGTGAATGCCTCTTCAGCAATTTGAGTAGGTAAAGGAAGAAGCCAAGCGGGCACATCGAAAAGCCGAGCAGCGCCTTCCCACATAACGAGTAAAAGGATGAAGACCAGAAGCGGCCGCCATCCTTTATTTACTGCCGATTTCATCTGTATTTCTCCGTTAGCTTTTCCATAGAAGCACCTTCAGGATTGCTGTAGATTTTCACTTGGGAAATGACACTTGATGCTCCTAATTCAGTCATACGAGTGTTCATTTTTTCAATAATGCTGAGCAAGTTTCCAAGTTCGCCTTCCATCGTCGTTTCAAGTGGTGCGACCCGATAAGGAACACCAGATTGTTCGATCACTTCAATCGCCGCATCTACATACGGAATGACATCTTCACCGTTTGGGGTCTTTGGTATTATTTGAATACTAACAAGTGCATTCGCCATTTTCATTTCCTCCTTAGTTTGGTAAAAACTCGTTTGTAAATGCATCTTTTGCGTTGAATTCGCCTTCAAGCAAGTTGTTCTCATCCATCCACTGCGCGTAATTTTCCCATGTTTTCAGTTGTTGTTCACCGAAGCGAGGTGCGTCATCCTGATATTTAGGGGAAAGCCATTGCTGACTTTTTTTGACGAGCTCTGGATCTAAATCAGGGACAGCTTTTATTAAGATATCTGCAGCTTCTTCAGGATGATCAATTGCAAACTGGTACCCTTTTACAGCAGCTGCAACAAAGGCTTCCACCTTCTCGGGATCTTTTGCAATGAGTTTTTCATTTGTAGTAATGACGGGTGTATAGTAATCCAGATTCTCTGAGTAGTCCTTCAAATATTGCATGTTCAGTTCCATTCCACGTTGTTCGGCTTCGATGCCTGTCCAGCCATAGTATACCCAGGCAAGGTCGATATCACGTTGAATCGCTGTGAAGAAATCAGAAGAACCCATGTTGATATACTTTACTTTACTGCTGTCGGCGTTATCTTTTTCCATCAGGGATTTAACGACAGCTTGCTCAACAGGAGCACCCCAACCGCCATAATTTTTCCCTTCGAAGTCTTTCGGCGATTCTATGCCTGCCTCTTTTAAGGAAGCAAATCCAGACGTATTGTGTTGGATGATTGCAGCAATCGAAACGATTGGAATACCTGCCGCACGTGCTTCTGTGAGTGCTTCCTGTGCACCGATTCCAAAATCAGCTTTTCCTGATGCTACGAGCTGATCAGCACCAGCTTCGCCCGGAAGCATGATTTCTACATCCAGTCCTTCATCTTTAAAGTATCCTTTTTCTTGAGCTACATACAAACCAGTATGATTCGTATTTGGTGTCCAATCGAGCGCGAAATGGACTTTTTGGATAGCTTCTTTGTCGTCTCCACTTGACGAGCTTGGTTCGTTTTCTGCTCCGCAAGCTGTGAGAAGCGATGCAGCAAACAGAACTGTGAGTATTCGTTTCAATGAAATTCCCTCCTGGAGTTTCACACTGCAACAAAAAAACGCGCACTCCCGATTTTCGGAAGTACGCGTCACATAATCATTATGGAATGAATATGTTCCCTCCGCTGGCGTTACCCAGATCAGGTTCAAAGGGTCTGCATGTCGCATGCATCTCAACCGGTTCTCCGGTACCCCTACATATTGTCAGTGATGAAGTTGTATGGTGTTCACTTATTACTTTGCCATACTTTTCTGTAAGTAGCAAGTCTCATAGTTTCAGCGTTTTTTACTTTCCGCAATGAATTTAGTCATGATATACTAAGAAAAGGATTTTCTACTCTGATTCATCCAAACAGAAAGTGAGTGGTCAAAATGGGCCGTAAGTGGAATAATATTAAAGAGAAGAAAGCGTCAAAAGATGCCAACACGAGCCGGATCTATGCAAAATTCGGTCGCGAAATATATGTAGCAGCAAAGCAAGGGGAGCCGGATCCGGAATCGAACCAAGCTCTTAAAATCGTTTTAGAACGTGCAAAAACATATAGTGTACCGAAAACAATTATTGAACGTGCAATTGAAAAAGCTAAAGGTGGCGGAGAAGAGAGCTACGATGAGCTTCGCTACGAAGGATTCGGACCAAATGGATCGATGGTCATCGTCGATGCGTTAACGAATAACGTCAATCGGACGGCATCAGAAGTACGCGCAGCGTTCGGTAAAAATGGAGGCAACATGGGTGTGAGTGGTTCTGTTGCATACATGTTCGACCACACTGCTGTTTTCGGAATTGAAGGGAAGTCAGCAGATGACGTCCTTGAATTGATGATGGAACACGACGTGGATGTCAATGACATTAGCGAAGAAGACGGGCAAGTTCTAGTTTACGCAGATCCGACAGCATTCCACGAAGTTCAAGAAGCGTTTAAAGCTGAAGGAATCACTGATTTCACAGTCGCTGAATTGACTATGCTTGCACAAAACGATGTCGAGCTTGACGCGGCATCAGTTGAGCAATTCGAAAAAATGATCGATGCAATCGAAGACCTCGAAGACGTTCAACAAGTCTATCACAACGTAGATCTTGGAGAATAAAACACAATAAAAAGCGACAAGAGCGGTCTAACGCTCTTGTCGCTTTTTTAGTTGTCACCAATTATTGTTCTTATACTTTTTATAATAATTCACTTGTCTAAGGAACAAATAAAGCTTCCGCTTCAAATGCTTGTCCCCTTTGTAGAACAGCGGGTTTACAAACTGCTTCTGTTTCAAAAGACGTTTAATGTCTCTCTTAACTGCCTTGTTCGTTACAAACTTCTTTAGCACAATCTTTGGAACTACTGTGAACAGGAAAGGTTTGTTGAGCAATACTAGTGGCTTTTGCTTGTTGTAGATCAAATCATCCACAAAATAACTTGCCATGTTATGTCCTAGAGCCGTTGTATAGTAACTAGAACGACCTTGGCGGATATTCACTTCAAAAACTTTGAATTTCTTATCGCGAGGGTCATATTTCAAGTCGAAGTTCGCAAAGCCTCTATAGCCCACAGCCTCTAAGAAGTTTTTCAACTTGTACATCATTTCTTCGTTGTATCGTGTAATCACAGCTGTGTAGTTTCCGATTGCAGTCACAGTATGTTCTTGCAAAACAACTTGTGCAAACGTGACGAGCTGGGTTTGTCCAGCTGAATTTGAATAGATAACCGAATCCCACATATATGTATCATCACCTGGGATGAAATCTTGAATAATCAGCTCTTCGTTGTACCCACTTTTCTTCACCGTTTCAATGACTTCGTTTAATTCAATCAGAGAGTTCACTTTGTACACTTTTTGCTGTCCGGCAAACTTGTTTTGGTTATAGACAACAGTATCACTCGGCTTCACGATTACAGGATAATTCATGTCTTCCTTGAAAGGTCCATCCACTTTGCAATCGTAGAAGAATGTTAATGGAGTATCAATACCATGTTCTTTGCACAACTTATAAAAGTGGGATTTGATCTGTAAATTGTCCATGAGCTCACGGTCGATATAATTGAAAGTAAAGTGCTCTTTTAACTGATCTGCATGTTCAATGATAAGCCGGACATACAAATCATTCGTACCTACTAGCAATAGTTCGCGCCCTTCAGCTTTATATTTAGCCGCAATTTTAATTAGAATGTCAGCAAACTTATCTTCGTCAGATAGCTCTGTATTGAGCTCGATTTTATAGGGAATTGTACTAAGTTGTGTAAATGATAACGGCTCTTTCCCGATCAATACAGGATTGATATGGTAGGCTTCGTGAAAAGAAATCGCCATGTTGTATGCGTTCATATCTGTACCAACTATGATTGGTAAGAATGGAAGTTTTTTTGTGTTCATTGTATCCTCCTAAATCTCGATGGAATTGTCGTTCCTAAAATCCTAATCTCTATATTACATGGAAAACACTTTGGTATACAACAGTTAGCCTACGCGGGAGTGTACCTAATCAGGTTTAAATCTGGATAAAAAAAGGAATAGAAAAATGAGGTTCATTTCAAGGAGGAACAAGCACCATGTTGAAAATTGAAGAAACAAAAATGGATATGAAGCGTGAGGAAGTCATCCAAAGGCTAGTAGGGCGAGGTATTTTCAAGATTGAAGGAAAGCAGCTCTATGAACTACCATTACTTATATTAATGAAAGAATATTATAGGCACATATAATGGCAATTGCCGGTTGAGGAAATTCTCCTTAGCCGGCTTTGTTTTACCACTCTATTAGTGAAGAGGTGAATGGACATGAACGATAGTCAATCAATTCGTAGTAGACTCGAATGGGTGAATGAAGCCACCATAACTATGATTCAACGAGCACTGGAAGATGAATCGCTCAGCTCTGAAGAATTAGTATTATTTTATATGGATCGGATATCCAGAGAAGGACAAATAACTAATGCAATTCTCGAGTTAAATCCCCATGCCTTACAAATCGCTCAGACACTCGATTTTGAAAGAAGGATATCAGGTAAACGTTCAATGCTACATGGTATACCAATTTTACTGAAAGATAATATAGATACAGGAGATGCCATGCATACGAGCGCAGGTAGTTTAGCATTGGAAAATTACTATGCACCGCAGGATGCTTTTCTCGTTCAACAGCTTAGAAAGGCAGGAGCCATCCTACTTGGAAAAACCAACATGACAGAGTGGGCGAATTTCATGTCTGCTGATATGCCAAACGGTTGGAGTTCTAGAGGAGGTCAAGTGCTCAATCCATATGGACAGTTCGAAGTGGGAGGGTCCAGCTCAGGGTCCGCAGTAGCTGTTGGGACTAATTTAGCAGTTGCATCGATTGGTACTGAAACGACGGGATCGATTATTCACCCGGCTTCACAAAATGGAATTGTTGGTCTGAAACCTACAATTGGGGCGATCAGTCGAAGCGGCATCATACCATTATCAGTGACACAGGATACGGCGGGTCCGATGACACGTACAGTAACAGATGCTGCAATCGTCTTTGAGGTGTTACTTGGACAAGATCCAGACGATCCTATAACAATTTACTCGCAAAAGTATGATTCCACGCATGGTCTTGACTACTTAAAAAAAGAATCACTGCAAGGAATAAGTATTGGTATCGCGAGTTCAGTATTTAGAAACGAAGTATCTCCAGAACGGATGAAATTATTTGAAGATTCATTAAAAATATTAGAACAATTAGGCGCCAAAATCATCCCAGATATCGATCTAGGAACAAAAGAAAGTGATCTAGGCTACAATGTTCTCTTACATGAGTGTAAAGCAGCACTTAATCATTATTTAGGCAAAACCCCAATAACAAATCCCATTCGATCAATTGCGGATATAATTAGTTTCAACAACAATCACCCAGAACAGACTTTACGATATGGACAAGAACTGCTCAAAAAAATAAATGACCGGACTGGTTTACTAGTCGAACAACCTTATATCGAGGCTCTACTACGAAATCGTCACTTAGCAAGAAAGGTAGCACTTGGAAAAGCCTTAGAACAAAATGGTGTCGATATCTTAGCGTTCCCTCAAGATCATGGCTGCAGTTTTGAAGCGGCTGCTGGTTATCCCGCTATAACTGTGCCTGCAGGAGTGACGGATTCGGGCGAGCCATTCGGTTTAACATTTACAGGACCTGCATATTCTGAACCGTCTTTACTAGGGTACGCATATGCTTTTGAACAACAGACGCAAGTACGTCGCAAGTTCAGGATGGCACAGAAGAAATAAGCAAGCTAATAACAAACTGTGGTAAACTGAGAGGAAGAGAGCGAAAGTAGGGATGGAAATGTCCTTTTTAGAAGGAATGAGTCAAGAAGTTAAAGAAAAATGGAAATTTGAAAACGCAATGCCGATACAAGAACAAATGATTCCGGAAATGTTAGCAGGGCGTGATGTAGTTGCGGAATCCCCAACAGGTTCAGGGAAAACGCTCGCTTATGTGCTGCCACTACTGGAACTTGCGGATGGTTCTAAACAGCAAACTCAGGTTCTTATCATGACCCCATCTCAAGAATTATCCATGCAAATTGTAAATGTAATTCGTGAATGGATTACGGGGACGGAAATTACGGTCACGCAACTGATTGGCGGTGCAAATATGCAACGCCAAATTGAAAAGTTGAAAAAGAAACCTACAATTGTTGTCGGAACACCAGGTCGACTCAACGAGTTGATCAAAAACAAAAAACTGAAAATGGGAGAGATTCGTCATATTATTCTCGATGAAGGCGATCAGCTGTTGTCACGTGAAAATCGTGTATCAGTGAAAAATATGATTGAGTCTGCCCATTCAACACGTCAAGTAGCCGTTGTATCAGCAACGATTACAGAGGACATTGAAGATGTCGCAATACGATTCATGAACGACCCAGTTCGTTTGAAAGTGACGGCAGAGGAAATGCCAGCAACAGGAGAAGTCGTACACTCTTATGTGAAAACGGAAGAACGAGATAAGACAGATCTATTACGCGGGATGTCCCATATCCAGGGGCTCCGAGCATTGGCATTCATTAACAACGTGGATCAGTTGCGCATGAAAGAGATGAAACTCCACTATGAAGGCGCGCCCATTGCGGTTCTCTATTCAGATATGAACAAATTCGAACGTCAAGATACGTTAGATAAGTTTCGTAAAGGGGATATCCGAATCCTTATTGCAACTGACCTAGCAGCACGTGGATTGGACATCGAAGGACTCACACATGTGATCCATGTCAACGTTCCGCACACAGTGGAGCAATACGTACACCGATCTGGTAGAACAGGACGTGCAGGATCTGACGGTGAAGTACTGACATTATTATCCTATCCAGAAGAACGGGATTATCGAAAACTTGCAAAAGGATATAAACCAGTTCAAAAAGTATGGCATGGCGGCAAGCTGATTGAAGGGAATTCTAAAACTGTGAGCGGCCCAAAACCTTCATCACCTAAAAAGAAGAAAAAGTAAAAAAAAGTACGCCATGAGAACTTCTCATGGCGTACTTTTTTGCTTAAAGTTCTGTCAAAATAATCGGTTTGTCTTTTGTAACGATAATCGTATGTTCGATTTGAGCTACAAGGGACTTGTCAGGTGTGATGAATGTCCAGCCGTCGCCTTCTTCAATAATATGCTCAGCCTTTTCTGAGATGAATGGCTCAACAGCAATGACCATACCTTCTTTCATGATTGTAGGTTCCCATGCATCGTAATAATTAAGGACATGCTGGGGCTCTTCATGAAGTGTCGTTCCGATTCCGTGACCTGTAAGGTTCTTAATCACTGTTAATCCATTATCTTTTGCTTCGCGTTCTACAGCTTTCCCGATTTGGTTGAGACGTGAACCTGCCTTCACTTTTGTCATTGCCCGATCAAAAGCATTCTTTGCAGTATCGCATAACTTTTGTTTGGCTTCGTCAGCAGTACCGAGCACAAAAGAAATACCTGTATCTGCAAAGTAACCACCAAAAGAACCGGAGACATCGATATTGATGAGATCGCCGTCTTTTAGAACTCGTTTGCCTGGGATTCCGTGAGCCACTTCATGATTGACACTTATGCACGTATAGCCAGGGAAATCATATTGATCAATCGGAGCAGAAATGGCTCCTTTTTCAGTGAAAAGTTTTCCACCGAGTTCGTCAAGCTCCTTCGTCGTCATGCCAGGGGTAGCTGCTGCTTTCATCTCTTCACGAATTTCCGCTACAATTCTTCCGATTTTTCGCAAGGCAGCAATTTCTTCTTCTGTGTTTGCAATCATGTGAAATCCTTCTTTCTGTACTTTCTTTATCCTCTACAACTATACCACATATAAAGGGAACTACCCGAGCAGACAGTTTACTGTTATTTAAATACTTTCACGCCTTGCACAATATTCCAGACGAGAACAATCAGAAACAGAAAACTGTATATCATCATAAAAAGAATTGGTGCCGCACCCCAAAAGCCTATGGAGTTAGGTGCTGTGAGTAAACTTTGAGAGTCCAGAAAGTCTGTTGAGGTTTGACGAAATGAAAAAAACTGAAAAAATGAAATTAAACTAGCCGCAACTAATAGAACTGTTGGGATGAGATGAGAGATGAGAGCTCGTTTGGAATGATGTTTGACATCACGATTATCAGCAACAATCCAAACGATGAAGGGCAATAACAAAGGTGCAAAAAGAACACTAAAATAGCTGAGTGAAGAAAGTAATTTCGAGTTATCCAAAATAGTTCTTCTCCTTTCTAACAAGTCCGTATAGGTAGTATTGCCAAACGGACATCCAAAAGCACAACTAATTTAATTGTTCCTTGAAAAAAGGTTGTTTCAGAAAAAAACGTCGTTTTAGCAACCAATAGTTGCTAAAACGACGTCTCTTCATTTTTTTTAGAGGGAGCTGAAGGTGAGAACATGAACATACCTATTATCATAATCACTATTAAGAAAAGGGTAGATAAGGTTACGAAAAGTTCTTCAAATTGAATATTCACGAGAATACCAAAAAATACCCAAATGAAAATTGTACTAATGATCCAGTCCCGATGGTGATAACTAAAGTGTAGTGCAATGGCTGCGAGTACCGTTAAGTTTATAATTGTCCAGAGAACCGAACTAAGGCCTAAACGATTCCATTCATCCCAAACAATTAAATAGTTGGCATTCACAACAAAACTAATGAGTGTCCAGGAAAACAGGAGAGCAATTGGAACGCGATGTCCCCAACTATTTTGCTTTGATGGATAGGAACGATACAACGCGTAAAGTGAGAATGCCCCAACCAATGTAGAGAGACATGCCCATCCGAAATAGCCAAAATGCCAAAATGGAAACCATGCTGAATTTGTCAGACAAGCGATAATGAATAGCACAATACGTTTTGTGGAAATCAAATCACCGGAATTGAATTTAACAACCCAGTATGCGAGAAATACAAAAATAATGGGTCTAATAAAGAAAGTAAAGTCTGCAGGCATAAGAAGAATAGGTAGTTTATGGGCTATTTCTATTGTAGTCATCCCGTTTAGCAGTGTTGAATTTGAAATAGTAAGTGCAGCAGTTAAAAGAAGAAAGGCAAAAGCTAAAATCATTTTTTTCATGAAAAATCCTCCTTGTACCAGTATACTAGTAAATAGGACGTTGTAAAAAAGTAATTATGAAGTTTTCGCAACAATTCTCATAAATGTGCATGTATAGGGCAGTTGTTTAAGGGAAGAACATGGTATACTAAGCAAAATGATTACATAAACATTTATGTACGAAAAGGAAAAAGGAATGGCTAATGGCCCGTACAAAAGGTGGAATAGAATGTGATACTACTTGAAGGAAAAACATGCTATTTACGGATTTTAACTGAAGAAGATGCTGTGATTTTTACAGAATTAGTCTCACGAAACAAAGAGTATTGGACAGTGTTCGAACCACGTCATGATGCTAGCTATTACACAGTACCCATGCAAAGGGAAAAGATTCGTGAGTCTCTTTATCAAATGCGTGATCGTCGAGAGTATAATTTCGGTATTTTCGACAGCGAAACTAGCCAATTAGTTGGACAAATCTCGCTTTACAGCATAAAGCGATTACCTTTTTCAAGTGGATTTGTAGGTTACTCGATTGATCATGAGTCAGCCGGAAAAGGGTTAGGAACGGAAGCACTCGAAAAGGCAACGAAATTCGCTTTCGAAACAGCAGGATTACACCGTGTGGAAGCGTATGTATCTCCTCGTAATGTCGCATCTATTCGAGTCCTTGAAAAGACGAAGTTTGAACGTGAAGGATTGCACCGGAAATTACTTTACATAAATGGTGTTTGGGAAGACCATTATATGTATGCACAACTTGAAGACAATTATTGAAAGGGTAAGACCGCATGGCGATTTTTTAAAAGTCGCTTTCGGATATGGTTTTACCAATAAAAAACACATTACCACAAGCTTCTACAAGCTGAATGGTAATGTGTTTTTTATTGTCTATTTCCCGGGAAATAAAACGGAATTAGTCGTTTTGTACAGTTGTTTTAGAATAACCATCTTCAATGACATCTAGCTTTCCAGTATCGGGATGCATGACAAGGCCATGTACAGGAACTGTTGTATCCATCAAGGGGTGGTGACGGACAGCATCGACACTTTGTTTAACGCTTGCAGTCACATCTTTGAATCCATGAAGCCAACCTTTAAGATCTACTCCAGAATAAGCAAGAGTTTTAAATAGATCACGGTCAATCCCTCTAGCTACCATTTTGTCGATAATTGAATCGGTGTCAATGGAGCTCATACCGCAATCGTAATGACCGATAATGTATACTTCATCAGCCTGTAACTCATAAATAGCGATGAGTAGACTACGCATAATACTACCGAATGGATGAGCAACGAGTGCACCAGCACTTTTAACGATTTTAGCGTCTCCATTTTTTAGGTTCATAGCACTCGGAAGGAGCTCTGTCAGACGAGTGTCCATACAAGTTAAGATAACAATTCGTTTGTTCGGGAATTTTGTTGTGGCAAATTTTTCATATTGATGTTCAGTTACGAACTGGTCGTTATGCTCTAAAATTGTTGAAAGTAGTGTCATAATAATTCCTCCGTTTTATAAGTATATAGAGAAAAAGGGCGCCAGTTGGCAGCCCTTTTAATATTCTCAAAAATCCTATATAGGATTATGCTTAATAGGTGACATCTGGCTTTGGATCGATAACTTCAGCATCGTGAGACACTAAAGAATCATTCATGTAATGAATCATGAACATCGCAGCTAAGCCGAAGGTAACTGCAAAACCGACGATAGTAACGATTAGTAAGGCCATTATTAGTCTCCTCTCTATTGATAATCAGTGACTAACACCATTATAACGCATTTACATGAAAAGATTAAGAGCTTACGCGAAACTTGTCTAGAATCTAGTGTTAAAACGCCCAAGTCCCATTTCGGAAGAGAGGTTCAACTGTTCCGTCAGGAAGGACACCGTCAATGTTCATCTCACCGGACCCAACCATGAAGTCCACATGAGTGATACTTTGGTTCAATCCATTTTTCTCAAGTTCCTTACGATCCATTTCTTTACCGCCATCTAAATTGAATGCATAAGCGCTACCAATGGCTAAGTGATTGGAAGCATTTTCATCGAAAAGCGTATTATAGAACAAGAGCCCAGATGCTGAAATAGGGGATTCATGGGGAACAAGGGCAACTTCACCCAAATATTTCGCACCGTCATCCGCTTCAATCATATTTTCTAGCACGTCTTGTCCCTGTCCTGCAACGATGTCTGTAATCTTACCATCTTTGAATGTAATCTTGAAGTCATCTATGATTGTTCCGCCATAGCTCAATGGCTTTGTACTTGAAACGACACCATTCACTCCGGTTTTCAAAGGAGCTGTAAATACTTCTTCAGTAGGCATGTTCGCCATGAACGTAGCGCCATCTGCATTTACACTACCAGCACCACACCATGTATGTTTTTCCGGTAATTCAATCGTTAGGTCAGTGCCTGGAGCTGTGTAATGCAGTTTGTGATAATGTTTGCTATTTAAATAGTCCACTTTTTCATGGAGTTTCTGATCATGCTGTTTCCATTCTTCAACTGGATTTGATGTGTTGGCACGCACAGCTTTGAATATCGCGTTCCATAGGGCTGGTACTTGTTCTGCTTCCGGTAAATTAGGGAAGACAAGAGATGCCCAATCAGCTGAAGGAGCGGCAATGACTGTCCAGCTAAACTTGTCTGCCTGCATCATTTGACGGAATCCGTCGAGAGCTTGACCACTTGCTTTTTGTGCATCTCGAATACGTGAGGGATCAACATTTTTAAATAAGTCCGGACTTTGTGAAACGATACTCATAAAGGCAGTTCCTTGCTTTGCAAGCTGTTCGCGCTCAGCAATTTTCCAAGAAGGAAATTCTCCGAAGGAATCTGCTGGTGCTTGTTCATAACGAATACGAGAGACGACATCGTCACTCCAGTCAACAAAGACTTGTCGCGCACCTGCAGCATACGCCTTTTCAACGATGATTCTGACAAACTCTCGAACGTCTGTAGAAGCACTTATAAAGAGGTTTTGGTTAGGTTGGATATTTACGCCGACTGTAACGGCAAGTTCTGCATAGTTTTGTAATTGTTGTTCAAATGTATTCAATAGATTCATACCCCTTTTCTCAATGTTATCTAATAGTACCAATATTGGTTAGAAAAGTGCAAAAAGAAAGTTTTGAATCCGCTTTCAACTATTGATAAAAAGTTTCCTGAGATTTCTCGACCAGATTCTCTAAAGAAAGTTCAAAATCTGACGAAATAAATAGAAGAATGAAAGACATGGAGGTCTTTGCATGGATTTATCAACGGTATTTGGTTTAATTATCGGTGTCGTAGCAGTATTTGTCGGCATGTTTTTAAAAGGTGCGGCACTCTCAAGCTTGATTAATCCCGCAGCTATTTTAATTATTATCTTTGGTACGATAGCTTCGGTAGTCATCGCATTTCCGATGAACGAAATTAAACGTGTCCCGAAACTTTTTGGGGTGATTTTTAAAGAACAAAAGCTATCTTCGGATGCTAATATTATTCGTATGTTTTCATCTTGGGCGGATGTAGCTCGTAGGGAAGGTTTGCTTTCGCTTGAAGCCCAAACGGATTCGATCGAAGATCCTTTTTTGAAAAATGGATTGGGACTAGCAATTGACGGTCAAAATGCAGATTATATACGAGATGTTCTAGGTGAAGAAGTCGATGCGATGTCTGATAGACACTCGGCAGGTGCGCTCATATTTTCACAAGCAGGTACCTATGCGCCAACGCTTGGTGTGCTCGGGGCTGTTATTGGTCTGATTGCTGCACTTGGGGATATGAACGATATTGAAAAACTAGGTCATGCCATTTCAGCAGCATTCATAGCCACTTTGCTAGGTATTTTCACAGGATATGTACTCTGGCACCCATTTGCTAACAAACTAAAGCGTAAATCCGCAGAGGAAGTAAGACAGAAGAATATGATGATTGAAGGGATTCTCTCTGTTCTTGAAGGGGAAGCGCCACGTGTCATCGAACAAAAGCTATCTTCTTATCTATCTATGGAGGAACGTCGTAAGCTTGCTAACGGAAGCTCGAATGGCAAGGAGGCGGGGGAAGTTGCCGAAGAAGCGTAAGCGCAAAAGAGATGATGGACACGTCGACGAATCCTGGCTCTTGCCATATTCAGACTTGTTAACGTTGCTACTTGCCCTGTTTATCGTATTGTTTGCTTCCAGTTCTATTGATGAGGCGAAGTTCAGTCAAATCTCATCAGTGTTTAGTGAAGTTTTTGATGGTGGTAAAGGGGTAATGGATAGTTCTTCTCCAACCACTGTTCCTGTACCGCAAGAAGATGCAGGCGCAGGAAATGAAAATTCTTCCTATTTAGAGGACCAGCGATCTCTCGGAGAGATTCAAGAAAATCTAGAGGACTATATAGCTGAAAATGAATTGGAAGGTCAGTTTGATACAAAACTTACTGAAGAGGGATTACTGGTCACGATTCGTGACAGCGTTCTGTTCAACACAGGTAGTGCCGAGATTGACACTCAATACCGTTCGGTTGCATCTGATATTGCGAAATTGCTCGTATTTGAAAAGCCACGACAAATCGTAATTGCAGGTCATACGGATAACGTGCCGATGGCAAGCGGTCAGTATAAATCGAACTGGGAGCTAAGTGTCATGCGTGCAGTTAATTTCTTATCGATAATTGCTGAAAATGATAAAGTGGACCCAATGGCGTTCAGTGCTAAAGGGTACGGAGAATTTCGTCCTATTGCAGCAAACGATACAGAGTCCAATCGTGCAAAGAACAGACGGGTTGAAGTTTTAATTCAACCGCTCGTATTAAAAGACGGGACGGCATATGAATAACTGCTAAATAAAAAGCAGCAGCTCCGCGGAATGGGAGCTGCTGCTTTTTGCTGTAAAACGTATTGGAAATTAACCGCGAAGTGAACCGAGTTCGGCAACAATTGCCTGCATCTCGTTCGGTGTAATGGTCTCGCGTTTCATTACCATTTTGTAAATGTAATGAAGATCTTCGTATTTAGATGTACTGAAGTTCTCTGCCTTCATGGCATCTACATTGACCATACGAAGCTTTTCTTTAATTTCAGTAATCATATAAGAAACATTTTCAGGAGTGGGTTGAGTTAAGTCCATAGTTTTTTCCGCCTTTCGCTATCTACGGACTTAATCATTCCATTAATTTAAGTCACTGTCAACCTGCATTTTCTCTTTTTGTTCTTTCTCTTCTTTGATTTTAGCTTGGAAACGTTTAGACTCCATTACAATGACACCAGACAAGCCGAGAAGACCGATAAGGTTAGGAATCGCCATCAGACCGTTTAGAACATCTGCGAGTGTCCATACAACATCTAGAGTAGCCGTAGCTCCTACGAAGATGAAGAGTACAAAGACAATGCGATAAGCGAAAACAGCTTTTGGATTCGGGAACAAGTACTGGAAGCACTTCTCACCATAATAACTCCATCCAAGAATCGTAGATGATGCAAAGAAGATGAGTCCAATAGTTACAATCATGGGTCCGGCTCCGCCCAAGAACGTACCAAATGCTTCACCAGTTAAAGCACCTTTGTCGATGCCATTCTTCCACTGTCCAGACATAACGATTGTAACTCCAGTAATCGAACAGATGATCAGCGTATCAAATAAAACCTGCGTCATGGAAATTAGTGCCTGACGTCCAGGCATGTCGGTCTTTGCTGCTGCTGCAGCGATTGGAGCAGACCCGAGACCTGCTTCGTTTGAGAAGAGTCCGCGCGCAACTCCAAAACGAATTACTGTACCAATTGCTCCGCCTGCAAGAGCTTGACCAGAAAATGCATCGCTGAAAATCAAGCCGAATGCAGCTGGAACCAAGTCGAAGTTTAAAATAATAATAATTGCTCCTGCAATGAAATAGAAAAGTGCCATAATCGGAACAAAGAATGCTGTTACTTTACCGATTGACTTGATGCCGCCTAAAATTACAAGTGCTCCGAAAATGACGAGCGCAATTCCAGTTACCCAGAAAGGCACATTAAATGCATTATTCATTGCATCTGCAACAGCTTTAGATTGTGTTCCGTTACCAATTCCAAATGCAGCAAATGCACCGAAGATGGCAAATAAAACACCTAGCCATTTCTGTTTAAGACCATGTTCTAAGTAATACATCGGTCCTCCGGCCATTTGACCATTTGCATCTTTTACGCGGTATTTAACTGCGAGTACTGCTTCTCCATATTTAGTTGCCATTCCGAATAGTCCCGCGATCCACATCCAAAAGATCGCACCGGGTCCTCCAGTTGCAACAGCGCTGGCAACACCTACGATGTTACCGACACCGACCGTTGCAGCCATGGCCGTCATCAACGCTTGGAATTGAGTGATATCACCGTCTGCTTTTTTGTCGTGATTTCTAGAAAACACTTGTTTCAATGAGTACGGTAATAATCGAAACTGAATGAATGTGAGTCGGAACGTTAAAAATATCCCTGTTCCAACAAGTAAAATTAGTAGTGGTGGCCCCCAAATGATATCGCTTAATTTACCTAGAAATGCCTGTACTTGTTCCATCCCAATTCCCCCCTTGTTGTTTGACCAACTATATGTCTATAAATACGAAGAAAGAAGTCCGCACCCCCTTTGTAGAAAGAAAATTCAAACTAATATAACTAGTTACTGTTATTAAGTACTAATATTGCGAAACTTCAGTGCATCCGTCAAGTACTTTTTTAAAGATACGGACTGATTTGTTTGTTTTTTACTTCGTGGGGTATAATACGGTAAGCAATTAAGTAATCTATTTGGAGGTATTTTATATGGGGAATAGTAAACTTGGTAAATTTATCTTGTTAGGTGCTTTACTTGGTGGGGCAGCTGCTCTGCTCGATCGTTCGACACGTAATTCTGTAATGGGAACTTCGAAAAAAGCGGCAAATGAAATTTCGTTCTATGCCAAGAATCCGGAAACTTTGAAACAAAAATTGGTTGATCAGAAAGACAAATTTCAAGCTGCCTTTGAACAGTTATCTGGAGATGTGTCTTATATTAAGGAGCAAGTAGAAGAACTTAAGGCATTGACGCCGCAAGTGAAAGAATTGGTAACAGATACTAAGGAAACATTTGTGGATTCAAAAGAAGAGTACGAAACCATAATGAAGGATTCACCATCTGCCACCTCGTAAACCGCGAAGCGAAAAGGAGGGATACGCGTTGAAAGAAAATAAAAAAAACCAGTTGTCCGATGGGCCGCCTTCACTCAAAAAGGCCCATCAGGACAAACCGTACATAAACGAACTCTCGCACCGATCCAATGATGACGGAAACAAATTTTCGGATTCTAAAATAGGCGGCTTTGTATCAGATATACAAGAAGGAGACCTACATACATTTGATGTAACAACAAAAGATGGGTTTTTGAAAGAATTGATTTTGCGCATTAAAACCGTCGATGTATCCGGGCTTGGTGCTGAACTCTCTTATTTTTTCTTATTTTCAATGTTTCCTTTGCTTATTTTCCTTTTCACGTTGTTGCCGTATTTAAATCTTGACCAGGCGCAAGTCATTCTGTTCATAAGGGATTATGCACCGGCAGAAGTGGCAACCATGATTAGCGATATTCTAGAGCAAGTGCTGGCTAACAAAAATGGTGGCTTGTTGTCCATTGGTATTTTAGCAACACTTTGGTCTGCTTCCAAAGGGATGAATGCATTAACGAAAGCGCTAAATCGCTCATACTTTAAAGAAGACTCACGCTCGTTTGTTGTCCAGCGTGGAATGTCCATTGTCTTTACTGTAATGCTTGTACTTGTAGTGGTGGTAGCTCTTGGTTTACCAGTATTTGGAGAGCAAATCGGTTCAGTCATCTTTTCTTATTTAGGATTTGAAGATGGATTCAACACATTATGGAATCAGTTGCGATTCATACTACCACCTATTCTGATTGCAGTCGTGTTCACACTCATCTATTGGTTAGTACCAGATGTAAAACTTCCATTTAAAACAGCACTTCCGGGAGCTTTGTTTGCAACGATAGGTTGGATTATTACTACTCTCGGATTCTCATTTTATGTTTCCAATTTCGGAAGCTATGCAAATACGTATGGTAGTATAGGAACCATCATAATTCTTATGCTATGGCTTTATTTCTCAGCAATCATTCTCATGATTGGCGGGCAAATCAATGCAGTCATGAAAGAACGGGCAGAACGAATAAGAGAATTAAAAAGCAATGCCACGGTATAAGCCGTAGCATTGTTTTTGTCTTTTTGCATCGTTGACTCTGAAAATGAATGATAACAGGTCGTTAATCTCCGTTCCGGACGGGCGCTTTCCGGGGGCTTGCCCTCAGCCTCCTCATCGCTTCGCTCTTGCGGGGTCTTCGCGCTGCGCTAATCCCCAGGAGTCGCCGTCCTGCACTTCAATCAACTGAATGTCCTATGACACATTCACATCATTCAAGCAAAGGATTCAATCGGAGTGCTCCATGTCCAGCTGGCAAGAATAACTAGATGTAGCAGAAGACATGAGACACCGATATGAAATCAAAGAAGTCTATGGAAATGTAAAGAGACAGTTGAACGCTTTTTTGCTGATGCTTAGGAGAAGTATGGTATCCGCTGGCCAACACTAAGATGGCTTAGTGTATTGAATGAATGACATTTTATTGAGTACAACTGGATCTATGCTGGGTCTCCCAAATAATGAATATAGATCTTCAACCAATGGATAAATGAAAGAAAAATCAATTGCTGCATCTAATTTACGAACCAGATGGTCTTGTGGAAATGACAGTTAGATTGTAAGCATCTTTATCAGTTCCCGTTCTTTGATTTGATTCTTCATCATCATTTCAATTACCTCATTTGATAGTTGGGAGATACTGTTGATTGTAGCGGAGAGCGGCGACTCCGGAGGGATAAGCGAAGCTCGAAGACCCTGGACTGAGCAAAGCGAGGGAGATGAGTGCTGCCTTAATTTCAGCAAAGTGCGCTAAAATACGGCAAATCGAACTCTTCGTTGTTCGATTGGCTGAGAGCAAGCCCCTTGGAAAGCGTCCGCTCGCAGTGAAAATCAACTTTTCATAATTAATCCTATTGTAAAAGAAAAAGACTATAGGCAAACCCAGTGATTTATGGAGTTTGTCTACAGTCTGAAGCAATGCCACGGTATAAGCCGTAGCATTGCTTTTACTTTGTTGTATTGAGCATTCGTAATCCGTTTAGAATGACAAGAATCGTACTTCCTTCATGACCGAGTACACCAAGTGGCAAATCCACGACTTGCATGAAGTTAGAAATGATGAGCATTGCGATGACGAGAATAGAGAAGAATATATTCTGCTTTACAATACGCTGCATTTTTCTCGAAAGTTTGATCGTGTAAAGGAGTTTAGTTAAGTCATTCTTCATAAGAACGACATCTGCTGTTTCCAATGCGACGTCTGTTCCTTCACCCATCGAAATACCACTTGTTGCTGTAGCGAGTGCAGGTGCATCATTAATGCCGTCCCCAACCATTCCAACAGCACCATATTGGCCCATCAATTCTTTGACTTTCTGAACTTTCATATCTGGAAGACATTCCGCAGTGTAAGAATCAATGCCGGCTTGGGTAGCAATAGCTTTTGCGGTTTTTTCGTTGTCTCCTGTCAACATAATGGTTTTCAATCCAGCTTTTTTGAGTTCTTGAATAGCTTCTATCGCCTCTGGGCGGAGAACGTCTTGTAGCGCAGCCGCTGCTAGAATGCCTTTCTGATCTTTAATGAATAGAACTGTCTTACCTTCATCAGCTAGAGCGAAAGCGGATCCACTTTGAAATGTTTTAGCTTCTTCAATTCCAACAAACCGTGGGCTTCCAACGATTACTTCTCCTTCAGGTGGAAACGCTCGCAAGCCATTGCCTGGAACTTCTTCAATGTCAAAGTCGCGTCGCATCGGGATATCTTTAGTGAGTGCGTATGCTGTAACTGCTGTCGCTAGAGGATGATTCGAGCGAGACTCGATACCTGCTAAAAGTGACAGCGCGTCTTCAACAGAAGTACCTTCACGTACGATGAAATCCGTTACAACGGGTTTACCTGTCGTTAGCGTCCCTGTTTTGTCAAACACAATAGCTCGTAGTGAGCTTAAATGCTCGAGGTGAACGCCGCCTTTAAATAAGACACCGCGTTTCGCACCATTAGAGACAGCTGCGAGTGTCGCAGGCATAATCGAAGCGACGAGCGCACAGGGAGATGCGACGACGAGAAGAACGATAGCTCGATAGAAAGTTGTTGTCCAATCCCAACCAAATATGAAGTGCGGCAAGAACAGCATAAGTGCAACTGTTACAAGAACAACTTTGACGTAACTCCCTTCGAACCGTTCGATAAATTGCTGGGAAGGAGATTTTTCACTTTGTGCATTTTGCACCATTGTAATAATCTTTTGGAACAACGATTCACTACTTGGTTTTGTTAATTCCATTTCGATAACGCCACTAATATTTACTGTACCTGCAAATAATTCATCACCGAGTCGCTTATCTGCAGGAACTGATTCACCGTTTATAGCTGACATATCGACAGATGTACTACCTTTTTGCACAACACCATCTACAGGAATTCGTTCACCGGGCTTAACGAGCAATCTAGCACCAACTGCTAGGGAAGACGTTGGCACACTCACTTCAGTACCATCTTCCTGGATGAGCCAAGCTTCTTCAGGTTGTAATTCCATGAGTGAAGATATTTCTTTATGGCTTTTATTCAACGTATACGTTTCAAGAGCACCACTCAACGCAAAGATGAAAATTAGAATAGCGCCTTCAGCCCAATAACCAATGATTGCAGAACCAACCGCTGCGAGTACCATTAACATTTCTACGTTGAGTTCTTTGTTTTTTATTGTTTCTTCGATTCCTTCTTTTGCTTTGGCATAACCGCCGATCAAAAAGGCAGTTACATATAGTCCTATCGAAAAAAGTTCAGCTCCATTTTTCCCGCTTAACCAAGCTGCCAAAATGAGTATTCCTGAAAGAATAGCCAAACCTAGTTCAATATGTTCTTTCCAATCCACTGACTTTTGAAGCTCTGTATTTGCATGCGTTGTCATAATACCCCTCCTAATTGAGAATGAATTTCACTTTCATTTACCTTTTGAAAGTAGGAAAGTCGGATTCCATAAGGGAAATCCGACTTAAATGATATCTGTTACTACTTTATAATTACTATTAATAGTAGTATAGCATAGTTGAGAAAAAAGTGTTACAGTGTGTTTCGTTTTTAGGAAATGATGAATTTTTGCATATAAAAAAGCAGAGGCACTGAAAACCTCTGCTACAGATCTAGTTATCGATTCAAAAATGTTATTTCATCTTGCCCATACGGACTTCTAAATCGTCAACGAGACTAATGAGACGATCGATTTCTTCAAGGTCAGCTGTTTCGGGCTCAATTGTATCGAGCGTTTCCAAAAACTGATTGAGTCGAACTTTTAGATCATCAACTTGGTTAGATGGTGAGTTTTGCATAAGGAACACCTCTTTCTATACACCTATTTTAACGGAAATAGTTGGTCAGTACAATTAGTTGAAAAGAAAATCAATTTTAACTATTCACAATTAATCGTTAATGTGTTATGATACTTATAATCAAAAAAAGGAGGGCAGCTGAACAAGTTCTGATAACAGAAGGAGGGGATTCGAAGACGTCTGGAAACGGAAATTCTATTGGCGAATTCGCAGTAAATCTATGATCAAATTACTTATAACATAAAGCCCGGCTCTCTTTGGATAACAAGAGGCCGGGTCTTTTAATGTTCAAAAAATCAGTTCACCAGTTCATATGTTTTTCTTACATCTATGCAATTCGCGACTGATTGGTACATTGAACAGTTCTTATCTGTTAGCTCGAGAATTTTTGGCATCTTCTCATCAGTCAGACCATCTGCCTTCACTTTAATATGGAAGTGGATTTTTTCAAGGCGACTAGCATCATCCTGTGATCGAATTACTTCTTTCACTTCGATGTCAATCGATTGGGCAGGCATTCTTTTCTTCTCTAAGATTTTGCGCATCACTCCACCTGTACACGCAGCGATGGAAGAAATCATTAACTGATAGGGACGAAATCCTTTTTCCTCATTTGAAGAGATTTCAAGCTTGCCGAATTCTGTTTCAGTTTCGAAACCGTGATCTGTCATTTGGAATTTCATTAATATTCCCTCCTTTATATGCTATCATTATATAGGTTTTTGCTGAATAAGGGGTGTTTAACGAATGGCAATCACAAGAAGTCGACAACAGCATCGTTTTTGGGTGCTCGTCATTATCGTTTCTATTTCTGGTTTTTCACAAGGGATGTTGCTCCCGCTAATATCTGCAATTTTTGAGCAAGACGGTATTTCAGGAACTTTAAACGGGTTAAATGCGACAGGTCTATACATAGGAACACTTTTGGTTTCCCCATTCATGGAGGCACCACTACGTAAATTCGGATATAAGCCTGTCATTATATCAGGCGGTTTGATCGTAATCATTTCGTTGCTCTCATTCCCATTATGGAAAAGTGTAATCTTTTGGTTTATGCTCCGTTTATTTATAGGAATTGGTGATCATGCGTTGCACTTTGCAACTCAAACATGGATAACGAGTACAGTTCCACCAGAAAATCTGGGAAGAAGTATTTCTATTTATGGATTATCAGTAGGTGTTGGATTTGCGATTGGTCCTATGTTTGTGCCACTTGTTTCTATATATGAAGGCTTACCCTTCATTGTATCCGCACTACTTACATTGTGTGCTTGGGGGCTCGTTTTCACGTTAAAGAATGACTTACCAGAAGTGATGGCGAGTTCCGCATCTGCAGGTCATTTTGGAAAGCGTGTGAAAGCAACAGTGATTGTTGCCTGGATTGCGCTACTTGGACCCTTTGCATACGGTTTTTTAGAGTCATCTTTAAACGCAATATTTCCAGTATATGCATTGCGTAATGGGCTCTCTTTAAGTATGGTCTCAATCATTATTCCTGCTTTTGCGTTCGGAGGAATCATTTCTCAAGTTCCTCTTGGCATATTGTCCGACAAAATAGGGCGCCGTCCAGTCCTACTCATCGGATTAGGGGGCGGCATGTTGGCGTTCACAGGTGCAGCATTCCTGAGTACCTCCGCAATCGCAATAATGATTATGTTTTTTGTTGGGGGCATATTTTCTGGCTCGCTCTTTTCCCTTGGCGTTGCGTACATGTCTGATCTTACACCGAAGCACCTATTACCAACCGGGAACTTACTGTGTGGAATATTCTTCAGTTTCGGCAGTTTAACTGGACCTATACTTGGAGGGTACGTGCTAGAGGTTTCACAGCACCACTATTTATACTTGTTTGGCTTGTTAATGGGGACATTGTTTTTATTAACATTAGCAGGGAAAAAACGAGTGAAGCAAGAAATTTTATGAACTTGAAACATACTCATGGTTACAAGCAACAAAAAACAGAGGCTTAAGAAAAAGTCTCTGTTTTTATATGGAAGCGCTCACTGAACGCTTCCTAATTGAATATCTTCATACTCCATGACAAGGTCGTCCAGTGATCCAAACGTATAACCTTGTTTCTTAGCATCTCTTATAAAGTCTGGCAGTGCTTGAGAGTTATCAGAAGAAACGGTGTGCATGAGGATCACAGCGCCAGGGTGGAGCTGATTCATCAGTTCGTTGTAGGCGAAATCGCGACCTTTTGGCTTGTCTGCATACCAGTCTATAAAGGCAACTGACCAAAAAATATGACGATAGCCAAGTGAATTTCCGACAGCTAGCACTTGTTCGTTAAAAATACCTTCGGGCGGTCTTGCGTAAACCGTACGTTTAATACCAGTCGTCTCCTCAAGCAATTTGTCAAATCGCTTCCACTCGTCTTCCATCTTTTCGGGGCTAAGCTTCGCCATATTAGGATGATCATAGGAGTGGTTTCCTATTCCATGCCCGTCTTTAACCATTCGTTTTACAAGTGGTGCTGCGCTTTTCAAATAATGACCAGTTAGAAAAAAAGTCGCGGGTGCTTGTTCTTTTTCTAGCGTATCCAAAATACTTTCCGTTTCTCCATTTTCATAGCCGTTATCAAACGTTAAGTAGACAACCTTTTCATCAGGTTTGCCTTTATATATCGCGCCGTACTCATTTAACATCGACTCAAGCGCTGATCCAGCATTAGGAGGTTCACCATTCATTGCTTTCTTAAATCCCCAGTGAAATTCATCTGCATGAGCTGAAAACGGGTTGAAAGCGAGACCGACGACTATCACAAATGCTGCCATTAAGATACCAGGTCCATGTTGTTCCATCATTTCGAGCACACTCCTTTTTTCATAGCGTGTGTCGAAGAGAGGGTTCTATACATTGTCTACATAAGAATGTTTTCAAGTGCAGGAAGAATCGCAGGATACTTGAAAGTAAACTCGCTTTCAATAAGTTTTTCAGGCAACACATGTTGTCCTTCCAAGACTAATTTGCTTTTTTTCCCTAATGCGAGTTTCATTGCGATACTCGGAACTGGTAGCCAATGAGGCCGATGCATGACAGCCCCGATTGCTTTTCCTAAATCGGACATTCGTACTGGTGCTGGTGCCGTTACGTTAACAGGACCTTCTAGTGAAGGAACGGTAATTGCATAGTAAATTGCTCTCGTCACATCTTCAATATGAACCCATGATATCCACTGTTGCCCTGATCCGATCGGGCCGCCTGCAAACAATTTGTAAGGGAGTGAAATGAGAGGCAGGGCACCGCCGCCTTTACCGAATACGGTACCGAATCGTGTATAGACGACACGTGTTCCGTATTGCTTCATCTTAGAGGCTTTTTGTTCCCAATCATGCACGGTTTTTCCGAGGAAATCATGAGCGATTTCCGGTGAGTTTTCTGTGTACACATGGGTCTCAGAAGTAGGGTAAATACCCACAGCGCTGGCGTTTACGAACACGGAAGGTTTCCAATTTTGGGTCTCTAAAATACGGAGCAGTTCATCTGTTGCTTCCATACGACTCTCATAGATTTCCTTTTGGTGTTCTTCAGACCAGCTGCCATCATTGATGGAAACACCTGCTAAGTTTACGATCGCATCTGGAGGTGTTAGTTCTTGTTCAGGTTTTGAATTTTTATGTAGCCATTGGATAAAGTGAACTCCATTTTCTTTTTTTGACTCACTTCTTGATAAGACTGTTAGAGTATGACCTTTCAATTTAAGTAAATCGATAAGTTTGGAACCGATGAATCCAGTCCCTCCAGTAACTAATATGTTCATGAAATAAACTCCTTTCAATAATGATAAACGAATCAGCTGACCGACCTAATAAGAACAGGTATACTATTAGTAGCGGGGGGTGATAGACGTGCCTGTAATCACAAAAATCACACAACAAAAACGGGACAAAGAACGATACAATATATTTTTGGATGAAGTTTATGAGTTTAGTGTGCATGAATCGAATCTCGTCAAGTTTGGGTTAACAAAAGGGATGCAACTCGATAACTGGGATAAAGAAAATCTCGTCTATGAAGAAGAAATTCAGCGTGCTTTTAATCGAGCACTACATTTCCTAGGTTTTCGAATGAGAAGTGAATACGAAGTGAAACAAAAGCTATTGCAAGCAGAGTTTGGTGAAGCTGTTATTAGAGAAGCTATTGTTAAATTGAAACGGTTAGGCTTTCTCGATGATCAGGCTTTTTCTGAAGCACTTCTCCATACACAAAAAAACACATCTGGGAAGGGACCGAATGCTATCAAACAGGAAATGAAGGAAAAGGGAATTGATCCATCAATTCAGGATGCCGTATTGGAAGAATACGACCCACAAGAACAGTTAACAACTGCCACAAAATTAGCAGAAAAAGCTGCACGTAAACATTCATCCATTGCACCAGCTCAGCTGAAACAACGGATTCAAAATGCCCTTCTGCGAAAAGGCTACTCGTTTGACATCATTAAAGAAGCACTTAATGCTGTTGAATTTGAACCTGATGAAGACGAATGGGCTGCGATAACAGAAACCACTGGTGAAAAAGCATGGCGCCGGGTCAGCATAAAGTATAAGGGGTATGACCGAAAAAGACGGGTGAAACAAGCAATGTACCAAAAAGGTATTCCGTTTGATCGAATCGATGCTTTCATTGAAAAAAAGGAGCTTGAAGAAGATGCAGAATGAAAAAAAGTATAGCCAAATGACTGAACAAGAGTTGAGAACTGAAATCGCGCGCCTTATGGAGAAAGCAAGAAAAGCTGAACAACTAGGGATATTGAACGAATACGCAGTTTATCAGCGTAAAGCGTTAATGGCTCAATCATACTTAATCGATTCCGCTACAATCGTACCTGGAGAAATTTATAAAATCCAAGGAGACGAAGGATACTTCTTTAAAGTTGATTACTTAAAAGGCCGTTTTGCTTGGGGATATCGCATGGGCGGTGAGCAAGCTGAAGAAGCGCTTCCGCTCGCCATGCTCACATCCGTCAAGTCGGGGAAATAATCTACAGACGTTAAGACTCTTCTAGGAAATTCAATTTCTTTCGCAATTTATCTTCCGAGAAGATCCACCCTGTATAAGAGTTAACAACGTTGAAGTCTTCGTCAACATGTGCAACTGCGACAAAGGGATAGAACGTCTTACTTCGGTAACGCAAGTCGATTAAGCGAACTTCAGTTAATACATCAACTTGCGAGATTTCCCAACGATAAATAGGTGAAAATGATACGAATGCTGCTATATTTCGATCTGTCATCGCAGCTTGTACATACAGTGAGTCAGGCAATGGTTTACGCTCAAATCGGTCGTATATATTTACTGAACGACCGTATGCACGCCCGACATAATGATCAGTTTTGGTTGATGCAGCAATCCGCCATTGGAAGAATCGCATAGTCGGAGCAATGTAAATGTCCGTTGCATCCGGAATTGTATTGAATACTGCCCGCTTTACAGCAGCATGTACTGCAAATCGCAATAAATAATAGATGAAGACTACACCATACAATATACTCATTGTTGGAACAGGTGGGGCTCCAATTACCCAAGCTGCAATTGCGATAGCGTGTAAGGCGAAAATAATCGGGTCGAACGTATTAATGACACTTAACGCGACCCATTTTTGTGAAAAAGGTCGAAGTGCTTGAGTACCGTAGGAATTAAAGATATCAACAAATACATGGATGAATACAGCGAGAAATGTCCAAGCCCATAAGTGAATGAAATTAGCTTCTGGCACAAAAAACGATAACATAATTGAAATAACGATTGGCCATAATAGAACAGCCGGAATGGAGTGTGTAATTCCTCTATGATTCCGTATATAAACAGCATTATTACGCAGTTTTAAAACGGTGTCTAAATCTGGTGCAAGCGAACCAAGCACTATGCCTGCAAAAACAGGACCCATTGTTGCTGAGTGTGAGGCAACGATTGGGTCTGCCATTGCAAGCCCACTAATGGCGATACCCATTGCAATATGTGTTCCCGTGTCCACTCCATCACTCCTTTACTTTGGCGTTTCCGCTGAAATGAATTCAACAGTTCTCTTAATTATATACCCAAATTTGAATAACCTAAAAGTATTAGATGTAATAAGGAGCTTGCCCATGAAAATTTCACAAAAAGAAGAGTTTAACGAGGCTCTTCTATCTTGGTACCATCAAGAAAAAAGGGATCTACCTTGGAGAAGAACGTCCAATCCCTACTATATATGGGTTTCAGAAGTGATGTTACAGCAGACGCGAGTCGACACCGTCATTCCATATTATGAACGGTTCATTGCATCATTTCCTACAATGGAATCTCTAGCGGAAGCTGAAGAAGAGCATGTCCTTAAACATTGGGAAGGATTAGGGTACTATTCGCGTGTCCGAAATTTACAAGCTGGCGTCAAAGAAGTCGTGGAAAATTATGATAGTAAAATTCCGCAAAACAGAGCTGGAATTTTGAATTTGAGAGGAATTGGTCCATACACTGCAGGGGCTGTTTTAAGCATAGCGTATGGGGTTCCAGAACACGCAGTTGATGGAAATGTAATGCGTGTATTTTCAAGACTTTTTCTGATTGAAGAAGATATCGCCATACCTAAATCGAAAAAGGTGTTTGAACAACGAGTGATGGAAATAATAGATGAAACAGACCCATCATCTTTCAATCAGGCGATTATGGAACTTGGCGCAACAATTTGTACGCCGAAACCACGTTGCTTATTATGTCCAGTCAGAGATTTTTGTTCTGCCTTTGAAGAAGGGAAGCAAGAACAACTACCAATTAAAACGAAAAAATTGAAAAAGAAAGTCTTGACGATTCATTCCTTTGCAATTTCTGAACCAGGTGGTAAGTGGTTATTAAGAAAGAGACAGACGGACGGACTTCTAGGAGACTTTTGGGAGTTTCCTCAAATTGAATACATTCCTACAATGGATTCTATAGATGCGCTGAAGAACGATACAGGACTTCTTATCGAGCAAGGTGAGGTGTACGCTCATTTCAAGCATATTTTCTCCCACGTTACATGGAATGTTGAGGGATATCATGCAACGCTGCACGACCAATCCCCCATTCCCGAGGGTTACCGTTTTTTCACTGAAGAAGAATTGGAAATGATCCCTCAATCGAAACCGATGAGCAAGTTGCTTGAGCAACTGAATAAATAATTTTTGTAAGTAGGATAATTTCTATGGGGCTGGATATGCTAGTTGTTACGGAGGTGAATATCCATGACAACAAACAACCAGCGGAATCAGAAAAACAAACAGCAACAGCAACAAAACCAACAAAACCAACAAAACAATCCGCTCATGAACGAAGAGTTTGGAGCCGAAACAGATGTACAGCACGTGAAACAACAAAACCAAAAAGCTGAAGCGAAAAAACGTCAAGCTTCAGGGCAACGTGCAAACAGTTACGGAGACCAGACAAAATAATTGGATGGACACCACCGGCCGGCGGGAGCAATAAACTCCTTGCCGGTTTTTCTTATGACCAACAGGGGTAAACATTTTCTATTTTCAGGAACGGTTGGTATAATGTTGTGATAAGAATGGAGCGGTATACTTCCCGGTCACGAAAAGGTGGTTTTAAAGATGGATATTCCAAAAGAAGGGGAAACAGTACAAGTACATAGTTATAAACACGATGGCCATATCCACAGAGTTTGGCAAGAAACTATGGTCCTGAAAGGGACGCGAAACATTATCATCGGTGCGAACGATCGAACGCTTGTAACAGAATCCGATGGTAGAACGTGGATCACGCGTGAACCCTCGATTTGTTATTTCCATGCAGAACGCTGGTTCAACATCATTTGTATGCTTCGGGAAGACGGTGTGTACTATTATGTAAACATCAGCTCGCCATTTGTCTTTGACAATAATTCCATTAAATATATCGATTACGATTTGGATGTCAAAGTTTTTCCTGATATGAGCTATCTCATTTTGGATGAAGATGAGTACGCAGATCATAAAAAACAAATGGGGTATCCGGAAGTGATTGATAAAATTTTAAGGCGGAATCTTGAAACACTTCTAAGTTGGATCAAACAACGTAAAGGTCCTTTTGCTCCGGATTTCATAGATGTCTGGACTTCTCGTTATGATTTTTACAAAAATATGAAAAGTGAAGTGTGAATAAGCCGAGCTGCGATATCTGCAGCAGGCTTTTTTAGATAGGAGATGTACAATGGGAGAAAGTACTAAGCGTTATTTGAAATTCGTAAAACCATACACCTGGCAGATTGTATTAACTGTTATCATCGGAATCATCAAGTTTGCAATTCCACTATTTATCCCTTTTCTCATTAAAATTGTAATCGATGACGTCATTGGTTCACAAACGATGACAGCAGATGAAAAAACTACACAACTTTTCTATTGGCTTGGCGGAACGGCGCTTGTGTTTTTCATTATACGACCACCGGTTGAATATTACCGCCAATATTACGCACAGTTAGTGAGTAACAAAATCCTGTATGATATCCGTCAAAATCTGTATGGACATTTGCAAAAATTAAGCATGCGTTTTTATGCGGAAACGCGTGCAGGTGAAGTGATCTCTAGGATTATCAATGACGTTGAACAAACGAAAAACTTCGTCATGATTGGGTTAATGAACGTTTGGTTGGACTTGGCGACAATTCTGATTGCTATTGCGATTATGCTCACGATGGACGTGCCATTAACACTCGTAACGTTACTTGCATTCCCATTTTATGCGTTCAGCGTGAAACACTTCTTCGGTAAACTGCGCAAGCTTACGGGCGAACGTTCGCAGGCACTTGCTAACGTCCAAAGCTATTTGCATGAACGGGTCGCAGGGGTAAGTGTCATTAAAAGTTTTTCACTGGAGGAAATTGAACAGGATCGTTTTGATGAGACAAATGGGAAGTTTCTCGACAAAGCAATTGAACATACAAAATGGAATGCGAAGGCATTTGCCGTAGTTAACACCATTACAGACGTCGCCCCGTTGTTGGTCATTACATATGCGGGATATCAAGTTATCAATGGTTCACTGTCTGTCGGAACGATGGTTGCATTTATTGCATACATTGAACGTCTATACAGTCCATTACGCAGACTCGTCAACGCGTCAACTTCTTTGACACAGTCGTTTGCGTCAATGGACCGTGTATTTGAATTGATGGAAGAACCTTATGAAGTGACGGATAAAAAAGATGCACGAGCATTGCCAGCAATTCAAGGTGAAATTAGTTTCGATCATGTGGAATTCGCCTACGAGAAAGAAGGATTTCCCGTCCTGAAAGATATGAATTTCACTGTAAAACCAGGAGAAACTGTTGCACTCGTTGGTATGAGCGGTGGCGGAAAGTCTACCATTGTCAGTCTGATTCCACGTTTTTATGATGTAACCGGTGGTGCAATCCGAATTGACGGACATGACATACGGGATATCCAAACGAAAACGTTGCGGGACCAAATTGGTATGGTGTTACAAGATAGTATCCTGTTCAGTGACTCCGTACGCAGCAATATCCTGATGGGTAAACCGGATGCGTCTGAAGAAGAGATCGTGTCCGCTGCAAAAGCTGCAAATGCACACGACTTCATTATGGAGTTGCCAGATGGGTACGATACGAAAGTGGGCGAACGGGGCGTTAAACTCTCAGGGGGGCAAAAACAGCGTCTTTCGATCGCGCGTGTGTTTTTGAAAAACCCACCGATGCTCATATTGGATGAAGCCACTTCAGCGCTAGACCTGGAAAGTGAGGCTTTAATTCAAGAATCGTTGAGTCGACTTGCTCACGACCGGACGACCGTGATTGTTGCGCATAGATTATCTACGATTACGCATGCAGACAAAATTTTAGTCATTGACCATGGTGAGTTGAAAGAACTAGGTACACATGCCCAGCTCATCGAACAGCAAGGAATCTACTATGATTTGTTTCAAGTTCAAACAATATAAACACAAGCAGACAATTAGAGGGTAACTCTTAATTGTCTGCTTTTTTTGATTGTATTGAAAATTGTCTTGATTTACATATTAAAAAACGTATAATACTGAATAGAAGTTATTTTTAGAAAAATAGTATTGGGAGAGGGCGGTACCATGAGCGAACGAAAAAAGGTCTTAGAAGTTAAAGACTTGCAGACCACTTTTTTTACTGACTCAGGAGCAATCCCGGCAGTCGACCACGTCGATTTCTTTGTGAGAGAAGGGGAAGTGCTCGGGATAGTGGGGGAATCAGGTTGTGGGAAAAGCGTGACCTCGCTATCAGTGATGGGTCTAGTGCCAAAACCCCCGGGGAAAATTACGGGTGGCGAAATACTATTTCAGGGTAATGACTTGCTGAAGAAAAGCGAGAGAGAAATGCGATACATACGCGGGAATGACATCGCGATGATTTTCCAAGAACCGATGACTTCGTTGAATCCTCTTTTCACAATTGGAAACCAGATGTCTGAAGCGATTTTGATTCACGAAAAGAAATGGTCCAAAAAGCGTGCTCGTGCCCGAGCGGTTGAAATGTTGAAGCTAGTCGGTTTGCCTCGTGCTGATGAACTGATTGACGAATATCCTCATCAGTTATCAGGTGGAATGCGACAGCGAGTAATGATCGCAATGGCACTCGTTTGTGATCCGAAGGTCCTCATTGCAGATGAGCCGACTACCGCGCTGGACGTAACGATTCAAGCTCAGATCTTGAAGTTGATGAAAGAACTGAACACCCGACTCGACACAGCGATTATGCTGATCACTCATGACTTAGGCGTCGTAGCTGAAACCTGCGAACGAGTCATTGTCATGTATGCGGGTCAGGTAATTGAAGAGGCTTCAGTCAAAAAGATATTCGAAGATCCTCAACATCCTTACACAAAAGGACTTATTCAATCGGTACCGGATATGCGTTATAAAAAAGATCGACTCTACTCGATTCCAGGTAACGTACCAAAGCCGGGTACCATTAAAAAAGGCTGTAAGTTCGCGGCTCGATGTGAATTTGCATTTGACCGGTGTTTAGCAGAAGATCCTGCACTGATTCAAACAGAAACGGGT
This sequence comes from Sporosarcina sp. ZBG7A, assembly GCF_000813425.1. Lineage (GTDB taxonomy): Bacteria > Bacillota > Bacilli > Bacillales_A > Planococcaceae > Sporosarcina. The sequence goes on from NZ_JWIB01000016.1 coordinate 69,799, forward strand.
CATCAGACGAGATGCTTCTTATATAGTGAGGAAGGAGTGACGCAAGATGGACCAAAAGCCTTTGTTGAAAGTTGAAGGTCTTAAAAAGTATTTCCCTATTAAGAAGGGGCTGTTAGGAAGAACGGTAGGACATGTAAAAGCAGTAGATGACATATCGTTCTATGTAAATAAAGGCGAAACGCTTGGGATAGTTGGGGAAAGTGGTTGTGGAAAATCGACAACGGGTCGGGTTCTCATGAGACTATTGGAACCGACTGAAGGAACCGTTGAGTTCGATGGGAAAGAATTGACTTCTTTGTCATCGTCTGAAATGAGAAAGATGCGACGGGATATTCAAATGGTGTTCCAAGATCCGTATGCTTCACTGAATCCACGGCATACAATTGGAAAGATTCTTGAAGAACCACTTCTCGTACATGGCATTTCAGATGCGAAGGAACGGAAAAAATCTGTTATTAAGTTCTTAGAAATTGTCGGTCTAAGTGCTTTTCATGCAAAGCGTTATCCTCACCAATTTAGTGGTGGTCAACGACAACGTATCGGTATTGCGCGTGCACTGATGACCAATCCGAAACTGATCATTGCGGATGAACCTGTATCTGCGCTTGATGTGTCGATTCAAGCACAGGTGTTGAATTTAATGCAAGATCTTCAAAAAGAGTTTGACTTGACCTACATTTTCATCGCCCACGACCTTGGTGTAGTCCGTCACATTAGCGATCGAGTTGGGGTGATGTATTTAGGGAAGATGGTGGAACTTGCTCCAAGTGAACAGCTGTATGCAACACCACTTCATCCATATACAAAAGCGTTACTTTCAGCCGTACCTGTCCCAGATCCCGACTATGTGAAAGAGCAAGTGATGATCGATGGTGACATTCCGAGCCCAGCAAACCCGCCATCAGGATGTACGTTCCATACACGCTGTCCATTTAAAATGGATATTTGTACGAAAGTCTCACCCCAATTGATGGAACATGAGAATGGTCAATCTGTCGCTTGTCACCTCTATAGTGAACAAGCCGGCAATGACATAGAAATGAAAGAAAAAGAGATGGAGGGGTCCTTATGAGAAAAGGGAAATTATGGTCACTTGCGCTTGTCATGCTTCTCGTTCTTTCAACGGCACTTGCTGCTTGTGGAAGTGACGACAAAGAACAGGGCGCAGAAAAAGATGGTGAGAAGGCTAGCGGGAAGGAAAAGACGTTAGTATTCGGACGCGGAGGGGATTCAACTTCTCTCGATCCGTCACGTGTTACTGAAGGAGAAACATTTAAAGTTACTGTCAATCTATTCGAAACACTTGTGAACTTCGGTGAGCAAGATACTACGGTTCAACCGGGTCTTGCAAAAGAGTGGAGCACATCTGAAGACGGATTGACGTATACATTCAAGTTAGAAGAAGGCGTTAAGTTCCACGATGGAACAGACTTTAACGCAGATGCAGTTGTAGCGAACTTCGCACGTTGGGCATCAGGAGACGCTGAAAAGTTTCCATACTATAGTTCAATGTTCGGTGGGTTTGACGGAGACGAAGCTGCTGTGATCGAATCTGTTACGGCTGAAGACGAAAACACAGTCGCTATCACACTTAAGCGTCCACAAGCACCATTCTTGAAAAACATAGCAATGAGCATGTTTGCGATTTCAAGTCCTGAAGCATTTGCAAAAGGGGACGACGAATACGAGCGTAATCCAGTAGGAACAGGTCCATTCAAGTTTGTAGAATGGAAAGCGAACGATTCAATTACGATTGAAAAGAACGCGGATTACTGGCAAGAAGGACTTCCTAAGCTTGATAAAGTCGTATTCCGTTCAATTCCGGATAACGCAGCACGTTTGAACGCATTGACAGCAGGTGAAATCGATTTGGCTGATGGCATCAACCCTGCGGATGGTGCGAAAATCGAAGGAGATTCTAAACTTCAGTTGTTCGAGCGTCCTTCTATGAACGTTGGCTACCTAGGGTTAACAGTAACACGCCCTCCGTTCGACAAGAAGGAAGTACGTCAGGCGATGAACTATGCAATCGATAAGCAAACAATCATTGATTCGTTCTTTGAAGGTCGTGCAGAAATTGCGAAAAACCCAATGCCTTCATCGATCTCTGGGTACAATGACGAAATTGAAGAATATGCATATGCTCCTGAAAAGGCAAAAGAATTATTGAAAGCAGCCGGACTTGAAGATGGATTTGAAATGGAACTATGGGCAATGCCGGTTCCACGTCCATATATGCCTGATGGCACGAAGGTTGCAGAAGTAATCCAGAGCAACTTGGCGGATGTAGGCATCAAAGCAAAAATCGTTTCTTATGAGTGGGCAACATATCTAGACAAAGCAAGTAAAGGTGAAGCGGATGCCTTCATGCTTGGATGGACAGGAGATAACGGCGACGCTGATAACTTCCTATACGTTCTATTGGATGAAGACAATATCGCAAGCAACAACTACACGTATTACAAAAATGATGAAACTCACAAATTGTTCCTTGAAGCTCAAACTGAAGTTGATGAAGATAAGCGTAATGAGCTTTACATGAAAGCACAAGAAATCCTTCATGAAGAAGCTCCATGGGTACCACTTGCTCACTCGACTCCACTACTTGGTGGAGCAGCAGATCTCACTGGATTTGTACCACATCCAACAGGATCTGACTTGCTTTCAAATGTAGATTTTAAGTAATCCTGTGTTCCACATGAATGTGTGAAGGGGGAAGGCGCTAAGCCATATCCCCCTTTCATGTTTTAAAAAGGACTGTTCTGCGCTAAAGGAAAAAAGAGCGATGAGAGGTGAACCGAATGCTCAGTTACATAGGAAAAAGACTATTTCAACTTATCCCCGTGCTGTTAGGAATGACGTTTGTTGTCTTTATGATGATCCGTGCGATTCCTGGAAATCCAGCTCAAGTCATATTAGGTCAACAAGCAACACCTGAGGCGGTTGCTGCACTCAATGCGAAATTAGGTCTCGATCAGCCGTGGTACATTCAATTTTTCAGTTATCTAAAAGGTCTATTCACTGGGGACTTAGGAGAATCGATGAGAACAAGACTGCCAGTTGCAGATGAAATCTGGCCGTATCTTGCAGCGACACTTGAACTTGCCTTATTTGCGATGATTATCGCAGTTGTTATTGGCATCAACGCAGGAATCATATCAGCTTGGTTCCAAAATTCGTGGTTCGACTATACGGCAATGATTTTAGCTCTTGTCGGTGTATCGATGCCTATCTTCTGGCTTGGTCTACTCGGACAATGGGCATTTGCCATCGAACTTCAATGGCTACCGACAACGGGACGTGAGCAAGTTCGGGATCCTGTTTCAGCAATAACGAATTTGTATATGATAGATGCCATGTTGAATGGTAGATTCGATCAGGTATGGGAAGTGTTTAAGCATTTAATCCTCCCAGGGCTCGCACTTGCAACGATTCCGATGGCGATCATTGCACGAATGACGCGATCCAGTATGCTCGAAGTAATGCGTTCAGATTATATCCGGACAGCACGTGCGAAGGGGCAGAAGATGTTTTGGGTTGTCTATAAGCACGCTTTGAAAAATGCAATTATTCCAGTTTTGACGATTGTAGGACTACAAATGGGGATGCTTCTTGGTGGCGCTATTCTTACAGAAACGATTTTTGCTTGGCCAGGAATCGGACGCTATATCTATGACGCCATTAATTATAGAGATTACCCCGTCATCCAGTCCGGCATTCTGATCGTCGCATTCTTCTTCGTGATGATCAACCTCATCGTTGACTTACTCTATGGTGTGATCGATCCGAGGATAAAATATGACTGAGGAAGGAGGTTGGTACCATGTCTGAACTGACACCAAAGATAGATGGGATTGCAGAAGCGCAAATTGAGAAAGAGTCCGGACCATGGCGCGATGCCTGGCTTGGCTTTAGAAAGAGTAAAGTGGCAGTGGTGGGAATGGCAGTCGTCTTACTTTTTGTTATTCTTGCCATTTTGGCACCGTGGATCACTCCTCAAGGCATTAACGATCAGAATATGGCGGACCGGCTCCATCCCCCTTCTGCTGAGTATTGGTTTGGGACGGATGATTTCGGACGGGATATCCTTTCAAGAATTATCCATGGAGCTCGTATTTCGTTAGCCGTCGGATTCTTCTCCGTAATCGGTTCCGTAGTGGTGGGGAGTATTCTAGGAATTATTGCAGGATATTATGGACGTTGGGTGGATGTCATCATTTCTCGTATCTTCGACATCATGCTTGCGTTTCCGTCCATCTTGCTCGCCATCGCGATTGTTGCTGTACTCGGACCAAGTTTACAAAATGCACTCATTGCTATCGCGACCATCAACGTACCGAACTTCGGTAGGCTGATCCGTTCGAAAGTGCTCAGTATTAAGGAAGATGAGTACATCACGTCTGCGAAAGCGATTGGGATGAAGGATGCTCGGATTTTGTTTTCACACATTTTACCGAATTCGATGGCACCAGTTATTGTACAAGGAACCCTTGCTATTGCGACAGCAATTCTTGAAGCGGCTGCTCTTGGCTTCCTTGGTTTAGGAGCTCAAGCCCCTCAACCAGAGTGGGGGAAGATGCTAGCGGATTCTAAGGATTACTTACAGTCTGCTCCATGGACGATGATTTTCCCTGGACTTGCCATTATGTTGACGGTTTTGGGATTTAACTTAATGGGAGACGGATTGCGAGATGCACTCGATCCGAAAATGAAAAGCTAAAAACCTAGAGGCTCACGTAGCCTCTAGGTTTTTTAATAGATTTCATCTTCAAATTTAGTATTCGCTTCACTGTCATATCTGCGCTGATACGTAACAACAAGACTATCCAAATGCTCGAGTTGTTCTTCATAGTTAAGAATAGATGAGAGTATGTGAAGTAAGTAGTAAGTGGAGAACTCTTCATCTTCTTCTTTAGTAAGAACAATCTCTTTCACAAAGATTTCCATTACTTCGTGTCGCTGGATATACTCATCATGAAGTCCAGTACTTAACTGATCTGATTTTAACTTACCGACAAATTTCAGGTGCAGTTGCTCATGATACGTAAGGATGGCATCCAAACGTTCTTGCACCATCATCTTAAAGTGGTCAGGTAATACTGCCAGCTCACTTTCGTACAAATGAAGTTTTTTCAGAACTTGTAAACTTGCGTTCGAAGCAACAATCATTTGACGATAAATAACGAGCTTACGTGCTTTTGCATATTGGTTCTTCTTCAAATAGTACCGTTCTTCTTTATACAACGAGTATAGCTGATCGATATTCGTCAGTTGTTCTCTTGAGTTTACAATTACGTTTTTGGTTGCGATAAAGTCAGATGCTTGTCGACCGGTCAGCCGGATCCAACGAATGATTTCGTCTTGAACTTGGTGAATTGATTGGAATAGCTTTACTTCGTACTTTGGCGGCATGAATATGAGATTTACTAAAAATGCTGCTAGGACTCCGATTAGAATCGTTAAAACTCGAAGTGACGCGAGTAAGAGATAGTCATCTCCCTGGATTTCCATGACAGCAACCGTGGTGACGAGTGCAAGGCCAATCGATTTTTCCAGACCTAGTTTAAGCATGACTAATATAACAATCACAGCTGCAAGTCCGATGATGACCAGCTGATGTCCGAAGATTAGAATGAAGACAACCCCGATAGTGGCACCGATCAAGTTACCTTGAATTCGTTCAATAACTTGTAAATATGACCTGTAAATGGTCGGCTGTATCGCGAATATCGCAGCAATCCCTGCAAACACAGGACTGGGCAAGTTGAGCAATTGTGCAACGAACAAGGCGAAGACAATCGCAATACCCGTTTTCAAACTTCGGGCACCAAGTTTCATGAATGTATTCCTCTCTTTAACGGTCTCTTTTGCGCTACTTTACAATAAATTCCGGCGTGGGTCAACAATCCTCTATTAAAGTAATTCAGCAAACGCCATATCTACAGCAATTAATGTATCTTGAATATCTTTTTCTGTATGAGCAGACGTAATGAACCAAGCTTCGTATTTAGAAGGAGCTAAGTTGACGCCATTCTTCAACAAGAGTTTGAAGAATTTGCCGAATCGTTCGCCATCTGTTGCCTCTGCTTGATCGTAATTTACGATTGTCTCTTCTGTAAAGAAAACAGTTAAGGCTCCACATTTACGGTTGATAGTAATCGGAACATGGTGTTTCTTTGCAGATTGGAGAATTCCTTCTTCCAACATTGCCCCAAGGCGATCCAATTCTGTGTAAAGACCTGGAGTTTGAAGAACTTCCAGACATGCGATACCTGACAACATTGACGCCGGATTACCTGCCATAGTTCCTGCCTGATATGCAGGTCCGAGTGGTGCAACGGTATTCATGATTTCTGATTTACCGCCGTAAGCGCCGATTGGCAAACCTCCACCGATAATCTTTCCAAGCGCCATTAAATCTGGCTCTAGTCCAAGCAGCTCAGCTGCTGATCCATAATGGAAACGGAATGCAGTGATGACTTCATCGTATACGATGAGTGCGCCTTTTTCTTTTGCAATCTCGTGGACGAGGGGAAGGAAACCTTCTTGAGGTTCAACGATTCCGAAGTTCCCTACGATTGGTTCCACTAAGATACAAGCGATTTCATCGCCCCATTTATCCATAGCGCTTTTAAAGCTTTCCGGATCATTGAATGGAATTGTGATTACTTCTTCTGCAATCGTTTTAGGTACCCCTGCAGAGTCTGGAGTTCCGAGTGTTGCAGGTCCTGAACCAGCCGCAACTAGGACTAAGTCAGAGTGGCCGTGGTAGCAGCCTGCGAATTTCATGATTTTTGTACGACCTGTATAAGCTCTTGAAACTCGGATAGTTGTCATTACTGCTTCAGTTCCTGAATTGACGAATCGAACTTTATCCAAACCTGGGATTGCTTCTTTGATCATTTTTGCAAATTTCACTTCATGTTTAGTTGGTGTTCCGTAGAGTAGGCCATTTTCAGCTGCTTTTGTGACTGCTGCTGTTATATGTGGATGGGCATGCCCAGTAATGATCGGTCCATAGGCACCTAAGTAGTCAATATACTTATTTCCATCAACGTCCCAGAAATAAGGTCCTTCTGCACGTTCCATAACAGTTGGTGCTCCTCCGCCTACTGCTTTATAGCCTCGAGATGGGCTGTTGACCCCACCAACAATATGTTCGCACGCTTCTGCATAGATTGTTTCTGAATTAGATCGTTCCATTTTTATTCCTCCGTTCAAATCACTTCTTCTCTATTTTACCTAATAATGAGCGAAACACCAAAGGAATTGAAAAAGACGGAGTAGTCCGATACTATAATAGGAAAGAATCTGATAGGGGGAATGAGAAATGTCGACACTTGAAGGTTTGCATGCACCTGATTTTACTTTGCAAAATGAAAACGGTAATCCAGTTACACTTTCCGATTATGCAGGAAAGAAGTATGTGATTCTTTACTTTTATCCTAAAGATGCAACACCGGGTTGTACGTTGGAAGCGCAAACGTTTAAAGAGAGCCATTCCGAGTTTAGTGCACGTGATGCAGTCATTTTAGGCGTGAGTCCTGATGGTGAAGCTTCCCATACAAAATTTATCGAAAAACACGGACTTCCATTTTCGCTCTTAGCAGATACGGAGCAGACAGTTTCCGAGCTGTATGGAGTTTGGAAATTGAAAAAGTCATTTGGAAAAGAATATATGGGAGTCGAGCGTTCTACATTCCTTATCGATCCAACAGGTACTGTTATTAAAGAATGGCGCAAGGTTAAAGTGGACGGTCATATCGATGCCGTTTATCAAACCTTGTTGCAGGTATCTAATGAAGGGAATGATGATTCGCAATGACGATTGCATTAGTAACATTTCCTATTAAAGAACAGTTTCGTCAAAGCTTGAGCAAGCAGTTCCCGCAAATTCACTTCGACTTTTCAGATTCCATCGATGGTGCCGGTGGCAAGGGAGTTACAATTCTCGTAACATACGGAAGTGATTTGACTGAAGAAGTTCTGAATCAGCTGACGGAATTGAAATGGGTCATGGTGGCGTCCGCTGGTGTTGATAAAATGCCGCTTGAAGAATTAGGGGAGCGGGGAATTCTTCTAACGAATGTGAGTGGTATCCACAAGACACCGATGGCGGAGTCAGTTCTTGCACATATTCTTTCGCTCAATCGGGCACTTCCATTAATCCAAGAACAGCAGAAACAAAAAGTATGGGAAAAGATGAAATCTAGTGAACTGCGTGGATCTAGGGCACTTATTCTTGGCCCGGGAGCAATTGGTGGAGAAATCGGTCGGTTGCTTCAGGCGTTTGGTGTATACACGATTGGCTGTAGCCGATCAGGTAATAGTCATGACGGAATGGACGAGGATATTTCGTTCTCACATATTAATGAATGCCTACCTGAAGCGGACTATATCATCTCCGTCTTGCCTAGTACGCAAGAGACGCGCTGGATTTTGGACAGTTCACATTTCCAGCAAATGAAAAAAACTTCGGTATTTATGAACTTTGGTCGGGGAGACTTGGTGAAAGAGCAAGTAATCATTAAAGCACTTCAACAAGGTGAAATCGCTCATGCGGTGCTTGATGTATTCGAACAGGAACCGTTACCGGTAGATAGTCCGTTATGGGAGATGGGGAATTGTACCGTGTCACCACACGTTTCCGCGTTATCAGCCAAGTATGTGGAGCGTGCTCTTGAGATTTTTAAAGAGAATCTTCAAATTTGGGTCTCTGAGAATGGAGAATTTAAAAATGTAATTGAGACAGACAGAGGTTATTAAAGCCAGATATAATGCTTGGTAGCCCAGAATGGTTGACACCAGACATCGAATTCAGTAAACTAATTATAATGATTATAAAGAAGTAATCCTTATGGAATAGAGGTGTTCGTTATGTCTGGTGCGATGCTAAAAGATGCGCTGGTCACGTTAAAGGAAAGTGGTGTTCGGATAACTCCGCAACGACATGCCATTTTAGAATTCCTCATTTCTTCTGAATGCCATCCAACGGCGGATGAAATTTACAAAGCACTCGAGAGTGATTTTCCTAATATGAGTGTTGCGACAGTCTACAATAATCTGCGTGTCTTCAGAAATTCCGGTCTTGTTAAGGAATTGACGTATGGAGACGCTTCAAGCAGATTCGATTTTGTAACACATGATCATTACCACATCATTTGTGATGAATGTGGAAGTATTGTCGATTTTCATCATCCAGGGCTAGAAGAAGTGGAACGATTGGCTTCCCATGTGACTGGTTTTAAAGTGAACTCTCACCGCTTAGAAGTTTATGGAGTATGTCCTACATGTGAAAAACAAGCTTCTAATGCTAACTAAAAACACTTGCTTCTCTCTTCAATGAAGAGAAGCAAGTGTTTTTTGTTTTAGCTTTTTCGTTTGTTTGGTTTATTATAGAGTTCATCAAAGTCTTTTCCTTCAAGTGTAGGATCCATTGTTAATGGCTCTCTACAGTGGCCACACATGTCTACGCGTCCTAGCATCTTTGTTTCCTTACCGCAATTCGGACAGATAATCTGTATGGCTCGGGTTGAAAGTGTCCCAATCCAAGCATAGACAACAACACTTGCCAGTATAGCTAACACACCAAGAACCATGAAAAGCAACATAATGATTTCGTATTTTCTGAAGAACAGACCGATATACATAACAATCACTCCGATAAAGATGAGTGAAAGAGCAAATGACCGTATGCGATTGATTTTATTTTTATAAGGTTTCATTGCTTTACCTCCTTGTGATTCGCTCCCTTAATATAGCACATATTCTAGTATAGCAACATAGGAGTCTCTTGAAGAAGGATTTGTAGAACGTCTGGCGAACTTATATATCATCTAGGGAGGAATTACTATGGAACAAACACTCAGACCAATCTATCAAGAGAGGGCAAGTTTTCCGGACACACTCGGTGTGCTACTCGTTAGCAAACGATGGGAAGGAGACCCCCTGACTGATACATTTGATGAAATACTGCTAATCATATCCTCATCGAATACCATTCCGATTCAAACAAAGCACTATACAGATGGAGATGAAAAGGCAGCGCTACATATAATAAGTGAAAATCAACTTAAAAAATGGCTACTACTTGGAACGAAACGGAAAGTTGTCGATTGGTTATTTTACGGGAAAGTCTTCTTCGATCGTAATGAGTATATAGAAGACTTGAAAACTGAACTACAAGAACATCCTTTCTTCGGCAGAGATTTAAAGATGGGAATTGAGCTTGCAAAACTGGTTAGACGTTATATGGAAGGAAAGACGTTTTTTGAACAGCTTCATTATATGGATGCCTATCATCATGCTGTGCAATCGCTTCATCATTTAGCGAGATTGTCAGTAATTGAAAAAGGCATTCTTCCAGAGGTAACAGTTTGGTCTCAAGTGAAGAAAATCGATCCTTCTATATACAAGCTATACGAAGAACTTATTATGAGTGACGAGCCTATCGAAAAACGTTTGGAGCTAATGTTCCTGGCGAGTGAGTTCTTTATTCATAATCGAACGGAATATGGAGCGCATCATATACTAGAAGTCATGTCGCAAAAAGAGACGTGGACGATTCAGGAACTTCATGAGCATGACGAACTGAGGATGTACTCAGTGGATCTTGAAATGCTTATCGAATTCTTAATAGAGAAAAACATTATTAAGGTTATGTCTATCGACTCTAAAAACGAGTTTCTTTATCATCGAATGTATAGTGTGCTCGACTAACAGCCGTACACAACGGCTGTTTTTTTATCTCTCAACCCCGTCATTAAGCGGTTTTGAAACTTTTTTCGAAAAAGTGTTGACGTACGATTGCATTCGATGTTATTATAAATCTTGTCGCCGCGGAGGTAACTAACTAGCTTACAAAATCCGCTGAGATGAACGAAAAAAGTTTTTCAAAAATAACTTGACTGAGTTTCTCAGACATGTTAAGATAATCAAGTCGCTTCGAGAGAACGACGAAATGAACCTTGAAAACTGAACAGCAAAATGTCAACGAATTATCGTTTGGGAAACCGGTTCTGCCGGTGAAACAAACACAAACAGATCTTAATCGATCTGATAGACATCTTAAATGATGCCAGTACGAATTGAGCAATCAATTTTTCACTGGTTGCTGAGATGTAGTGCAGTGCTAGGAAGCGAAGGCGCGAATGAGGGAGCGTACTTAGGTACGTGACCGAATGAGCAACTGAAGCTGACGACGCAATGTGCTGCATATCAGCTACCAGATTTATGGAGAGTTTGATCCTGGCTCAGGACGAACGCTGGCGGCATGCCTAATACATGCAAGTCGAGCGAATCAATAGGAGCTTGCTCCTTGAGAT
>NZ_JWIB01000017.1 GCF_000813425.1 Sporosarcina sp. ZBG7A
CAGGGTTATGATCACTTTCTGCGATTTATGAGCACTTTCTCAGGGTTATGAGAACTTTCCCCGGGTTATGATCACTTTCCGGCTGACAATGATATCACCACCGTAAACTATCCCACTAATTGTCACCAAACTTAAAGGGCTATCCCAGAAAGTCATAATTATGACCTTTCGGGACAGCCCTTATTTATTATTAATTACGAAGATCTACATAATATGTTAATTGAATGATTGTATCTTCTTTTAACTTATAAGCCATAACCAACATATACGTGCCTTTCTCTACTTGTGAAAAATCTAATGTAAACTGGTCCGAATTTGGCTTGAATTGATCCACATCTACAGTTACTATCTCATTGGTTTTTGTATTTCTTAGGCCTATTTGATAAGGATTTAGATATTGACCATCCAACCCTTCCACTAAGTTCTCAACAGTTAGCTGAGGGCCTTTTAAGCTTTTCACTGCCACTAGTTGAGGGTGTGCCATAATCGTCTTCAGTTTCTCCAGATTTTTCAGAGGTGAAAAATCTGTGATTTCATTTCCTGATACATCTAGAGAAACTAAGTTTCTTGCATATTGTAAGCCTTCAAGATTTTGGATTCTCGCATTAGGTGCTTCAAGAGTCGTGAGTGCATGCAGATCTCCTAGAGTGAGTTCCCCAGTAATCCCTAGTTTTTGCTGAATAACATTTCTAAGGTATTTATCAGGTACTGTAATGACTTGAGTTAAGTCTAGTTCCACTAGATCGGACTTCGCCTGCAGGAGAGCATCAAGGGCACGATCGATTTCTAGTTGAGTCACTTGTGTTTTAGCAAGAATCTCTTCTGCTTTTGCAATACTATTCAGGAGCACACTCATACTCTCAGTAGAAAACTTCTCATAATCGATAGCTTTCGACTCTTCAACTGCAGCTACTAAATCTTTCGTGTACACTCTTTCACCGTTCGCGAAATGGAGTTTAGCGTCACCCCATGTTGCATGGTCTGAACCATTTCCGTTCCCGCCATCAGTCACGACTAATTTGAGTTCTTTTGCACCAACTGTTTTTACTTCAATGAACTTCTGAGGATCTGTAGAATGCATCATCTCACTATCGAATTGTTTCACACCATCTACAAAAACTTGGAATGTGACGGATCCGATTGAGCCATGCATCTGTCGGTCTACCCCCACAAATGAAGTGAAATAATCGGCGTCTTTCTCCGTTAAATCATAAATGATTGTTGAGTTGGAGTGTGCACCAATCCCTTTTTCATAGGCTTGTACACTTCCGTCCTTCCCTGTTAATCGTAATGGTTGTTCACTGATTGCTTCGTCTTTTACAGGAGTTCTATAGCTATTTTGTGTAGACTTCCATTCGAAATCAGATAGATAGTTGAAGTCTTCCATATTTACTACGGATATGAATCGCTTCATAGATACTTCATTGCCATCACTATCTACCACAGTGTATGTGATTTCATATTTACCAGCTCGCTCAAAATTCACCTGATTTCTACCCGTCACTTTTACTTGAGCTGTTAAATCTCCATCTTCAGCATCGACAGCAGAATAAACTTCGCTTAAATCGATAGGTGTACCCACTTTAGTTGCTACCGAATTAGGTATTGTAAGCTGGGGCAGTCCATTCGAAATATAAAACTTAGCATCTGCAAAGTTTGCATGGTCGGATCCATTTCCATTACTAGAATCATTTGCAATGAGCGTTAATTCCTTAACGCCTTTCAATGGAACTCTTACCAATTTTGCTTCTGTATTATATTTCATAACCCCGCTATTATAGACTTCCTGACCATCCGCTAGTACTTTAAATGTCACACTTGAATTGTTATTTTCAGCGATGTTTCGATCTATACCAACGAGTGTCTCAAAGTAATCGTAGTTTTCATCTGCAAGATCATACACAATAGATGAATTTGCATGGGTTCCAATTCCTTTAGTAAATTCCTTTGTCGCACCATTGACTAGTATCCTTATCGGACCACCAGACGAAGCCTGATCTTTTTTCACCGTGCTCCACGCTGTTTGTGCGGATATCCACGGCGTATCACTTACGAATGTGGTATCGCTATATACATAGATTTCTTTCGTCTTCGTTACCTTATTTCCATCGCTATCAGTAACTGAAAAGGCTACATTGTACGTGCCTGTTTTACTAACAGTGAAATCGTTAGATGTTACTTTGACTGCGTCGATTAAATCCCCATCTTCTTTATCAAACGCCTCTACACCATCTAAAATTGTAAAGTCCTTGTTGTTCAGTTTAACGAACGTGAGATCTTCAGATACATTTAATGTAGGTTCACTAGAATCTTTCGTGAATTTTGCATCTGCCCAAACTGTATGGTCTGAGGAAATCCCATTGTCTTTCGCATCCGTTGTAATAAGTTTTACTTCTTTTGCACCTGTTACGGGAACTTTCACAAATTCATGCTCCGTACCAGATTTGAATACACGACTATCCAATTTCTTTTCTCCATCTACCCACACTTCAAACGTTGCGGAAGACCCCTGCCCTCTGACAGATTGGTCGATACCGATATAACTTTCAAAGAAGTTGAACCCTTTTCCAGCAATATCATACACAACTTCAGAATTAGCATGAATGGCTATTCCTTTAGGATACGTCGCATCACTACCTTGTCTTCGTAGTGTGATAAGCCCTCCAGAAATTGCTTTATCTTTTTGCAATGAACTCCAATCTGTTTGAACGGATTTAGCATTCATATCTGAGATATAGGCATAGTCACTTGTTACAGTAACCTTCGTCTTCTTTGATTCGATTAAATTCGCATTCTTCACTTCGTAAACAATTTCATAAGATCCTTTTTTCGTTACATCTACCGTATTTGATTTAATCACTACATCTTTGGTAATGTTTTGACCGGAAAACGAAGTTGCGTTTACGTAATCCATTGGCTCAAACGCTTGATGTAATCTTAACGTAACTTGTTCTTCTACAGATAAGTTCGGTTGCTGTGAGTGAACTTCCACAGGTTTTAAAGGAGTTAACTTCCTGTCATACGCAACGATTTCATAAGTATAAGGAACACTCGTATCTACGTTTCTATCTATGAATGAAGTTCCTGTTGTATAGCCTACTACCTTGCCATTACGGAGGATTTCATATCCCATAGCAGCGCCCTTATTTGCTTCATCAATATCATAGGACAGGTTGATTTCTTTTTTATCTGGATTTGCAATTATTGAATGCGCAGTAACTTTTGCATCTTTTGAGAACCCATTACCTTCGTAATCTCGTCCTAAACTATGCATGTACTCTAACTTCACATCTGGTTTTGGTAAGTGTGCGACTTTCTCTTTCATCTTAGCGGTAGCTGTTACGTAACCCCAGTCTTCGAAAAATGCCGTTAGGTCCGTTTCGGTTGCTAAAGATAATCCCACAACTAATCGTTGCAAATTACTTCCTAATCCATTCATGACACCTTCAGGGTTTGTCCGAGCAATTCGGGAAGCCTTACCATAACTATCTTCGCCATAATAATATTGCACTTGCTCAAGTACCCCTAAGTAAGTCCAGAAACCATGTTGAACCGTTTCACCTGAAAACCTTTTGTACATGGAATTCCAATCTACACGGTCTTCTGTGCTGTTATTGAATTTCTTTCTCATAATTACTGAGTAGATGTTGTTCGTTATCTCAGTGTGTTCCATCGTGGAGTTATTAATGTTATGGCCCCATTCATGAAAATAAGCCCATCCATCATTTCCAGGTACACTAAATGGCTTCACGATTTGTTTAAAGAATCCATCATCTCTTCTAGGAGAATTCCCTCCGTTAAATCCTGTATATCCCCAATCCGACCAACCATAAGGCCCTTTGGTGAATACCCGTGATGTAAACTTTGCATTGAAATATTGGTTTCTTGGATCTGAATCATCCACGACAGCACCACTAATTTTTTGGTACTCGGTCCACATCATTTCCCATTCTTTCATCGTGTCTGATACGGTCTTCCCAGTTCCTTTTAATTCTTTAATTCCCTTTAGAGCGCCCGCAGCACTTGTAGAAATTGTATTATTTTCGGACACTAGTTCAGAGACGTTATACACAACATCATTCGGTTTTCCGTTTGCAAAGTCGTTGTCGTTCACACTGATTTTCTCTACATATTCTTCCAATTCTTTTTCATACGCTGCGGGATCTGTTATTCCATGATAGTAGACAGGGAATTTAGTTCCCCCAACTAGTCTTACTTTTGGAGCAAATGACTGTTCAGTTGGTAGCGCATTGTTTTCCACATATGCAACAGATGGCTTCATGTTATCGAATGCTGGAACGGTTATTCGATTCAATCCTTGTTTTAACGCATATCTTCTAATCCATCCATTTTTATCATCAGCTATTTGACCAAGAACTAGATTTGGCATGACGCCGTTTTTATCTGCTTCAACTGTAATTTGGATTGTCTCACCTGGCACTACGTATCTACCAAATGTATCTAGTGAGAACGAGGTTCTGGCAATTTGATGTTTGCTGGCTTCTGTACTTGAGTTCCCCCGTTGCGATGCAATCACGATTGATTCGTTAGAAACATGTACGTTGTTGAGTACGTCTTTTGCCATTGTTACGTATTGTTGTAACTGTTCTTTTAAAGGATGCTTCGCAACTTCTTTCTCCAATTGTTGAATTGCATCCATAGAAGCAAATTCCGGCTTTAACTCATTCATAAGACCATCTGTGAATAGATTGGCGACTTGCTCTTCTATCGGGTCCTGACTGTAGAAGGCTAGTTCCGATAACGTGGCCCAGTTTTGGTTAGATTTTTTAAATTTGAATTTTACGCGCTTAAATTCGGTTGGTGCAAATCTGACTTCAACTAATCCAGCAACCATATTATGCTGCCCTGTTGCTACAAGCTGATAGGTGTCTCCTTTAGATGTTTTGGAAGTATAAATTTCAACCTCTTCAGCAAACCCCTTTCGGTCAGAAGGTCTTGCCCCATACATAAGTCGATTTAACGTTACGCTATCTTTAAATTCGACTTCGACTTCGTTTGAAAAGTCATTGGTGTTACTTCTATTTGTTTCCCAGTACGTGTTAAGGTTCCCGTCAATTGCATTTTCAATAACGGCACTCGCATAATGCCCACCATTGTTGCGAATCCCTTTGATGTTTTGACGATCCATTCTAAATAACTGAGAGTAGGCTTCATTTGAATAATGCAGGAATGGTTTAGTTACTGCTGTAGTAGATTCAATTTCCGCTTTGTTAATGAGAACTTTTGCATTCTCGATATCTTCTTTGAATTGAGGATAGAACGGATGCCCCTTTGCTTCAGCATCCAATCTCGTTAACGCATCCAGCGTTTTAAACTGATCACTAACTGAACTTAGCGATGCATCCGTGAATAGTGTTTCCATTTTGTCGGATACAGAATCTTCTTTGTAAAATTGAAACTCTGAAGCGCTTGCCCAGTCTTGGTTAGCTTTTGTGAATACAAATTTAACTCGCTTAAATTTCGTCGGGGCAAACTGGATTTCTACTACATCACCTGTTGAGCCGTTGTAACCTCCTGAAGAAACTAATGAGAAATCATTACCATCGGCTGATTGTGAACTATAGATTTCAAACTCTTGTGCAAAGCCTTTTCCTTTTGCACTGGATTGGCGCGCGGCATAGACAATTCTATTTAAGGTTGTAGATTCGTTAAGGTCCACCACAACTTCGTTATTAAATGAAGCACTATTCGGCTTATTTGTTTCCCAATGTGTCTTCAGTTCTCCGTCAATCGCGTGATGAATAGGAGAGCCTGAGTAGTTCCCTCCATTGTTTGTGATCGATTTTATATTCGAGATAGGCATTTTGAATACTTCATCGTATGCAGGTAGACTCGCTTTTCCGTACAAGTCGAATTTTCGAACCGATGCAATACCGGTACTTTGGTTACTTTCTGCTACAGTAGGCATGACTAATCCTTCTTGCGGGTGTACATTTGCTAATACAGAAATTGGACTACAGACTACGTTAAGAGCCAAGGCTGCTGCTGTTGCGAACGCAATCATCTTCATATGCTTTTCCTCCTCATGAATATATTTCCTACTGAGCGCACAAAAAAAGCTACTCAAAAAGAGTAGCTTTGGATTATATAAAGTCAAAAAAACAAGTAGCAGTTCGTCAACTTTACTAAACAAAAAGTAGTGTGTACTCTTCGGCAACTGGCTGACATAGTGATACACCTTAGTCCCTATAGCTTTGCGTCCCTAAATTTCTTTAGGTTTGCCTATTCAGTTATTTTATAGTTTAAATACTATCACACCTTTGGTTCCACACCATGAACAAATAGCACTAGATTCAAGTTGCTTGTTTTCAGGTAATGTTGGAAGGGAGTTTTATATTAATATTGGTTTAACTTACATAAAAACCAAGTAACTTTCATTGAAAAGTACTGAAAAACCAATTCCCGAGAGTTGCAAATTAGATTTGTAATTCTAGAAAAGTAAAGTGTTAAAGTGAAATGTGTCTAAAGAAACTAAATAGGGGGTATAGAATTCATTGTTCAAGCAAACAGGAGGTAATTTACAATGAAGAATTACGATATTGAGGTATATGAAAACGAACAACAAGTGGTTGAAGTTGTTGAACGATTAAGAGAGAGAGGCTACAAAACCGAGGAAATTTCAGTGATTGCTAAAAATACAAAAAATCTGCCTGAATTCACACAGGAAGTAAAGCCGTCCACTAAAGATGGAGCCATTGCTGGAGCTTTAACTGGTGGAACACTGGGAATAGCGGGCGTGATTGCAGGGATATCCGCAGTAGTGGTTCCCGGACTTGGCGCCATATTGGCTGCTGGTCCTATTATTTCAACTATTGGTGGAGCGGTAGTAGGTGCGAGCTCGGGTGCTGGTGGATTAAAGCATGCTCTTATGGAAATCGGAGTCCCTGATGAAGAAGCCGAACGCTATTCAGAAGACGTTCAGGAAGGTAAGATCCTAGTATTTCTTCATCCCGAAAGTAAAGAGGAATTTAGAATGTGATCTTTTGATAGCTCATAGTCACCAATTTTAAAAAGAAGGCAGCCAATTTACCCATTGGCTGCCTTCTTAACTTCTCTTATGATTCATTCTAAAGTAACTGGATGACCTTCCACACGTTACACCGTGAACTTGCCGATTTCACCTTTTAAATCTTCCGCTATGTCAGATAGGTTTTTGGCAGCGGCAGCGACTTCTTCAACTGTAGCAGTTTGCTCTTCTGTCGTTGCTGCAATTTCTCCAGAATGGCTTGCCAACTTTTCGTACAACGAGGAGATCTGCTCAATGGATTTCAGTAAATTCCCCATTACGTTTTCGACTTCTGTAGAAATCGTTGTCGCTTCAGTCGTCTGTTCTGAGACTGACTGGACTGCAAGTAAAATACTTCTAAAGGCTTCTCCCGACTCACTGACTAAGGCAGTTCCATTTTTCACTGCTTCATAACCATCTGTCATACTGTCGACAGTTTGTGAAATATCTTGTTTGATTTCACTGATGAGCTGGCTTATGTGGTTAGCAGCACTACTCGATTCTACTGCGAGTTTCCGGACTTCATCCGCAACTACAGCAAACCCTTTCCCAGCTTCTCCTGCACGGGCAGATTCAATCGCCGCATTCAGTGCCAACAGATTGGTCTGGTCAGCAATAGAGGTAATGAAGACTGAGAAGCTTTCAATCTTAGAAGACTTTTCATGAAGTTCAATGACAGTTTCTTTAGACTGCCTCGTATAGTTATTGATTTGCTCCATATTCTTTTCAGTCTCTTGCACACGTGCATTTCCGTTTGTTGAAATCGAAACGGTATGCTGTACAAGCTCATTCACATTACTAATTTTCTCAGAAAGTCGATCTACTTCCTGATTAATCGTTCCAATATCCGAAACCGCATGTTGGACAGATTGTGTTTGGTTTTCTGTTTCATACGCCATTTCTTGGACGGAATCAGAAATTTGAACAGAGGCAATTTTCGTTTCATCCGCACTGGCAGTGAATTCGCTCGACATAGCTAGTAATTGGTCTGAAGAGTCAATGACTTTTTCGAAAGCTCCCCGTACCGATACGAGCATCTCTTCATACTGTTCAGCCAATACACCAAAGTCATCTTTTCGTGTAAGCAAGTTGTCGACATGCTCATTTTTCGTGAAATTCAATTTAGCAGTCTGATCAATAACTTGACTGAACTCGTGGATTGGCTTCGACACTCGACGTCCAATAACGATGGATAATAGGACAGAAACAATTATTGAAACGACAACCATCACGATTGAAGTTATGTTATTAGCTTGCAATCTTTTGTTGTAATAGTTTGCATCATACGTTAAAGACAGTAAGCGTGATTGTCGAAATGCATTATCCTCACTCGCATCTAGATCGATTTGAGGAATCAATTTATGGGACAGACCTGATTCGCCACTCAGGTTATTGATGACTTTTTCTTTATTGTCACCAATTGCCTTTGTCCCTGCTTTCATCAGTGACTTAGGCAGGAGCGCAGCCTCTCCCTTATCATCTTTCTTATTCATCGAATAAGAAGGTACACCATCGATGTCGATCGTATAGATACCGATATCTTTCACATACTCATGTTTCTTTTTTAAATCAGCCGTCACTTTTTCTAAGTCCATCGATTGAATCGAATCCGAAAACTGATCGGCGGTTGCGGCAATTTGAATCATATATTTTTTATCGGGCGTAGGTGTATAACTGAACTTATTCGTCTCTTTTGTAGCTGCACTAATTTCCAGACGATCCGCCACAAAAACACCTGCATCCATTCGCTGCTGCAAGAGATCGTTTAACCCAAACTCTTTTAAATCAAGTCGTAAATCTGCTTCTCTTGTTGCATATTTGACGACAAATTGATCATTCATCATAAAGATATCAAACCCATCAAATTTCTTCTTGAATGATTCAAGATCCCAAGATTCAACATTCGGGTTCTTTTGGTATTCCTCTTGAAGAATCTTTGTATATGCTTCCATTTTTCCTGAAAGTGATTGTTCAATTATCGAATAGGCTACATCCGAACTTTCAATAACGCTCAGTAGATTTTCCTCAATCAGCTTTTCTGATTGCTCTTTTTCAACCTCTAAGCTCTCTTGTGTTCGAATATAATTTAAAGAAACAATTGCAATGACCAGTACAGAGATTGAAATTACCAAGGTCAGTATTAAATTCCTTTGAAAAACTCCCATTTTTTTCATAGTTCTTTTCACCTCTTAGTGTATTAGTTCAAATGTATTATCGGTTTATTTCTTTAGATGTTTAACTATTCATTTCTTATAAATTTCAAGTGCACTCTCAGACCTTGATGTGATCTCTTTTCATACAAAGACCCTTCGATTGATTGCTCAATCCAAGGGTTTTCACTCCAATCTCAACCTCAGCACTTAGAACTTCGCAAGTGTCTGAGTCAAACTAATCATGCGTCTAAATCTTCGTCTTTGAGCGCTAGTAAAATAGCGAATCCGATCCACACGGAAGTAATATCCATTGCGGTCTCTTTGCCATTCCAAATTTGTGATTGCCACATAGCAAACCACTCGCTTCCAATAACGACGAAGCCAAAGAACCAAATTGCAAATCCAAGAATGAATGCATAGTAGCCAAATGCCTTAGACTGATTGAATTTCCGTCCAGGAGACTTAATATTTTTAAACATATGATAAACACCGATGAAAGCAAGTACACTAAAAATCCCTTCAGCGATAATTAATCCCCAGTAAGCAATTGTATGTACGGTCGTACTTTCAAACGCACGCCACATCAATGAGTTCCCTTCAAATGTTGTGTCCATAGAAAGTACGTGGTGGACAAATTCATAATTCGAATTATAATCCATCAAGTTTCCTACAAATACAAAAAATCCAAAAAGTCCTGCGAGTAATAAGGTAACCGTCTTCAATAATCTCAATGCAATCGCATTCATATAATGCCACTTCCTTTTCTTTTTTCCCTTTCAAATATGAGATCGATCCGTCGCTCACTCAGAGATAATCCTGAAAGATTTACCAGCTGCACAAATCGCCAGCCTTCGTTCGCATACTTGGCGATGAGCTGTACATAATCTTCAGCAAGTGAAATCCCCTCGCGCCCGTGATGCACTTCAATGCTCTCGATATGATACTCAACCATCACAATCGTCCTCTCCATATATCCAGGTCATAACTTCTAAATTAAACTACTACTACCCATTACTTTAGTCAACAACTTATTCTAGAGAGTTTAGGTAATAAGTTTATTAGTAGGCAATCATATTAATTATAAAGTCCTTTTAATTTTATATTCTTTTTTATAGATATATAAGCTTATAACACATAGGAGAACTAGAAAAAAGAGCTTACTCCCCTACTCTTAATAGAATTTCAACTCCTATTTATCGCCTACAAGTTATGCACGAAAAATATCCAATCTGAATTTTTTTCCGACTACGGGCTAACTCCAGAATTTTTTGTGTTAACCAACAGTCATTTTTCTTTGACAATACAATATAACTTAAAAAAGTTGATTGTCGCTAAGAGCGTATGTATGTAGCGGACTCGCTTCTCTCTCCGTGTTCATAGCTCCCACTTCTTCCTGAAAACAGTATCATTAAAAACACAAAAGGACTGGAAATCGAATTGATTTTCAGTCCTTTTGTCAGCAATTTCAAGCACCTGTTAGTACTAATTTATATACACTTTAAAAGTCCTCTTTTAAGCTAAATTTTTACCAAATAGGTCTTGAAAACGAAGAATATTCACCTTCGTTTTCTTTAAATATTATTTTTAATAAATCTCCTTTGAGCACTTGCACTCGTTCACTACCTATTTTTGCACTCCAACGTCCCTCAATCTCCGTTAATATCTTCTCTTTCGCTTTCACAACTAACCAACCTCGTTCAGTCAAAACAATAATCTTCCCTCTTTTATCAGTGGGATGAGTTTGACGCATTACATAACCACTTTTCTCGAGAAAATCCACCATTTTACTGACAGCCTGCTTAGTAATTCCTAAGTACTCAGATATTTCTATACCTGTGGCTCCATTAGGAATGATGCATTTAAACATGAAACCATGTGCAGGTCTTATATCATCAAATCCCAATTCGCTTAATTTTTCATGTAGTTCATTGATTGTAGAGTTATAAGATAATGATAAAAGTGATGTTAGATCTAAATCACTAAATACTTGATCATTCATGCTGTAAACCTCCTCTGAACAAAGTCAACCAGGTTGACTTTGTTTTGGTTTCATTGTACTCTACACAATATGGTCAATCAAGTTGACTATGATACAAAACAGAAACATGTCTCCACAAAATGTAAATAAATTATCGAGATTATCATGGCTAACATTCGTATGCGAAAGAAATACGATTTGTTTTCTAAAGATTTTATTCCCCAAAATAAAATTAGAATTGCAGAGGTGTTTTTGATGACAAGTATCGTTAAAATCAGAGCAAGCGTGTTTATTCCAGTGTCTTGGACTGAACCTAAGAAGGACATTGAAACAGGGAAAGTAATCCAATTCGAAGGCGACTCTCGTGAATTCACACCATATGCAGTGAACACAATGCGTTCCAGAGTTGAACAAGAAGTCGTTGTAGATTTTTATAAGAAAGAAATTTTCTTATATGCGAACACTGGTATTACAACTGAAAAAGTTACTAATCCAGATAATTCTATTGACTTCAGGAAAGGGAAAGCAAGCACAGAAGGTATTATTTGTACGAATATCATATGGAGTTCTGATGGTGTTCAATTTCAAATGAGTGCAAGTGCTAGCAACCCATTAAATGTATATGCTCCTCCTGTGGACTACCTATTAACTGTACAAGTAAATAAAGATGGTAGTGCCGAGATTCAAGGAGAACATGATGGATTTCCTTGTTATGAATTCTATAAACAAGTTAATTTTGGTCCTTTTGAACAAATTCATACTCATGATCCTAGGAAAACTGGTGATACACCAGCAGCTATGGCTGGTGAGATGGAGTATAGTTTCAAAAAGACATTATAAACTGGGTTTCTTGAGTTAAGAGGATATAAATAAGAAGCATTATGTGGGATTGGTTCCTGCTGAGGGAATACGAAAATTAGTTGTTTCCTATGTTTGTATGAGTTTTGTACAAGCATAGGATTTTTTTGCGTTCTTTTCAGTTTCAGATATTATGCGATGGTGGGAATAATGATGGCTAAAAAATCAGTTTGTACAAATATAAGCGTTGCCCGCGCACTACATTAATCGGATCAATTCTTAATTAAACCATGCACAGGCAACACTTTTAAGTTCAGTCTAATATATTAAGGTAGGATAGAGATACTTTCAAATTCGCGTTACGCACACGGATTTCGTTCAGCAAGTCCTGATCTTTTGTATCCGTTTTACTTCGAATCGCAAATGTATAGAGAATCATCGTTCCCAAGTTTGTAGTTTCCACTTGTCGGAGTTGGTAGGATTCGGTCCTCGCACTCAAGATATCGTCAAACAAGCTTTCGTGATTCAGGTTTTCAGGTACAGTGACTTTAAGGATTTGTGTATCTTTTCCTTTGCCATAATCCACTTTGTACAGAATGTAGAATATGAGACTCGCGAATAACGTCAACGCAATGGCCAGTGGGAACTGAAATAGTCCAGCAGTCATCCCGACACATAGACCGAAAAAGATGTATGCAATATCTTTTGCATTCGTCACAGCACTTCTGAAACGGATGAGGGAGAATACGGCGAACAGACCAAATGCTACCCCGGCATTTCCGCTCACTACATTCATAACAACTGACACGACAACACTCATCATAATAATCGTATGGACGAAAGCTTGGGAATAGCGCTCTCCTGTAAATGTAATTTGGTACACTTTCGTGATTATTAAACTTAAGATAGCCGCAAGAGCCATCGCAGAAATACTCATCCACATGTTTGGCACGACTCCTTCCAATCCATTAGATGTAAACAATTTCGTGATCTGATCCATTTTCTATTCCTCCTGTTAGTTGCTTTTCCAATTCTTTCGGTTCCAAATATCCTGCTTGTGGTAATACATTTCCACTCAGCAGTTCCATGCTCGTACAAAACTTTGAAGCACTGCGCTGCTCACATTGCAGTTCCTGCAAAATACGTGCGAGCCAAAGCGGTACACTATGATCTACTTTCACTTCTAGCACAACGAGATCAGGGTCAATGAAATGCTCTCCGTATGGTCCGTTTTCGATATGCAAATCTGCTTTCCGACAACGCAAGTCAAAATCGAATGTGATGCGCAGTTCAGAATCGTGGATGCCATGCAAAGCATGACGGCTATAAGAGACAACCATTTCAGGAGATAACCGATAGAATTTACGGAAATAATCTATTTCCTTCATGACCTGTGAATTGGACGTTTCGTAGTTATCCAAACCTGATTGCCCATCTTCCTCTAAGTACCGATAGGCTTCCCTTAGTGGCAAAAGCATCCGCCTTTTATTGACGACTTTCTTATGTTTTTGCTTAACTTCGAAGAAGGCAGTGCTATTTAGATTTGCATCATCGTATACACGTAACCTCAGTTTCTGTCGGTACTTAAGCTTGTTCTTTGTTTCAAAATAAATGCCTTTCTCCGCATTATCGAAGTACAGGCTAGTGACTGAGTATTTACCGTCGATACCATTTTTATCGTTACGCATCTCAGGTCCAATCCGTTGTACAATTTCCTCGTATTGTCGGTGAGTGATCAAGTACTTTTGCTCTTTCCGACTGAAGATTTCAATCGCCATTTGTATCTGCTCCTTTTTGCTGTCACTCTATGAGTTACATACTAAAAGACGAACCTTAAACAAACCTTAAACAATTGAGCAACACCAAAAAAGAGATCACGTAGGTGTGATCTCTTACTTTGGTAGTTTAACTATAAAGGCGGTTCCTTTATTTGGGTTGCTTTTCACATGAATCGTTCCATTGTGTATGGTTGCAATCCACTGGGCGATAGACAGTCCTAATCCCATACCTCCAGTTTCCCTAGTCCGGGCTTTGTCTTCTCGGTAAAAGCGATCGAAAATGTGCGGGATACTTTCTTCTTTAATACCGATTCCCGTGTCGCTGACTTCAATAACGACTTTTTGGTCCTCGACATATGTTTTCACGCGAATGCTATCGTTTTCACCTGTATATTTTAAGGCATTGTCCAACAAAATGACCAACAGTTGATGGAGTCGGGTATCGTCTGCTTCTATAGTCAAAGGACTCTTACACTCTAGAGAAAAATACTTATCTTGCGACTCGGCAATTTCCTTATAAGGTGTGCATACTTTTTGGATAAACGTATCCACTTCAACATACTGCTTCACAATCTGCGTTTCCGCTGAATCTGCTCTTGCCAAAGTTAACAAATCCGAAGTGAGCTTGGATAATCTCCTTGTTTCGGACAAACTTTGTGCTATATTTTCAAACCTATCTGAAATTCTTTCTTGAGGTGCTGTAAGGAGAAGCTCCAGTTTGTTTTGAATGATCGTCAAAGGCGTCCTGAGTTCATGTGAAGCATTTTCAACAAACTCCGCTTGCTTATTCCAAGAGTGAATAATCGGCTTCATCATCTTTCTCGAAAGCAAGTAACTAGCTGAAATCGAGAGGACAATGAAGATTACCGAGCAGATAATTATTAGTTTCTCGAAGTTAGAAATGATTGTTTGTTCAGCATCCACGTTGATCATTAGCTGAGTATAGGCAGTTTCATTCTGTTCATTATGGTCTTCAAAAAGAATATATCTAAATTGATACAGCTCGCTGATCTTTGTCGTTGTAATCTTGTCTATATGTGTTTTATCCAGTTTATAGTCTTCTAAATAGTTTTCATAAAATGTAGTTCCCACTTCATTTTTATTGAGTATATTTCCAGCGCTATCCCAATGGATAACAATCATTCTTGGATTCGGCTTATTTTTTTGTCTCTCGTCATCTGGTTGGTCTAAGTCTCCCTCTTTACGAGGGAGCCGCAACATCTTTGAATTGGTATCTGTCATCATTTCTTTAAATGACAAGAGTTCCCCGTCCGTCTTTGAAAATAATGTGTTTTGAACTTGGCCCAATATGATGATACTAAAGACCGTAAAAATCACAGTAAAAGCGAGCAAGTTGTAAAGCATAAATTTCAGCTGCTGTTTCTTGAAAATCTGTTTATTAAACATTACCTTCACCATGGTCTTCCAGCATATAGCCTAACCCTCGAAAGGTTTTTATATAGTGATCATATCCAAACTTCTTGAGGTTCTTCCGTAAATTGCTGGCGTACACTTCTACAACAGTAGTAGAAGTATCAGACTCAAACCCCCATAACCGATCAAAAATCTGTTCCTTGGTCAGTATGGCATTTTTATTGTTCACTAAATACTCTAGCAAACCGAATTGTTTTCCGTTTAACTTTAGTGCTTCCCCATTAATTTCCGCTGTCTTATTTTTGATATTCAATTGGAGTTCCTTAAAAGTAAGGATATTTTCCTTTAGCAAACCTCCCGATCTCCTTACCATTGCTTCCAGTCGCACTAATAGTTCTTCTCGATGGAATGGTTTCACTAAATAGTCGTCTGCCCCAACTTTAAATCCTTTAATTTTATCATCAATTCCATCTTTGGCTGTCAGCATGATGACCGGTGTATGAATATTTTGCTTTCTTAAATTTACTAAGACCTCATAACCGTTCATATACGGAAGCATGATATCTAAAATAATGACATCGAAAATATTTTGCTGTGCAAGAAACAGTCCTTCTTCTCCATCGAAAGCTTGCTCCGTTTCGAACATTTCCTGTGTTGTTTCACATATTGATTCTGAAAGATACTTGTCATCCTCAACGATTAGTAATTTCATATACGACTCCCCTCGTACTATTTATCAAAAGTTTTAATTGGTTACGTTAGATTATAGGAGCAATTGAAATAAAAGCAAACTTTAGTTTCACAGTTCATTTTTTAAGGTTTGTTTAAGGTTCATCTTGAATAATAGGGTTCACAGCAAAATATCATCTGAAAACTAGGTGAAATTCCATTTGCAATAAGGAGCTCATGATGAAAAAGCAAAATTCTAAGTACATGAAGATAACTGCCTCTGTTATTTGCACTGCATTATTGTTTGCCTGCAGCAATGATTCAGAAAATCCAACTGCCACGAACGATACTAGTGCAAATATAGAAAACGTAAGCACGACTAGCAGTCAAGAAATAGCTAGTGTGATTAGCAAGAAGGTAACGTATTCCGATGAAGACTTTTACGAGGATTGGGAAAAGGCAACTGCTATTCAGTTGAATGGAAATGATACCAGCTTTAAAGGGGATGGTGAAGTCGTCATCGACAAAAGCAACATCACCATCAAATCATCAGGAGTCTATACAATAGAAGGAAAGCTGGATGATGGGCAAATCATCGTGGATGCAGCAGACGATGGCATTGTTCGACTCGTTCTGAATGGGGTGGAGATCACTTCTTCCACCAGTTCGGCAATCTACGTAAAACAAGCGAAAAAAGCCGTTATTTCATTAGAAGAAGGAACTGAAAATCATTTATCCGATGGAACAACATATGTTTATGAGGATTCGGAGGAAGATGAACCGAATGCAGCGTTATTCAGCAAAGACGATCTCACCATTAACGGGAGCGGGAAACTAGTCGTAAATGGCAATTACAACAACGGAATCACGAGTAAAGACCAATTGAAAATTACAGGAGGAACACTCCAAATTCAATCAGCTGATGATGGAATAATGGGACGTGACCTTCTCGCTGTTAAAGAGGGTACGATCCGTATCTATGCAAGTGGTGACGGGATGAAGTCTACAAATGACAAAGATGCGTCCAAAGGGATTATCGCTATTGAAGGAGGAAGTTTTGATATCCAGTCAACTGAGGATGGAATTCAGGCTGAGACTTCCCTTCTGATTGCAGACGGAGATTTCAAGATTTCATCCGGCGGTGGCAGCCCTGAAAAAATAACGAACACTGAAACGAAACCCCCTGCCCCTGGAGAAATGGAGGCAAGTACAACTGAAGCAAGCTCAGATACACCTAGTGCCAAAGGGCTTAAGGCAACTGAAGAGGTGGCAATTGGTGGGGGGAGCTTTACCCTAGATTCACTAGATGATGCAATACACAGTGATAACTCGATCACGATAACAGGCGGCGATTTGAATGTCGCTACTGGCGATGATGGAATTCACGCAGATACATCCATTCTCATCAAAGGTGGAAATATCGATATTACGAAGAGTAATGAAGGAATAGAAAGTGATGCCATTACAATTTCAGATGGAAAAATCCATGTAAAAGCCGTGGATGATGGCATAAACATTAGCGGAGGCGACGATAAGACAGACACGTCTACAGAGCAAACAGAAGCTAAAGAACATTTGCTTTCGCTAAATGGCGGCTATGTCTATGTCGATGCCGCCGGTGATGGGCTCGATTCAAATGGTTCCATATCTATGACAGGCGGGACAGTAATTGTCAATGGACCAACGAATAACGGCAATGGTGCATTGGATTATGACGATAACTTTGAAATAAGTGGCGGAGTCCTCATCGCAGCCGGAAGTTCAGGTATGGCGATGGCCACTTCAGACAACTCCTCTCAGAACTCGATTCTAATGAGTTATCTGGAGACCCAATCTGCAGGAACTACACTTCATTTAAAAGACAGTAAAGGAAATACAATTGTGACATTTGCTCCGGAAAAAGACTACCAATCGGTCGTCATTAGTTCACCAAATCTAAAGAAAGATGCTTCCTACACGCTTTACTCAGGGGGAACAATATCTAGTAAAGAAAGTGACGGTCTCTTTGAAGATGGTGACTATCAAGGTGGCACGAAAGTAGTGGAGTTCACAATCTCTGACACCGTTACATGGCTCGATGAATCTGGTATCACCACTGCAAAAAATTCAGGTCCTGGTGGAATGGGTGGCCCTGGAGGTATGGGAGCGCCCGAAGATGGAGAGCCACATGGAAACGGAAATAAGGAAGAGATGTTTCCGAATCTAGATGAGGAAACGAGTGCAAAAGTAAAAAGTATTATGGACCAACGAAGAGAAGGAACTATTACTGAGGAAGAAGCACAAAAACAGCTAGACGAACTTGGTGTTGAAATGCCTCAGAGAAGAGATCCGAAGATACAGGATGATCAAAAAAAGTAAGTATGTAGCTTGAACCATGCGCTAAATACAATTCCACATAACAAAATACTGTTCACGAAGGAAAGCGTTCAGACTGTAGGCAACCTCTAGAAATCATGGGGGTTGCTTACTGTCTTTTTTCTTTTTAGTTGAATTCAACATGAAAAGTTGTTTTCCGCTTTAATCAAGAGTTTTGCGAAGGGCGTGCTCTCAGTCAGTGCACCATGCATTTTTCAATTCCGAATTGTGTATGAGTCTCGCCACACATAGCAACACTTTTGATACCTTTATTTAATGCTAAAATATCAAATAATACAGATGATTTTTTTATTTCATAAGTGAGTTCTGTTTGATTGTGAAATGCAAACTTTGGTGTAAACTAGTAGGGAGATTTATAAAAGAAGGAGTGTTTTTTATGACAGGAATTATGGAAGGTAAAGCAGGATTAGTCACAGCATCAGGTTCGGGAATCGGGAGAGCATCTGCAGTTGCATTAGCAAAAGCAGGCGCAAAAGTAATGATTTCTGACGTAAGCGAAGAATCAGGACAAGAAACAGTAAAAATCATCAAAGATAACGGCGGCGAAGCAGCCTTTTTCAAATGTGATGTAAGTGATGAAGAGCAAGTAATTGCACTTGTAAATAAAACAGTTGAAACATTTGGCAAGATCGACTTTGCACATAACAATGCGGGTATTAACAAAGGTCTTGTACCAATTGGAGAAATGGATTCAAAAGACTGGGATATTACACTAAAAGTAAATCTATATGGTACTTTTTACTGCATCAAGCACCAAGTCAATGCAATGTTGAAAACTGGTGGCGGTGCAATCGTCAATACAGCATCAGGTGCTGGTATTGAAGGTTCACCAAACATGGCTCCATATACTGCATCTAAACACGCAATCGCTGGTTTAACTAAATCAGTTGCATTGGAATATGGTCAAAAAGGCATCACGATTAACTCAATTGCACCAGGCGCAACCATTACACCTGCAATTGAATATTGGGCAAAAACATCACCAGAACAATACGAGGGTGTACTCAAATCACTTCCAGCTGGAAAAATGTCTACAGCAGAAGATCAAGCAAATGCGGTCGTATTCCTATGTTCAGACCTTGCAAGCTCAATTAGCGGTGTAACACTTGCAGTTGATGGCGGCTTTACTGCAGGTAAAATGCAACAATAATTTTTGTGGATTTAAAGATTTTTACATTAAGAATGGATCAGGCGGCATGACGCCTGATCCATTTTTTTAGGTAAATTGCTATCGTACATACTTAAGTAATTCCCGAAAAACACCATCCACAAAGGATGGTGTTTTTCAGTACATATGGAGACTGTGGGAGTCGAACCCACTCTCAGGAGTGCTGCGCATTTATTTGGAATATAAAGTTTCATGTACAGGAATCCTTACACTTATTTCTTCACTCCCCCACGAATCACTTTTTTACTTGCGCAGGGTCTGTGTCACTATACTGAGCCGATCCCTTACCACCCCTCTTGGCAATTAACGCATTAAGTTCATTGTACGTGAGTCCGGAATTGGCGTTCTGCCGCTTCACTTCGTCAATATCAGTACCAACGATCGTGTACTTTTTATCGGTTTGCAATGTATTTCGCCTCCTCTCAAATAGTGTTTACTATTTCCCAGTTTTTATGAAAGCAATTTTCGTACTTATGAGAGAAGCATTCATAAATGCTTAATCACCTTCTGAAGAGTAATCCACGGCATTCCACACATGGCTAAATCGATTGCTTTGGGTACCTGTGAATGTATCGCTTAGGCGTTCGTATTGATTGCTTAGATCGCTTAGCAATGGGTTGACGAGTTCCAAAAAGTATCTATGCTGGATTGTGAACAGTTTCTATGATGTTTACGCGATTCAAGAAAATCATGCTCATTACCAACGCTCTCACCCTATAATTTCCTAAAACAAAAAAACACCATCCAGGGATGATGTTTTTTGCTTTAGTATATTGTGTACTTTCGGTCAATCTCATATGCTTATCCAATTGACCAAATATTACTCAGATTTTTCATCCGCATCTTTGCTGTAATTGAACTGCGAAGGATCAACTGGCGTAAACCCTTTTGGCGTGTAGAATCTTAATAAGTCACCATTCACGACTTTATCGGAAAGCTGCAATTTATGATCCACTTCTTTTTTAAGCGCCTTCGCATCCTCTAATTGACTTTCATCAAGTGGTAAACCGGTTTTATTGTCATAAAACTTTTCATTAATGGAGTCGATCTCTGGACTGACAAAGTCGCCGTTTCTAAATGGAACAACTTCATTGTGCTCATCTGACAATAAATCTGAACCAAATTGAACATAATCCTTCGTATCAATTCCTAGTAGGTGTAACAGTGTCGGAAGGAGGTCTGTTTGGCCTCCATAAGTATGGTTGGCTTCGCCCTTCATTCCTGGGACATGTATGAACAATGGTACTCGTTGTAAATTAGCACCTTCTTGTGGTGTAATTTCTTCACCAATGACTTGTGCCATCGCTTTGTTATGATTGTGTGAAATGCCATAATGGTCACCATAAAGAACAATCATCGAATTATCATATAAACCTTGTTCTTTTAATTGATTGAATGCCTGTTCGATTGCTTCATCTGTATATCT
Source organism: Sporosarcina sp. ZBG7A (assembly GCF_000813425.1). GTDB lineage: Bacteria > Bacillota > Bacilli > Bacillales_A > Planococcaceae > Sporosarcina. The sequence goes on from NZ_JWIB01000017.1 coordinate 20,748, forward strand.
CGCTGTTTGGAAATAGTTATCAACACTTGAATCTCCAGTTTGGGCTTTATCGATTGTTACCAAGTCTTGATTCATTGTATATGGGAAGTGGTTTCCGACTGTAATGAATTTCGTGTAAAAAGGTTGTGGTAACGAACTCAAATAGCTTTTTGATTGTTCGTAGAATGGTTTATCCAGCAAACCATATTCTGCCATGTCTTCTGGAGAACTCGTGTCATAATAACTAGCATCATAGAAGTGATCGAATCCAAATAATTTATAAACTTCATTTCGATTCCAGAAGCTACCTTTATTACCATGGAATACAGCTGATGTATACCCATAATCTTTTAGAATACTCGGAGCTGCTTGGTACGTATTTTGCGCTTTTGTAATAAACGCAGATCCCTGTGGTAATCCAAATAGTGAATTCTCCAACATGAATTCTGCATCAGAGGTTTTACCTTGACCTGTTTGGTGGAAGAAATTATCAAAGTACAAGGTGTTCTTATCTTTTGATAATGAATTTAAAAATGGTGTAACTTCTTCCCCATTCAATTTGTAGTCGATAATAAAGTTTTGGAATGACTCTAAATGTAAATAGATGACGTTCATTCCTTTTGCCGCACCAAAGTAGTTCGGATTTGGCTCGGCGTAATTAGATTGCGTATAGTTCACCACTTCTGTAGTATCACTGCTATCCGCCAACGCTCTCTGTGAGGATGCTTTCATCGTTTCTACTGAGTCATAGATCGAATAGTTGTACATACCTAGATATTTTACAATATAGTTTCTATCAAAACCACGAGTCAATAGTTGCGGACGGCTAGCTTCAGCAAGTCCTAAATTTATGATCGATACAACTAATGCAACAGCAATAATTGCTACTGGTTTTTTATATCCAATACGAGTTGTTTGTTTTTGTACTTTTTTTGAGAATCTCAGGTAGAACATTACAAATACATCCACAAAGAACAAGATATCAAAAGGTTTTAGTAACGTAAGAATACTTCCACCTAAATCACCGAAGTTCTGAGTTTGGAAAATTGTAGGCAATGTAATGAAATCACTAAAGAATCGGTAGTACACAACATTGGAATATAAAAGAATAGACATAAGCGTGTACACGATGAGTAGTGATGTGTATTTTCTTGTTCCTTTAAATAAAAACGAAATTCCTAGAAAGAGTAACGCGGAGCCTAGTGGATTTAAGAATAAAAGGAACTGTTGAAGAGGTCCTTCCACACCTAGTTGAAATTGTGTTGTTTGAGTGATATATGTTTTAATCCATAACATCAATACAGCTAATAGATAGATCCCTAGAAAGTTTTTCAAAAGATTATCTTTTTTACTGATTAGATTTTTCAATTTTGCACCTTCCTTTTATTTATTTGAATTTAAATCTTGCTTTATATTTACTTAAATACTTAGGTTAAAAGTCAGAAAAATGTTACATTATTACAGCGCTTTTCTCGCTGCACATGAATTTTACTCCCCTTTTACACTGCTGTCAATTTTTGAAACCTAATAAAACTGTGCGACACTAAAAACGCCAAAACCCTTGTTTTATCACTGTTTTTGACTTTTAATTTCAGATATCTATGAAAATGAATACAATCCTATCAGACATTCCCTTTTTTTGACTCGTATTTTTTTTTGTGTAATTGTGGTGAATTTCCTAAGTAATGACGCGCATAGGCTCCTAAAGTTTCAGAAGGAATTTCTTAGGAACGATAAGAAATTCAGATTCAACTGTCAAATGCGTCATTACAATATAAGCGAATTGTTAATTCTCACTGGCTGAAATTAAGGATGAAACAGGAAATAGTAAGTCCACTTTGTATTGGTATTTGGAGATTTGAGACCGATTAATACTTCTTCTCAAAAACAAAAGAAAGTAGATCT
>NZ_JWIB01000018.1 GCF_000813425.1 Sporosarcina sp. ZBG7A
ATATTATAGAACCAATAAAAAAGCCTCCTTCCCTCAAAATTGAAGGGACGGAAGCTCCGTGGTACCACCCAAATTAGCAGAAAAATCCTGCTCACTCATTATAGATAACGGCCAAAACCGGACTAATACATCGTCAGCTCCCTGTTTGTAATTCGTTATTGCACCTTGCTTGGTTCGCACCTACCACCAAGTCTCTGTTTCCAAGGTTACAAAACTACTTCGAACAGTTCATCACATTTTTCAATATCATAAATTGTTTAGATTGAATTGTCAATCAGTATATCGGATATAAGAAACAATTTCTAAGCTCTTCAAATCTACCTATCAAAATCCACTTTAGAAAATTCCGTCTAAAATGTTTGAATTTTATTATTGGATACAAATTTAATTTTTCTATAAAGATGGTTAGTCTATAAATTCCCCATCATCGCATCAAGTAAATTGAAGAGTCCACTACTTATAAGCAGTGGATTTCCATACTTGAGTTATTCGTTGAGGTAGCTGTAGAGCTTGCTAATAAGATCATTGTCAACATCAATTATATAGTGAGAGCCTAGTATCTCATTCAATGCTCTAACTATATTCAAAGCATTCTTATAAGCGTTTTTTATTTCATTCTCCTCTAATTTCGAGGTTATTGATACATAGTCTTGATACGACTCTATACTTATATCTTCTTCTAAATTTTTGGTACTGTTTAGCCATCGTTCAACCATATTTTCCTTTACCCTTATCATTTGTAGTATATATTTTTGCACATGGGTTAATGACTCCAGAGAACGGGCTAACTCTCCTCTTCTCAGAACGTTTACACCCATCAACCAGGCATTCACGAAGTTATTAAATGCAAAGTTTACATTTTCATCGGTCGTTCGATCTGGTCCAGGTCCGCCTAAATTATAAAGCAAAGTCTTTAATTGCTCCGTAGAATCATAAATATACATAGACTCAGGATCAGGAAAAACTCCAGTAGGCTTAAAATCTTTTATGACTTCTATTTTTGATACTGGTAGAAAATGAAATTCTCCGCGTACCATATTTGAAAAAATCACTACCTCTGTGCCATACTCATTGAAAAAGATTAAGTCAGCTGGATAGACTTCAGAAATCCAAACTCCTGAACTAAAATTATCCATTTCATCATCTTTAATGAATATATAAAATTCAACATCAGAGTACTGATCTCCTTCACCCTTTGTGAAAGAACCGTACATCATACATGCTGAAACCAATTCATCTTCACTACATTTATCTCTAACACTTTGAATAATTTTATTTTGAACTAACATATCTCAATCTCCTTATCTAATAATTTTCTTTTCAGATAAGGGATTTTTCAACTACTGGACAGCATGAGCAACACATGTATAATGCCCCTTCCATTACTTATTCAGGATGAGTATAACATAAAATATGAATGATTGTAATTTCAGTTAATCCTTTTTATATCCATTAAGAGGAATAGTAATGTGTTTTGAAAAAATATAATACAGACTTGTGAAATGTTAGGATTTACTGACCCTTTACACATTAACTCCATTGGATTCTTCATACGGTTTTACGATAGATTCTAATTAACCGAACTTTTCATCGTGTTTTTTGCATCTTTGTAATTTTTAGTACTACTAATTCCACATAGTCATAAAATAAATAAAGAACTTATTAAGGATATATATTCCATCATTGTTCGAGGTTTATTTTCGCCCTAAATATTAATTTTTCAGCAATAAGTATGCTTCAATTTCATTGTGGGGAATTGCATCTTTTGTGGGTGTACTTTATTCTGTTGCAATTATGTATTAAGTCTCACCAAATTTAATTTTCCCATCCGGATATGTATTTTCATACAAGCTTTTTTTGCTTCCTCCACGGGGAAATCTAAATGGCCACGCTTTATTTTAAAATCATAATTATATCATAATAAAGTTTCGTTCTAATTTGTGATTGAATTACGCTATATACAGGCGGACATCACTAACTGTCTTCACCGCAATATCAGTGCGATTTCGAACAGCTCAGAAAAAAACTAAACCTATCCGTCAACGATAGTATATTAAATTATAACAATCGCCTCTCCCATTCTAATTTTCAATCCTGATTCACCAAAAGAATTTGTTATGTATTCAATCTTATATTTCGCACAAACACTCTATATTAAATAAACCTCACGCATCCATTGAATGTGTGAGGTTCCTTAGTTTCAGTTATTAATAAGGATCTGCTTCATGTCCTTTTTCAACTGCATCCTCCACCGCTTCTTTTGACTCAGGAGTCCCTTGTCCAAATTTCGACTTCCCTGAATCACGCCCCGGAATGTCGGATCCAGCAGTTGTTTCTTTCATTTCTCTTACTTTTTTCTCAATGCCTTCTTTGACGAGACGGCCGTATTCTTCATCTGCTTCGGTGAAGTGTTCAATCATAGCTTCTTGAATACGGGAATCGCATGCCGATAGTGCCTCTGAAAGATTGTGAATCAATTCTTTTCGCTCCCAATCCTCGAACTGACGGAACGTTTCACCCGCTTGCCCATAATTATTCGGACGGTCGATTGGCGCACTCATGGCTGCTGCGTTATACGTTGGTCGATGTGGCGGTCGAGTATCCTCATGAGCTTCCTCAAATCCGCCAAGCATGGATGGTTCATAATTGATATGAGGATTTTCACCGGACTCACGGGAATCGCGAATATCCATCTGTCCCCGTTGCTGATTGGTGCGGACAGCCGCTTTAGGTGCATTGACAGGTAGCTGCAAATAATTGGTGCCTACTCTATGACGCTGCGTATCCGAATAGGAGAATGTCCGACCTTGTAGCATCTTGTCATCTGAGAAGTCCATACCATCCACAAGCACTCCAGTTCCGAAGGCAGCTTGCTCAATGTCCATATGGAAATCCTCAGGGTTACGATCCAATACCATACGTCCCACCGGCAACCAAGGAAATTGATCTTCCGGCCAGAGCTTTGTATCGTCGAGCGGATCGAAATCCAGTTCAGGGTGGTATCCGTCTTCCATAATCTGCACAAATAATTCCCATTCCGGATAGTCTTCACGCTCTATCGCTTCATGCAAATCCTGTGTAGCATGTCCTACATTCTTCCCTTGAACTTCATCTGCATCATCCTGTGTTAGATTACGAATACCTTGTTTCGGTTCCCAATGATATTTGACCAGTACAGCCACCCCTTTTTCATTCACCCACTTATACGTATTCACACCTGATCCTTGCATGTGACGATAGGTCGCAGGGATGCCCCATGGCGAGAACAGAAAGGTAATCATATGGATAGACTCCGGAGTTCGAGACACAAAGTCAAACATCCGTTGCGGATGCGGAACATTCGAGACAGGGTCAGCTTTGAACGCGTGAATCATGTCCGGAAACTTCATGGCATCACGGATGAAAAAGATTTTCAAATTATTCCCGACCAAGTCCCAGTTTCCGTCTTCGGTATACATTTTCACCGCAAATCCCCTTGGATCCCGTGCAGTTTCAGGAGAGTCTTTTGCTCCTGCCACAGTAGAAAAACGAGCCAATAGGGGTGTTCGTTTCCCTTCACCTGAAAACACTTTGGCACGGGTATACTTCTCCACTGGCTCATCCCCCGCCTTGCCATAAGTTTCAAAATAACCAAATGCACCAGAGCCCCTCGCATGGACGACACGTTCCGGAATTTCTTCACGATCAAAATGAGAAATCTTTTCTATGAAATGATAATTCTCAAGTGTTGCAGGACCACGGTCTCCAATCGTCCGGATGTTCTGATTATCTTTCACAGGATGCCCTTGGCGCGTAGTGAGTGTTTCCCGTTTCATCTCTTTTTTATTCTGCTTAGTCTTATCCTTCTTCAACAGAACTCCTCCTCAACCAATGTTCTCAGAAAATGATAAATGAACCTTTTCCTAATTTAGTTACAGTTCACTTATAGAGACAGCTTATCCATAAAAAGTTTAAAGGAAACTCATTTTTTGATCGTGGCTTTGTTATTTGAAATTCAAAATGCATTTCGTGCAATCTCATCATGAAGTTGCTTAATAGTTCCAAGCGTGCGTCCACATTGCACATCTCCTTTTTGGCATGCAGATGAATCTATAGATATGAACAGCCACTTAAACTTAAGATTTCAAATGACCCTGGCTGAGAAGTTCTTAAATAATATAATCCCTCTACCCCCCCGCTTTTAATTTCAAGCCATCCAAAATAATTACTAGTGCCCCAAAGACATTTAGAAAGAATAATCTTTCGCTTATTTAAATCATAAGAAGACTATCGGACAACTCTGGAGAACTCATTAAAAACTTAAATATCTTATATTAAAAAGCGCTCCTACTATGTTTAGATAGAGATATTATAGTTGAACTAAAAAGCCTGCATCTTAGATCACAAAGTAATCAGAGATACAGGCATTTGATTATTCTTACTTCACTAAATTAAGCGATTCAAAGGCAACCCTTATGCATTAATCGCCCCATTTGATGAAGAAATTATAAATATCATTATCGAAACTCATTGTGATTTGGAACAAACAAATTTTCACTTACATTTCTAACCACTGAAAAATTATCAACGTTGTAATGTCCATGAAGAGCTTCATTATGATGGGCTATGATTTGCTCAGCAGTTAGAGATTGGGAGTCCGTTGTTGAATGACTATCGCCTACTAAGGTGACATCGAAGCCACTTACTGTTGCCGTTCTAACCGCAGTATCAATACAATGCTCCGTTTTGCAGCCCATTATAACAAGATGCTCAACCATGTTATCTTGTAAAAAAACCAATAATGGAGTTTCATAAAACGAATTTGTCGCCTCTTTATCAAATGTCTTAGAATCTTTAGGGATATGAATATCAGAATGGATCTCGAATCCCTTACCTATGCCTTCAGCAACATCTTTATCTCTTATGAAGACAACAAAACTATCCGATGCACTTGCTTTTTCTACCACTGTATTAATATTATCCAACAATGAAGTCTTATTATAGACGCTACATTCTTTTTCATTACCATCAATTAGTTCTTGTTGTGCATCAATAACTAGTAAAGCTTGTTTCAATAAAAAAACTCCCTTTTATTTAAAATTTATTTTCCCTCATTATCTCGTAAACTACCCCTATTAATGAATGGGAGTAGACTCTAAATGCCAGAATCTCCACCAATTATAGTAATGCAATTCAGTCTTCCTTCTCTTCTTTTTTAACTATATAACCTAGCAAAAACCCAAATAACGCAACAATTATGTATTGCATATCAAAGCTCTTTGTAAAGAAGCTGATAATTAACCAACCTACAATCATTCCTGCTATTGCTAAAATCACATTTTTAGACATCCCTTGTTCTCCTTCCTTATCGTATTTCTTCGCTCCTGTAATCTTCTTCAAAATGGCTCTATTCTTGCACATTGTTGTACAGTAAAAGCCCCCAATGGTGGCACAATCAAAATTAATTTCCTATTACTTCACTAATTTAGTCACAGAGGAAGCTTACTAGCTAGGATATATTCACGAACGAACTGCAACATCTTTTTCTGCATTTCGGTAACATTCTTTTCATTATCCAATAAATACCCTATGTGATAAATGTGTCCGTTGTAGTATGCATAGAATTCATTAGCAGCAGTCCCTGTGGCGATTATTCCATTTTCATTTTCTTCATAATACGTAAATAGCAACGCACTATTCGTTGTCAGGACTTGCTGATAGATAGAAAGATTTTCCGTTAGCTGCTCTTTTATAAGTTTGTTTCCTACCGAGTCAACCTGATCAGTTATATCGTATAATTCTATCGGATTTTTATCTGCTTCAGTCACTGAAACGATAAAGAAATCATTAGTTTGTTCGTACTCATCCATACCAAGATAGCTTAATTGTACCTGGTGCTTTATTTTTCCGTTTTTATCTTTCGACTCCACTAGATAAGCTTTCTCTTCATCCACTTTAAACGGCAGCTTGTCTGAGTCAATTTTATTCATAGTATCTTTTATTTGTATCGGCAAGGATGATCCTTCTTCATTTATTAGAAAAGGCTTGTAGTATGTAATATGCTCCCTTTCATCTAAACCATCATAAGCTTTGAAATACTCGCTATAAGTTAGTCCATTCCCTTTCACTTTAATAAGTTCAGATTTATCGATTGAACATCCTAACAGTATAGAACTCGTAAAGATCAATGCGAATAATAAGCTAGTTAATTTTCTGTTTGTCATACTCAGTTCTCCTTCATTCCAAAATGATCATCAGACTAGCATAATTAATGTTTCCATCTAACAAGTGTACATTCTTCAATTTAGCTCTAATACTGAAAAAGGGTGCAATTCTTCTTCGAGAAATGCATCCAATTGAAGCATAAACCTTATGAAACAACTGTATTCATTACTTGAATGTCTGATAATGGTAGGTCAGGTGTAAAGGTATCAATTGCAATACTAATAAGTAATATAGTCCATAGAATCATAATAATTATATTCCCTATTCTGATTAATTAATTTGAACATCAGACAATAGCCCCCGATTGTAGTCTTGTACTTATTAATAAAAAGCTATTAACTCTTGTTTTCCCAAAAAATATTTTGTTCGATAATAAAAAAATATAGGTGTAGCAAGTTTTGAAGTTAATCTAATTTAAAATTCTATAAATCTCTTCTGCCGAGTTTATAACATAAACTGTATGCGTATTGCTCTTTTTCATCACAGTTGCCCGTTTAGAATTCTCGTGTATCCACAAATAGTATTCTTTATTTTTTATTTTCAAGATATGAGTAGGATCAGCCATATCTGCTACTCCGCTTATCCTTTTAGCCCTTCTTATAGATTTTTTAATTGTTTTTATATCACTTTGGTTCGTGATTTTTTTAAAAGAGTTTGGCTTAACTGTATCAAAATCTACTAATTCTCGACTTTCAATGTTAGGGGTGTAAATGAAAAACATGTAACTAGAAAGTAAAATAAGGACGAGAATAAAGATACCACCTAATTTCTTAGTAAATTGCATCTTAGCCCTCCGTTTCTATCATCAATTTGGCCCTTATGTAAATCATATGCAATTCCTTGTGCCAGAATTGTCCCCAATAGTGGAAGATAGCTCATTTAAAACGCTCTGTTATCTTTATGAAAAGTTGACTTTCTTTCCAAATATAGAATTGCCGATGACATAAAATATTGTAATGATGATAGCACTAACAGTTGGATAGCCGATATAAACCGCCAGACTCGTATGTTCAACTAAACTAAATTCTCCCCATTCAAGCCATAAACGCCAACCCATTCCAAGGCCGTTTAAAATTATACAAATCGTAAAAACAAACCATATTCTATCTTTAAATAAGCCTACAAATATGTTTGCTGCAATGAAATACATTAATAATGTCAAAGCCATAGAAGACAAACTAAACCCTTTCAGTCCGGGGATTACAAAGGTGAATGATATTCCCGAATAGAAAAGAATGGTTATAATCGCAAATATCAAAAATGTATTTCGTGATTTGCCTACCCGCTTATAGAACTGTTCTCCTAACAATAGTTTCCTCTCCAATTTCTTCATCTCGTTTTTTTATAGTGAACAATATGTTTTCAGGCTATTAACAAACGTTTAGATATTGTTCCGTTAAAGTGGCCAGTTTGATGAATGGACGCTTTATTTATAGTACTCGCCGTTGCTTGGAGCGGAAGACGGACGACTCCGGAGGGATCAGCGTGCGCCTTGAGACCCCGCAGAGAGCGTTTTTGCGACCGAGGAGGCTCAAGCCACGCCCCTCGGAAAGCGTTCCGTCTGGAGCGCAAAGCAACAATCTGCATACTAGATAGTGGCCCGATTGCGGTGTTGGAGCATTTGTTTATAATACAAACGCACCCGAATGTTTATATCTATCAGTTTCTCATTTCCCAATATCTATTTTGCCTCTCTATTCTCTTTTCCACTTAAAAAATATAAAACTGCTAGAAAACCTACCAATAAAAGTACATTTACGACAAATGGATACCCCCTCGAATAATTTGTAATTGTAAAATAGACTTCCAGCGGAATAAATAATAAACAAAAGATAATGTATACTTTATTCTTCATCTACTAACAACCCCTAGTGTTAAAAGATGTTCTTTAACCAAGTACTCCGTTCTCCTCTAAGTGCATACATCCAATATTTGCTTTCTGAGTAAGGGCAATACGTGTCAATATAAAATCCGAACTGAATTGTGTGACCTTTTTGCCCATTTCTTTTTTAAATTGATAAATTTCCATAGGATCACCCCGACTGTTCAATAATATTTCTTCATGCTTTAATAGCCTATACATTTTCATTATTAAACTTTTAATATCCCTAGAAAAAACCAAGCCATTCTAAACTTACCGGCCGGTTTCAGGCACGATGATTCTTCTACAACTGCACCCGATAATAGAGATAGATTTTTGAAAGGATTACTGATTTTCAATAAACTCCCGCTCTATCTCTACAACTTATTTATTCTTATCTAAGAATAAGAAATCGTCAGCCTATTTGAATGCACAAATATATTACTTTTCTGCTATAAATACATACCTGTCTTCCACCAGCCAATCGTCAGATTCGATCGATTTTGTCTTCAATCCTGTCAAGCTGCCGTGTTAGTGTTGCTTCAACCCTTGAACTGCTGCAATTCGTCAGTCCACAGTGAATGATTCTTCCTGTCCATCCCACCTGATGGTAATAAGAATCTTGTCATCTTTCTCGATAGCGGTCTCGCCAGTTTCTTGCCCTTTAAGCGAAAATGTCTTATTTTCGGGAAGGTCAGGAAAACGCTGCTCTGTGCTCGCGCCTATTAAATCTGTTTCATAGACATATTCCAATGTATTCACACCTTCCAACTCCTTGGACTTCCCTTTGAATGTCACCCTCAACTCATAGTCCGTATAGGAAAGGGCCTCTGTACTCTTCTTTTTGAAAGGATGAGTCATCACGAATGTCCCCTCCCAATAATCACTTTCCCCCTTCAGTTTAACAATGCTCTGATCGTTGCAAGCACTGAGGATTCCAATCAAAACGAACAGCAAAGTGATGCATGGTAGCCATCTTTTCACAAAGTCACCTCCCGTATTTTTAGTAAGGTTAGGTCCTGCAAAGCCCTCATTTCCAGAACAAGTGTCTAATATTACTTAGACTGATGTTTTTTTAACTTCTGTTGTAAGTAATCATCTGATTTTCCGTTTGGGATGCTAAGGGTTTCCCAGTTTTCATCTTTTAATTGCTTCCCAATATAAACCATCTGACCAACGTGATAAGCATAATGAGCCAGTTGCCTTTCGATTGCTTCTAGCACAGTGTGCTTCTCACCACGAATGGTAATATTTTTCAATAAGTCTTGGTTTTCTAACCCATTCAGTGTATCAAGAAGAATAATCCAGCCTTTTTCCCAAATAGTTATCATCTCTTGTCTTGAGGAAATGTCATCTTCAAATTCCTGATCACGATTTCTAGATGCCTTTTCTCCATCCGTAGTTAAAAAGTCTGACCATCTGGAAATCATATTTCCACTTACGTGTTTTGCAATAATCGCAATACTATTTGAAGACTCGTTTAATCGCCAGTGTATATCTTCCTCTGATAATTGGCTTATTGTTTTATCTCCTAACTCTTTAACACTTTCAAATCTTTCTTTCACAATCTTCAAGTATTCACTTCCAAAATCCACAAAAACACTCCCGTCCGTTCTGAATTTCAGCCCTTTTCTCGAACAACTTATTTTCAATAATGTGTATCATTCTTACTTAAAAATCTAGCCAGTGTGATGGATAATCCTTATTTTAGATGATCTAATATTTATTCAAAGTTGAGGTCGGTTAGTGTTATTACCTAAAATAAAATACTTTCAGAAGTAATATTTTATCCAGAAGAATACACCCACTAAGGTAATTAAAGTTAAACCAAGTTGGATTAGAGAAACCTTAAAATTTTTCCTGTTTTCCGAAAACTTCCATTCTATAAATGCCTGGACAATGATTTGACTTAATACGAAAACTGCAAGAATAATAGATATTAAAAGAGGCTTTGTATAAAAAAATATTGCACTCACTATTATAGAAATCAAATAAATTATGCGCAATGTCCAATCGATTTTTTTATGGAGCTTATTTATATGATTATAAGAAAACCACTTCTTTTTATCAGCTCCCATTTTATAACGAAATATAGCTGGAATAATGCCAACTAGTAGAATAGTAAATAATAGTATTATAATAGGTTCTGTCCAAAATCCCTCTGACATTCCATAGTTCTCCATTCATATTCACCACCGTTTCTAGCTTTCTTTATCTCTTATAATAAATTTCTCGTTTAATATAATAGCCACTTTGAAGCGCAGCCTGTTTTCCACAACTCGGCCAGTTGATGTAACTTAGTTAATTTAAAAAATCATTTTTATTTTCTTTATTCTTCCAAACAATAAAAAGTAATATTCCCGGCAGAACAATAGACGCGATACCGAGACTATCGACAAACCACTGACTAAATCCAAATATCATTGCACAGATGATATAAGCAATCCATGTAAGTACCACTAGTGCTAATAAACCTGGTCGTTCTCTGCCCATAACATACACCACTTCTCTAAGTTAAAACTGGCCGGAATACCGTATAAACTTGAATCCTAAAAAGGCGTACTCCCTAACCAATCAATCACAGCTTTTCTAAATACAAATAAAAAACCTCTTTAGACAATTCTATCCAAAGAGGTTAATTTATGCAATTCTATTTAATTTAAATTTTCTTACTCCACGGTAACACTTTTCGCCAAATTCCGCGGCTTATCCACGTCACATCCCCGCTGCAATGATGCATAATAGCTCAACAATTGAAGCGGAATAACTGTTACTAGTGGCGTCAATAGCTCATGGACATGAGGCAAGATGAGTCGATCTCCTGGTTCACTGTCACCTTCCATCGAGATGATGCAAGCGTGTGCGCCACGGGCTGTGACTTCTTTTACATTACCTCGTAAATTAGGGCTGACAGTTGCTTGAGTCGCAAGTGCGATGACCGGAGTCCCTTCTTCAATCAATGCGATTGTTCCGTGCTTCAGTTCTCCTCCTGCAAATCCTTCTGCTTGGATATAGGAGATCTCTTTCAGCTTTAGCGCACCTTCTAAGCTCACATAATAGTCGAGATTACGTCCGATGAAAAAGGCGTTACGCTTATCGGTTAATAGCTCTATAGCGATTTTTTCAATCTCTTCTTTAGCATCCGTTAACGTTTGAATCGCGTTAGCTGCAATTGCTAACTCTTTTTTCAAGTCTAGCTTCCGCGAACCTCCGCCTAATGAATAAGCTGTGATCGCAAGCACTGCGAGTTGAGCCGTATATGCTTTAGTCGATGCCACAGCGATTTCTGGTCCTGCATGCAACAACAACGTATGGTCCGCTTCACGCGATAACGTAGAGCCGGGCACATTGGTCATTGTGATTGATGGATATCCTAGTGCTTTCACTTTTACAAGCACTTGTCGACTATCTGCAGTTTCGCCAGATTGTGTAATAAACAAGAACAATGGCTTTTTAGAAAGAAGTGGCATATTATAGCCAAACTCACTAGAAATGTGGACTTCAACCGGTAAACCAGCTAGTTTTTCAAAGTATTCTTTTCCTATTAAGCCCGCATGGTAGCTTGTTCCTGCTGCGATAATATAAAGACGGTCTGCATGTTGAAATGCTTGCTTGATATACGGGTCAATATCCAAAGCGCCCTCTTCCGTGCTGTAGGCATCGATGATTTTACGCATCACACCTGGCTGCTCATCGATTTCCTTTAACATATAATGAGGATATGTCCCTTTTTCAATATCACTCATATCGAGTTCCGCTGTATAAGGAGCCCGCTCGATTTTATCGCCATCAAGAGTTTCGATTACAATGCCATCTTTCCCAAGCATAACAACTTCACCGTCATGTAACTCGATGAACTGATCAGTCACTTGAAGCATCGCCATGGCGTCAGATGCCACTACATTGCACTCTTCACTTATTCCAACTAATAATGGACTGCGATTTTTCGCAACAAAGATCGTATCCGAATCTTGTTCGTCTAACATCGCAATCGCATACGAACCATGCAACAACGATAACGCTTTACGGAACGCTTCGTCTGTTGTCATTCCCGTGTTTGCAAAGTACTCAATCAGTTGGACAATGACTTCCGTATCCGTATCAGAAACGAACTGGATATCTTGCAAGTATTCACGAGTCAGTTTTTCATAGTTTTCAATGACACCATTATGGACAAGTGTAAAACGTCCAGATGCACTTTTATGTGGATGTGAGTTTTTCTGATCTGGTACACCATGGGTTGCCCAGCGCGTATGGCCGATCCCGACATGTGCATCGATTTCTTCCGTTACTGCGTCTCTTAAATCCGCAATACGTCCTTTTTCCTTGAACATTTGCACGCCTTTAGAAGTCTGGAATGCAATCCCTGCAGAGTCATATCCTCTGTATTCGAGCTTCTCCAGCCCTTTCAATAAAATCTCTGCTGCTTGGTTCTTTCCGTTATAGCCTACAATTCCGCACATAATTGTTCCTCCGCATCAGGCAGCCCGGAGTCAAAACTGTATAGGTCGTTCAGGCAGTTCTGCCCGGACTGGCCATTAAATTTGTATGATACCTGCTACATCCCTGTTGTGTCACCGAGTTACCTCTGTGTTTTAGGAACTGCATGTGATCGGGTATCTGCGATCAGGAGGCATCCGCCGAATGTTCGATGAACCTCCACCTCGTCTGCCGAGAATCTGTGCGATTTCCTCGGCGCTGGCGCTTTAATTGGTTTCCAATACTTTACGTGCATACAACTCTCCTTTTTTGCACGGACTAAATTGCCGTCATTGCTAACTATAGCGAATCTAGTTTTCTTCTGTCAAATGACGAATCGTTCTGACTATTAGCAAACAACTTAGTAAGAATATAGTATACAACTCGAATCATAATCGTTCCTTAAATAATAAAAAAGACAGTCACAGAACTCAGTATGTACTGAAGTTCTGTGACTGTCCTCTAGTATTTCTTAGTAAGCGAGACCGAATAGTCCCTTGATGTGAGTCAAGTATCGGATGTTACTTGCTTCTTTCATCAATGAAGCTGGCATTCCCTTAAGGGAAGTATTGTTTCCACCAATTGATGCTACTGCATCTTTACGGCCAAGGCTAGCAAGTGTACCCGAGTTTACTGGGTTGAACACTTCCATAGACTTGCCTGTAAGCATTGCGTACACGTTGTATCCAACAAGTTCTCCCATCTGCCAAGCGTTTTGAGCAGTTGGTGCGTATGGACGTGCTCCCTCTTCTGCAGGGAAAGCAACAGCACTGTCACCGACAACAAATACATCAGGGTGAGATTTAGATTGAAGGAATTCGTTTACTGTTGCACGACCACGGTCGACTTCAATACCAGATTCTCCAACGAGTGGATTACCAGTAACGCCACCTGTCCAAACGAATGTATTCGCTTTAATGACACGGCCGTCTTTCAGTGAAATTTCGTTGCCTTCAACGTTTGTGACAGGTAGTCCGATTAAGAACTCAACGCCACGTTTTGCAAGACTTTCAGTTGCACGCTCGATCAAGTGATCAGGTAGTACTGGAAGGATTTTCGGACCAGCTTCAACAAGCATAATCTTCAAATCAGCAGGGTTTACACCGTGCTCACGTGCAATTTTAGGCATGTTGTCTACGATTTCACCAACAAGCTCAACGCCTGTTAAACCGCCGCCACCGATCATGATTGTCGCATCAGCTTCGTCGCGAGAAGTTGCATACGCTTTGATGCGGTCGACGATGTGTTTAAAGATTTTGTTCGCTTCACTAGCGGATTTAAGAACCATACTATTTTCTTCAAGTCCTGGAATTCCGAAGTACGCTGTTTTACTACCAAGTGCAACAACTAGTGCATCATAAGTAAGTGTCTCTCCGCCCGCCAAGTTCACTTTTTTCGTATTCACGTCAAAGTTCTCAACAGTAGCGATTTTCAATTCTACTCCTTTACCAGCAAGTAGTTTTTCAAGAGGTAGTGCAACCGCACCTTCGCTAGTCGTACCTCCAGCTAATCGGTGAAGCTCTGTAATAATTTGGTGAGTTGGTGTTTGGTTAACAAGTGTGATAGTTGCATCACTTTCTGACAAGAAGTTACGAGCATTTAGCGCTGTCAAAAGACCGCCATAACCTGCTCCTAAAATAACGATGTGTTTGGTCATTGTCTAGTCCCCTTCTACTAATAGTTAGTTCAAATTATTTTGTATGGTTGCGTTGTCCAGCAATTTCAAGGTAAGCGCTCAAGAAACGGAAAACACGTTGAGCTTCAGGATCTTTGATCATCTTCATAAGACCAAACAAACCGATTGTCTCTGTATTTTTTGAAGCAAGATCTTTTGCTTCGATGACAGTCGCTGCCATATTTTTCGCAGAATCTTTTACAGGACCTACGATTTCTTTCATGAATTCAGTTGTATCGTTAACCAATACTTCGTCTGTTGCAACTGCTTTAGCAACATCATAGGATTTTGTCATTACGTCAACAAGCTCCGTTAGTTGTGGAAGTTTTTCGACAAGAGTTGTCAAAGATTCTTGAACTTCTGGTTTAAGCAACTGGTCTAGAATATCTTGTTTTTGATTGGAAGGTAACTGTGTGCCTTCTGTAGCAACGTTTGCTGCTTCTTCAGGATTGAGCGGCGTAGTCATGTGCAAATCCCCTTTTTTAGTTTAATGTATTTTGTTCTGAAGCTAGGTAAACTATGTGCTGAATAATACGTAATTTTTTTACAAATCCGCATGTCATAATCTCCTAATCAGATTACCATCAAGTCACTATACGCCTCTTTTTCATATACTTCAAGTTTTTAGTTTGGCATTTAATTAATATTTATTTACTTTGTATAGTGGCGTATGTCTTGCACATCCTATATAAAAAAGGAGGTGCTCGGAATGGGACAGCGGATTCGATGTGAAGTGAATAATTGTAAGTTTTGGTCTGAGGGAAACAAGTGTGAAGCCGACGAAATTTATGTTGTCAGCAAGAAAGGCAACCATGCAAAGTCCAGCAGTGAAACAGACTGTAAAACGTTCGTTCCTCAATTGTAAAGAGTGAACCATTTTAACTTTGAATCATTCTATTGTACAATGGTGAAGAGGATTGACATCAATCCATTACTTCATCGGAGGTTTTACTAGTTCATGAAAAAAATTGCGGCAGCGTTTTTAGCACTCACGCTCATTCTTTCACCGATTGGAACGATCGTATTTAACGATCATTCACCATCTGCAGAAGCGAAAGGCTACAAATCAGGCAAAAAAGGATTTTCACCTAACCAAAACAATTTCAACAAACCAGCAGTCGATAAGAAGGACAATACTTCCTTCACTAAAAACAACGGATCACAAGCAGCAAAACCAAAATCTGGAGGGCTGATGAAAGGCCTTATGCTTGGTGGATTAGCAGGACTTCTATTCGGAGGTTTGTTTGCCAACATGGGTATTCTTGGTTCGATTTTAGGCTTACTCGTTAATGTCTTTGCGATCATCGCTATTATCGGCGTTATCCGAATGGCTTATCTGTATTTCAAGAAAAAGAAACAGGATAAAGATGACATGCACCGGTGGCAGAACTGATGATTGAGGAACAAGACATCATTAATGCTATTTGCCTGCATCAGGCAAAAAACAAATCCGTTACACCAGAGCAAGTAGAAGTTGAACTGTTCTATGATGATGACGAAGGTTTTTATGCAGAAGCTTCTGTCAACGGGATGACCGTCAACATGAATACATTCGACATGACCCAAGCACTCAGGTTATGGATTGAAGAACAACTTCACCAAGATCCTTACGCAACGGGTATTAAATTCCTACTAGATGATGAGCGGGGAATTGTCGCCTCTCTCATGTAACTATAAAAAATGGACAACCTGATTTCTAGGTTGTCCATTTTTTTGTCACTTAATAACGCCACATGCAATACGTTCTCCCGAATCTCCGGACGGTTGAGTTTCACCGTCATCTTCCCCGGCGTGGATCACGAGTGCTGTACCAGTATCTTTCAACAAAGAATTAGGTTCATCAGTTCCCAAAGTCACATTTTTAGCCGTGAATTCATCATCTACAATCCCATCTTCTCCTACTTCCAAATTAGGCAGATCACCTGCATGTGGTCCTCCTTCCATTTCAAGTCCATGATTCTTTTCATCCGGATTAAAGTGGCCACCTGCAGATTCGAAATCAGGTGCTTCACAAACACCCGTCTCGTGGAAATGGAGTCCATGTTTTCCTTCTGGTAGTCCTTCCGCCTTTACATGCACATTGATACCCTCTTCAGTCTCTTCCAATTCTGCAGTTCCAGTAGTTTGACCATCCGCATCTTTCAAATCTACTAGAACAGTGAATGGTTCCGGTTGCATGTCATCCGCAGTTTCAGTAGCTTCATTATTCTTTTCAACATCTTTTCCTGCAATCGCCTCTTCTGAATCATCTTCAGCACCACATGCTGCCAGACCAATCATAAGAGCCAATGATGGCAAGATTATGATTTTCTTCTTCAATTTAACCCCTCCTCAGTTCAACCTATAGTGTTCTCTTTCACTTGCCTATCATTTTTAAACATTTATAACTTGCAAAACAAAAAAAACGGTTTCCCATTATGAAATGGGAAACCGGTTCTGTCTGTTCATTCAGTCTACTTTTTGGTATGTTGTCACAAACGATGGACGAGAGAATATATTTGGTTTTTTGTCAATACCTTCGTCTGTCCCACGCTTATTGTGTGCATTCGCGTAAGCTTGAGAATTTTGCCACGCTTTGAATGACGCCTCATCTTCCCACTTTGTCAAAATGACGTACGTATCGCTTTCTAATGGACGAAGTACTCGAATTGCAGAAAACCCTTCAGTATCTTCTATCTGTCTAGCGCGGCCCATGAATCGTTGTTCAAAAAGTTCTCTTCCTTCTGTAGTGACAGGAATGTTATTGAAAACTGCATAGTTTCCATTGATAATTTCACCTGAAGCATCGAGTACTGTATAAGAATCTGCTTCAGCGAACCCTGCAGTACCGTCGTTTTCTTGGATAAGTACAGCTTCGTTTCCAAGTTCCATCAGAACAAGTTGTTCTGCTGTTAAACTTTCTTTAATTGCCTTTAACTCTGTTACATCTCCGTAAGTTACATGAATATTCATATGCTGTCCCCTATCTGATTGAATGAAAAGTTGCATTTTAAAAGAGCAAAGCCGGCAGAAATCACCTGCCGGCTACATTCAGATCATTTGTTCAATGCCATGCTTGTCTTCTGCGTTCTTTGACTGCGATGATGGCCGATGAGCCTGCTAAAATCGTAATTACCAGAAGCCCCACGATCAGACCGTCCGTGAAGACTCCAGTGAAATTACGTGCTGCAAGAGCTGCTAGTGTAACGCCACAAACAATTGCAGCGAAAATGATTTTTTTCATAGCACTCACCTTTCCCATGCGCAAAAACCATTCGCTGTTGACCGCATGGCGATTATGTAGTTATTGAGATTGTTTCTCATTTTCATCATAAAACATCAGATAGGGAATCGCAACAATAATCCCCGATTTCAAACAAACTTATTGAGGTAATGTGTCAAAAACAAAACAAGAATCTCAATGAAACCCAGAGATTCTTGTTTCGTTTTCTTTTTCACACTAAATCATCTTCAACAATGCTTGTTCTCCGGTCATTCCTGCCGTAATACCCCATTCTTCCGCTTCAAGCGTCACTGATTCCAGCGGTGCCGCAAGTAACTCGTCAATTGTTTTCACACCAGTGGCGCGCCCCGCTACAATACGGCGATCTGACAGCAACCTGTTCAACAATCCAACGTCAAGTGCGCCACACATGATATACCCGTTCTCGTTTGAAACTGTCAGCAAAGTAGTTTTCGGAAGCGAAACGGAGACAGCTGTAAAACTATGCCCTTCAATTTGTACAGAAGTAACGGTTACCAACCCATCCTCCCCTTTCACTCTATAAGTATGGCGTCCACCTTCAAGCGGTGACTAAAAGCATCCATTACTACACATACTTTTTAAAAAGGAGGTTTGCAAATGGCGAAACGCAATATAGATGGTGAAAAGAAGTCAAAACCCCCTACGTTACCGGGACGTGAAGAATTCTCAGCTGATTATTCTACATACGGTGAAAAACGTGAGGCACTAAAAGAACTTTATAGAAAGTCTGAGCGGGGTAAGAGCAAGTAAAAAAACACCCTGCTGTGCTTCATAGCAGGGTGTTCCAACCTTATGTGATCGACTGACCTTCGCGACGGAAGAAACCAAAAATGCCTACAGTCTGAACGATATTTGCAAAAGCATGTGGATCGACTTCATTAATTATTTTTTCCAAATCGTACAGTTCATATCGTGTTATGACTAAGTACATCATATTCTTTTCTTCTTTCGTATATCCACCTTTAGCAGGCAAGATTGTAATTCCTCTCACCATCTGATTATGAATGGCCTCCTGTAGCTCGTCTGCTTTACGAGTTACAATCATGGCTGTCACTTTCTCATGACGCGTATGGATCGCATCAATTACTGCAGTGGATACATAAAGGGCGACCATCGTATATAGCGCATTTTCCGGTTCGTATAAAAATCCAGCTGCCACAATAATGATCCCGTTCAGTAATAAGAAATAGGTTCCAATCGGCTTATCTTGTAAACGGGACAATACCATTGCAACGATATCCATTCCTCCTGTAGAAGCTCCCAGTTTCAGGGAAATCCCGACGCCAACCCCTCCGATAACTCCGCCAAATACAGCATTGAGGATAATATCATCAGATAACGACATTACAGGAAGAACCCCCATAAAAATCGTTGTAAATATTACAGAAACGATACTGTAAATGGTAAAACCTTTCCCTACTTTAAACCATCCCAGTATGAAAACCGGAACGTTCAATACTAAGAGGAGCACCCCTGTAGAGACAGTTATTCCTGCAAAATCAGAAAGAACACTTGAGAGTAGTTGGGCAATCCCTGCAAAACCACTTGCGTAAACGTTCGCGTTAATCAGAAATAAGTTCAATGATACCGCTAATAATAACGCACCTAAAATAACGGTAACGATTCGTTTAGCTTCAATAAAAAACATCACACATCTCCTTTCAACTATAGCCATAATTTTTTTTAGTGAATTAGAGAAACAAAAAAAGTCCTGTCAGACGGAGAAGACAAGGACAATCCGTCACACCTTTACTATAAAGGTGAGTCAACCATCTATTCAAATGCTATTATAACTAGCATACCCTCTCTATGCAATCACAATCCATACTTTCGACAGGTAGTTAACTATTGCAAAAAATCGAGTTACGTCGTATGCTTCATTAGTTAGAGACTAATAAATGATTTGAGAAAACATTTCTTGTAGAGATGCGTCCTACTTATCAAGCAACAAACCGCATATTTGCGGAACCAACTACAGGTGGTGGCACTATGAACCGTTCTGAACGCAGAACTCGTAAAAAAAAGAAAAAAATCTGGGTGATTCTACTCCTATTATTCCTCCTTATCGGTGGTGCGGCCTATTTTTTGATTGATCAGTTTAAAGCTGGACAATCCCTCGCAGGCGAAAAACCTAATAAAGGTGAAGAAGATATATTTAACGCTCCTGAACCACAATATGGGGAGATCAATATTTTACTATTAGGATCAGATGCTCGTCCAAATGACGATGAAGGACGTTCTGATTCACTGATGATTGGACACTATAATCAGGACACGAAAGAATTGAAAACAGTCTCCGTCATGCGTGATATTTACGTCGATATCCCCGGGCACGGTAAACATAAAATGAATGCAGCTTACTCATTGGGTGGCCCAGAGCTTGTTCGTCAAACGATCAAAGAGAACTTAGGGATAGACATTCATTATTATGCAGAAGTCAATTTCGATGGTTTCCCTAAGATGGTCGATGTTATTGCTCCCGATGGAATTGAAGTCGATATCCCCTATAAAATGTCTCACGGCATTAACATGACGCTAGAACCCGGCGTTCAACGTCTTAACGGGAATGAATTGTTAGGTTATGTACGATTCCGGCATGATAGCAAAAGTGATTTCGGTCGTGTGGATCGACAGCAAGAAGCTCTAGCCAAGTTAAAAACCGAAGCTTCAAGTCTACACAGTATACTAAGTCTTCCTAAGTTACTTGGAATGGCCGACAGTTACGTACACACAAACCTAGATAAGAAAACTATGATTTCAATCGGCAAAGGGTTGTTGAGCAACAAAGAATCTGGGATAGAATCCATGCGTTTGCCAATTGACGGGTCTTATGAAGATCAACGGATTCCAGGTGTCGGTGCAGTCCTAGCTATAGACTTTGATGAAAACACGCAAGCACTCAAAGACTTTTTATCAGCTGATTCTGGTGCTTCCGTTACATCTGACAAGCCTGTAGAGGTCAAAACAGATAGTGAATAAGCTAATATATTGTAAAAGACGTTCAGCCACATTCGGCTGAACGTCTTTTTATGGTGTCATCTTTTTAATAATCTCTGTATGTTGAGGAAACTGTTCTATCAACTCTTTTTCCGTGAACAATTTGAAATCCTCAAAATCAAATCCAGGCGATACCATACATCCCACGAGTGCATAGTCTCCACTTTCAATCATAGAAGAACCAAATACAGCCCCCGCAGGAACGAGGATTTGCGGTTGTTCTCCTTTTTCTAGGTCCAATCCTAGTTTCACTGATGAATACTCTCCATCAGTTGAAATCATATGGACGGTTAAAGCATTTCCATCGTGATAATACCAAAGTTCGTCTGACTGGAGCTGATGAAAATGAGAAATTTCCCCATCCGCTAACATGAAGTAAATACTTGTATAAAGCGGTCTGGTTCCCGTAGGTGTTTCAATTTTGCTTCCAGCTGCAAAAGAGCTAGCGAAGCTGCCACCTTCCGGATGGGTTTCTAACTTCAACTGTTTTGTCCAATACGCTGCATTACGTTTCATGTATGTTTTCCTCCTCTTTAGTTAAGTAACGGTCACGCCAACTTGAACGCTCATTGGTATGCACAAGTTGTTCCAACGTTTCATCCCACTGTTCTGTAAACGTATTCCAAATTCTCGCATATAAGGCATCCTGATTTGTATTGTAGATGTGAAATTCGAAACAAGGTATTTGAAACTGCTCGATTTTTTCAACTTTCAATACTTGTTCCACGACTCGTTGTCGTTCCATAGTATTGTCCTGTTCTACTAATGCAGCAAGCTCCGACTGCAAGGAATCAGTAGAAATGTCACTTGTAGCCCATTTACTTGGATCCTTTTCATATCGGAAGGGATCAAGATTTTCTTGAAGAGGTTGAGATTTCTCTACATCCAGGAATTCGTTGTGAAGTGGACTTACTACAAGTACCGACTCTTCCGCTTCCGTTTCATGAAGGAGCATTCCGGTAGTCAATTGGGAAACTCCTAATTCTGTAATTGACCAGATGCCTTTATTCACTACAAGTCCTGCACCTTTCATAATGGAAAGAAGATCTTCAACAAATAATAATTCAACACCTAACAATTGGGCAAGTTCATCTGGACGTTCTATGCTAAGTTGTTGCACAGACATCAACATCATTTTCATCAAAACATCCATTTTGGTTTTCGTTACGGTAGTGTAAGAAACAAGCACTTTGTGTGCTGTGAATCCCCACGATTGGTCAGCTAGGACTTTACAATCCAATGATTGTTGCAATTCTTTTTGCAGTCGTTTTTTCAACTCTTCCAATTTGAGTTTCCCCTCCCGTCGTTAGGTAACGGATTCAGTAATGGATCGGATACCACCTTGCCTGCTGATTTCGTCGTAAAGATGTTGGTACATATCACGAGTCATTTTCGATTTAGGTTTGTTGATGAACATGTCAGAACTCCCGACAATCATCAGCAGTTCTTTCGCTCGAGAGAGTGCGACATTGAGACGTCTATAGTCCTTCGCAAAACCAATCTCACCACTCGCCTCCCCATGATTCCGAACAAAACTAACAATGATGATGTCCATTTCCATCCCTTGGAATTTATCGACGGAACCAGTTCGGAACGTCAAATGCTCTGTCTGTAGTTCCTCTTGAATAAGCTGATTGATGCGTTTAACTTGCTCCCCGTAGAAGCTGATTACGCCAACTTGTTTCTTCGAATTTACTGGAATTTTGCCTTCTTCAATCGCTGTTGCCGTAGCCTGATCCAAGTCTTTTATCATGTCACGAATGGCTGACAGTTCACTTTCATTGTAGCGGCTTGTACCACCTTTTGGCTTCGCTTCATAGTAATCAGGCGAATTAGGTTGATCAATCCAAAGTAGATGATCTTCAGGTCCAATAATATCTGTTTTAAGATGATGTGCTCGTGCCGCATCAGAATCAGGAAGGCCGCAAAGGAGCTCATAGCCGTTTTCATTGTAGAACGGCGTGATCGACTTCATGATGCGTTCGTGCATTCTGTATTGAATACCTAACATCGTCTTATTTTGCTTCGGCAACGTTCTGAACAACCGTTCAAATAGAGATTCTTTCAAAAGACGCTCCATATCTTTTTTCTGTTCATCATCAGGCATTTCTTCTAAGAACTCTTCCATCGTTTCTTGTCCAACAAGTGGTGGGAGCTGATGATGATCACCTACGAGCACGATTTTTTTCCCTTTTAGCATCGGGAGTAACAATTCAGGTGGGGTTGCTTTTGAAACTTCGTCAATAATGACTAAATCGAATACCGGATATTCTTCTACAAATTCTTTACGAGCGGAAGCGACACACGTAGTGCCGATCACATTTGCGTGTTTGACATATAATTTCCGGATTTCGTCCAAATCATAAGGGCTTGCTTCTGTAAGCATCTGATGCCACATTTTTTGAACAGATTGGATGGCTGGAACGTTCGCTAATTGCTTAGTAACCAACTCTAATTGTTGTTCCACTTCTTTTTCAGCTTGCGCATTCTCAGTCAAAAGTGGAGCTGGGTCATTTAATAAAGATTGTGTAAGCTTCCCTTCCTGCGTCTGCCTCTCACCAATAGTAACGTTGAGTTCATTCAGTTGCTCATATTGTTCAATTTCTAGGTTTGAGTATGATTGGAGGGCAGCTCGAATTGTCTCCCTTTGTTCAAGAGCTTTTTCAAGACCTTGCTTTGTTACTTCCAAGGATTTCTCTGCTTCCAGAGTGTCTTTTATAGTTTTGGATATAGCTTCATGTGAAATTTCAACCTCACTAAGAACCGTAGCTATCGCTTCAGGTGACGAAGTTTCATCACTCAGATATTGGACCTCTGACAGTTGCCCGTTTAACTGGTCAAAACGACCTTGCAGTTGCTTATGTTTAGCCGTTAATGTTGAAAGGTTCTCATTGAAGACTTCTGTTACTTTCTTTTTAATGTCTTCAAACAACGAAGTCGTGGATTGTGCTTCTATAAGAAACGCAGAAATGAAATTCTTGCGATCATGCAGTAACCCCACCGCTTTTGTTAAGTTTTCCAGACAATCATAGGATTCCACTGAAAAGGACGTTGTGCTTAAAATCTTTTTCACATTGGGCTGAACTAAATAACGTCCAACCCGACTAACAGTTTCTTGGATTGACTGCAGAGAATGGCGATTCCTGAATCCTTTTGGAATGCGTATACGATTATGAAATTGATGCTCTTCCAGGATTTTTGTTACGGTAGTAATTGCTTTATCAACTCGGGCAACCGTATCAGACCACGCTGTAAAGCTCTCTTCTCCTCCCACTTCTTGAATTCGATCAATTTGACGTATCAGCTCGGTCATCTTGTGATCTAGTTGTGGAGGCGGAACAAACTCAACTTCGTCCAAAAGATCTTTCAAATCGTTCAACTTTCCTACTGTCGTCATTTTAATAAGAGCTTTTTGATAAGATTCAATTCGTGCTAATGTATGGTCAATTGAAGTCTGCAACTCATTTACTTGTGCAACCATTTCAGTTAACGATTGACTCGTTTTGAGTAAGTCAATTCGCTCTTTTAGTTGTTTGCGTTCACTTTCAAGTTCACTCAGCATAGGCTTTCCTTCAGATACCCCAGTCGTTAACGTATCTAATCGAATAATTTCATGCTTGGCTTCTTCTAACTTGCCCTCAGATGATTTCTTCGTAGCTTCATTTTTTTCAATTGCAAGTTGTAATTCCTTTTTTTTGAGCTGTACTTCTTTTATTTCCTGTTGAATTGTACGAAGTTGTTCTTTATCATCATTCCACTGCTGCTGTTGCTCTAGTAACTCAACTCTTCGC
Source organism: Sporosarcina sp. ZBG7A (assembly GCF_000813425.1). Lineage (GTDB taxonomy): Bacteria > Bacillota > Bacilli > Bacillales_A > Planococcaceae > Sporosarcina. The sequence continues at coordinate 24,252 of NZ_JWIB01000018.1, forward strand.
TCAATCAGCGTTTTGTTTTTCTGATTTAATGTTTCTTCCTCTAAACGTAGGTTGGATTCAAGCTTACTGTGTTGTTCTAGCTGGAACTCCATCGCTTCTAAGGTTTGAGTACGCCAATGCTCGGCTACATTTTCTTCAATGAATTTGCGACCTTCTTCTTCAATACTTTCCGTCCTACCGTACCTCAAAATCCGGATGTCTTGGTTGTTGAGTAGCCTTCCTAATGCATTATCTACAGCAAGATTTGCTTGAGAGGCGACGAGTGTACGCAAACCTGCTTTTACAGCCTGATTACAAATTTCCGAAATGACTGTAGTCTTTCCTGTTCCAGGTGGTCCTTGAATGACGTACAAGTCATTCGCATTCATCGCTCCGTTGACCGCTTCCTGTTGGAACTCATTCAGAGAAGTTTCGAACTCAAGAGGCTCCCTGCGATTCGTTATTTTTACAACAGGACGTTCTTCAAATAAGATTTTCTCCAGGTTTGCATTCGCGGCTAGTCCGTCTTGCAAATCCTTGAACCCTCTTCTTAACCTTCTTACTTGGCTAAGTTCTGCAAAGTTACTGAAAACGATTGTTTCGAAATCTTTTCCTTGAAAACCGGTTTTACGCGCATTTTGGATGGCACTGTTCTTAAGTTCCACATCTATGCGATTTGCTTTCCTATCCGCATTGACGACATTCCCCAGGTCATAAGCCACACCTGCAAACTTTGCAGAAAATCCCGTGATGGTTCTCCAGGCTTTACCTGGCAGACCATCGATTCGGATAGAAGCTTGTCGGAAATCCTCACTCAATGTGACTGATTTTACACGAGCGTGAATATCTTCAACATCCGCATTCTTTTCCATGATCCGCAAGTAGCCTTCCCAGCCACCAATTCGTTTTTTCACATATTCCGAACGTTCTTCTGCAATTGGAAGCTCCCGTAAAAGTGTTGCAAAATCGATGGGCAACGAAATCCCAGAGCTCTTTCCTAACTTGAATTTCATTGTTGCTCGCAGTCGTCGATTCGTTGCTACTGGTTCCCGCTTGCCACGCACATGAAAGCCAGTCGCAAGAAACCCGTCATTTTTCACGATGCATTCAAGCACAGGAACACGGCCATCCAGTAATTCTTTCAGTTTCACATTCTCCTCAGGATCAAAGAAAAAGGAAAACGCTTGGCTGCCTTGCTGATTTTCCGGTCTTTTTTCAATATGTATATAGAATGATTTTTGCATAGCAAAAAAAGAATGTTCGTCTTTTGCGATTTTTTCAATCCCATTACGAGCACTCGTTGTCATAGTCAATTCACATTTTACCGTCTCTTCAAAGGTATGTCGGTTCATGGCCTTCACTTCTTTCGGTCCGTAAAAAAAGGTCAGCCATTCGTAAATGGCTGAACCTGATCTTATTAATCATCTACTATCCATTATAAACGAAAACGCCAGTTGCCGCGAGTGCGAAAAGACATGTTACGAAGGTTCATTTTCATCTTGGATGGAGTCTTGTTTCATTCCAAAGTTGGATTTAGTTTTTTCCATCTCTTGCAAGGTGATGACTTCCCGGGTAAATGACTCCAGTGAATCGAGTTGAATATTGAGCTGTTCCAATTCACCGCTGTCGTAAAAAGGGTCTTCCCAATAAATTGCATTCTTATTTGATGAAGCAAGTAAGCGGATCATTTGCATGTTGACTCCACCAGCAGTGTCTTCATCCGAAACAATCGCCTCTTCAGGTGTGTAGTCGGATTGGTTCACATACAACATCTTCAAATCTCCTTGCATTTGAGACGCCTGTTTCACAAATTCTTCTAGGGATGCTGGATGATTCATAACGCCACCTCCTTCAGGTACTAGTGTGTGTATTCCCTTTCAGGTAGGGGTTGTAAACAAGATGTTTTTAAAGTGTAACCCGAACATTTCAACGGGACAAAATACAAATTTAATGATGGAAGAGACCTCTAATTCACTTATGGAGTATCTGTCGTTTTAACGCCTTTATTACAGCACTCTTAGACCTATAAAGTTGTATACGGGTAGTATGGAAAATAAATTCTCATAACAAATCTTTGTTAACTGTCACGACTTCAAACGTTTGACAAACCAGTAATAAATCTGGAGTAAAAGTCAGTCCATGCTGACTTAACTCCCAGGTGAAAAATTTAACATGCTCACGATACCAATAATCATAGCTTAAATCCCCTTCACCCTCAGATCTTGCAAAATCTCTTGTTACTTCATTCATTTTCACAAAATCAATCTTGGTATATTTTATAATTGCTAACGGATTATTGTCTCCATCCAAAACAATATCGTACTGACCTTCTTTTGGAATTTCTTCGTCTTCAAGTTCGTATATACAATGCGCGGCACATGTCCCAGTTTTCATGCCACTAACAACTAAACTCCCCAATTCATCTCCCATTTCTTTGGAACCATCTCCAAACATCCATGCTTCCGGAACGCTCATGTTTAACATATTGTCACGAGTGTAGCTATGCCAAAATTCTTCTACCTTATTAACTGACATTAATCACTTACCCCCTCAGTAGTTAAATACGATGAATTTAGCATGCACTCTATTATCTGTCAATATTTCACAAGAGCAAGTAAACTAGTGGTGTATGCTTGATTATTTTTCATACGAAAGTTAAATGTAGTGTTCTATTTTGTTAACTCTACATTTATTTCATAATTTTTTAATAAACCCATTTTCAAGTTGAAATTGGTGATCGAGACTTTTAGTATGTATGACCTTCAGTTAAACTCCTAACTAATTGAAGAAGTGTCCTCAATATCAAAGGTGAAGACGTTTATATTCTCCTAGGGCGAAAAATCAGAGTCCTCATTAGGATTCGTTGGTTTAATACGAATTGGGGAAAGGTATCTTTCATTTCGCTAAAAATTCAATTTGAATTCCAGCATCAAATACAACAACAGACTAAATTATTACACACACTTTATATATTTAAAAAAGCCTACTGAATTAATCAGCAGGCTTGTTATTTCCCCATATATACCATGGTAATTTATAATCCATTTTCTTTCCTTGTTTACTATTTTTATCTGTTACTATCCAATTTCCATCTTTCTTTTGTACTTTGTAATTTACATTTGTACCATCGGACTTTTTGAAGAGTATATAACCTGTGTTGTCTTTCAGAAAAGTAACAGGGTCAATGACATTTTTGTTGGGTATCTTTCTCTCAGGAAGCAATATGTTGGTTTCTATTTCTTCTGCAATAGTAAAAAGAGATTTAAATTCATTTTTTATTTCTGCGTGGTATTGCAATTGATTGTATTTGTAAGCAGTGTAAGACTCCAGATTCAAATTAAAAGACTGTTTTATATCCGAAAGTGTTGTTTTATAAAATTCATCTATATCTTTTTCTAATTTATCTCCCTTATGCTGAAAGCTAATTGTTTTAACACCAAATGGGTCTACATTGAAAGTCATTGTTTCCTTACCATAAGGAGGGTCATCTGCATGCTCAAATGTTGTGACTTGGACTTTTACATTAAAATCAAAACTTCCCTCATGCTCTCTTGTAATACTCAGAATCTTAGCATCATATAAACCATATTGCTTGAGATAACCATAATAATTAGTAATTTCCTTTTGTATAGATGGGTCAAGTGTTGTAAGCAATGTATCATACATAATTTTATAATCAGGTTGCTCACTTTTGGAATTAATATTTCCTGAAGTTGTTAACAAAGCATCTTTGTATAAGTCCTCATTCATGGGTTTTTCCGTAACCATTTTATGGTTAATAATATAGATAGTAAGAACAACAAAAGATAATATTACTAGGATTTTCCTCATCGAATACTCCTTTAATATAGATGTAAGTAATGAGTATTTTCCCCTGAAATCATTTAATTATTCTTCAACTACCTGACGCTATTGTTGTGCAGCCCTTTTGAATGAATTGTCTCCGATGCTTTAACAAAGTTTTATTGTAATAGCTAGATTACTAACATAAATATGATTAGAAACGATATCGTATAAAGTTTTCTCTTAGACAATTTATCCTCTCTTTTCACAAGGTCGTTAATATATGATTTTTGGATAACAGCAGTTTATTAATGACACTTGCGGAGGTTGTTAATCATTCAGTTCCAACCAAGTTTCAAACTCAGAGATGTCTTCTAGGTTAAAATAGTATTGAGCAAATCGTACGAATTCCTTTGTGTTTACTTCTTTATATTTATAAAACTGGTAATAGTTTTTTAAAAACTTTTCTGCCTCTTCTCGGCCTCCATCTTTTTCAAATAATCTCCATAACATTGTGGAAGATTTTCCATAAACATATGAACTCACATTAGATTCGTATTGGTCCAGCGGTAAATTTACTGGATGCTCTAGATGTTCAATTTGTTTGTACATGGATTCATAAGGGACACTTTCTTTCGTTTTTGAAAAGTGATATAGGCTCGTAGCAAAGCTCGTGAAGCCTTCATCTAACCATGCATCACGATAAGGATCGTTGTTGATAATTCCATAAAAATATTGATGAGCAATTTCATGTATTACGATATCTTTAAGTGCATTGGGATGGATCGAACTCCCCCCACGAATTGTATGAGCCGTCACAATACCGGGGTATTCCATTGCTATCCCGTCTATTACCACATCTAATTGTTTGAAAGGATAAGGTCCCATAATGTCTTCGAAATATTTTATAGCAGTCGATGCTTCGTCACCAATTTCTTTATATAATTCTTGATTTTCTTCTTTTAGTCCAAACACCCGAATGGCAATGTCCCCTTCTTTCTCCATTAGTGTTGGGTTTTTTAAAATAGCTAGAAAAACTTCCTTCACATTCTTGACTTCAAATGAACCTTTGTTAGGACTAGGAAACACTTCGTGATCAAATGAAGATACTAAGTTGTACTCTTCAGGAATTTCATAAGTTAATTTGAAATTACTAAATGTGGTATGGTAAGTCTCTCCTCTATCCCTGTACTCTTCCTTATTCCATTGATGATTTCTATACGTAGCCAGCATTGGATAAAATTGAGCTAGATGAAAATTTTCATTACTCTTGGTAAATCTAAAACCCTCTTCAGGAAGGGTTAAATCATACGAAAAATCCACTCTAATTTCTTGATTGGGCTCCAGTTTGTCCGAGAGCTTAATGTTTAATGTATCCTTCTCCAAAGTAAAGATTGCTTGTTCTCCATTAATCGAGATGTTATGAAAATCGACGGTGGAAGGGTGTTCCAAATCAGGTGAAACACTTTTTGTATACATATTAGGGATAAAATAAAAAACTAATTGTTCCCAAGGATCCTCTGAGATATTTATTATTTCGACCGATGTTTTTAATCTGAATTTTCCGTCCGTATCCATTTTCAAATTAATATCATACTCACTTGTGTTGCCTGGTGATACAGTTTGGGGTGAAAATTTTTTCTTTACGGGATTTTCAATTCCTATTTTTTCTTCACTTGCAATTTGTGGGGTAAGTTTCAGTAAAACAAAAAACAACAAAAATAGAACGATGAAAGATAATATTAATAGTTTTTTCTAATGATCTTCACTCCATTTTTTAATTATCATCATATAAGTTAATTCTATTCTTGAAAAATTGTTAAATTCCTAGAGTTCGATTCCTTATCTTTAAAATGTCCCAATTCCTTCCTTTTATTTTTTGTAATATTCACTTATTTTAACCGATGAATTCTTACTAGCTTTATTTCTTTTCTGTAGTTGGAGAATCCTGTTTTTCCATTCGGCCGGTTCTTCGTTTTGAGCGATAAACTTCTACCAGCAATCCACCGTTTTCTTATCGAATATGATTACATTGCTTTCATCGGCTGGAATACGTTCGTATCTGTATTGCTCTCCTTTTGACGGGCTTACATTATTGCTAAGTGATTTTGCAACCAGCCACGAACCTAAAAGAATACATACTCCTAAAAAGAGGAGAGCTATAAACTGCAAATTCTTACTCATCCCCCCCATACTGTCGTTATATTAGCGATTTGAAACACAGTCCTTATCCAGTAACTGCACCTGCTTGTTGAGTGGCTGCTCTATTGACTTGGTCAGATAATCTATATCTACTATAGAGGAGAACCTATATTTCCTCTAACATGAACTCTAATTCTTTTTGATTTTCCGATAGCCATAGCATTTCCTTTGCAAAACGTTCTGATGGCCCACTATGCAAATCCATACTTGAAGTTATCCACCATGTACTTTCCATAAACCACAACATTCTAAGAGAGCTAATTATTGACCTTTTTTCAATTAAATGTTGCTCACTATATCCTTCTATAAATGCCTGAACAAGAGAGACATTGAGTTCATATTCATTTAATGCCCCAGATATAATTGCCCTAGCGATATCAAGCTGAGGGTAGTCATATTTCATTCTATCAAAATCTAGAACAGCGCTTATTTTCTTCTCTTCAAACAATAAATTGTCTACCCAGAGATCCCGATGAGCCCAACCAGTTTTATTAAGATCAAAATCTCTCAAATCTATAGTTTCCGTTACTTTATATTGCGTTTCTACTATCGGTAACAAATTCGATTTCCCAGTACTTTTCGCAATATCCCAAACGGACTTCCAATGGCTTAAGCGATCCTTACGACTTGGTGGGATGAACACAGGGTGGCTCGTAACGCTAAGTGTACCGTCGTTTAACAAATGATGCATATACCCGGTTACGCGACCTAAATCATACATTTGATGATCATTTAACTTTCCTGGAGGGATTACTATTCCATTACAATAATCCATTAACATAAAAAGTTCGCCCTTCTCAGATTCAATAAGAAACTGACCATCATGAGAATAAAGCTTTGGGCATGGAAGGCCATTATTATATAATCGCATTTGTTGTGAATGAGCTAGTACAAGTTCTTCACGGGTATATTTTTTGTATCTTTCCTTGTTGAATTGCTTTATTAAAAAAACACCAGAATCTGTTATTATTTTCCACTTTAAATTTAGCCAGCCTCGTTTTATAGGTGTAGCTTCTGACACCTTAAAACCAAAACAACGATTACAAGTATTAATAAGATCGTTTAGTATCATTTCTTCCGTTAATAAAGAATCCATGCTTCATCTCCTTGAATTCTCTTTCATTTCTAAGCGATTTTAATAAAGTTTCATTACTAAATAGTCTCAGATTCTGTATACCTAATCGCGCTCAATAAGCTATGTATGTTTTCAGAAAATCATTAGCTGCTTTTTGATTTTATACGTCTTATTATCCAGACAATCAAGGCAAGTACGAAGACTATCAAAATTAAACCTGGAATGCCCACACTAGTTAACAAAGTAAATCACTTTTTTTATATTTTTCAATTATTTTTTAGCTGTTTGAAGCGTAATGGTTATGCAATAAATGCCCCCGTTAGTTGAAATCTACACAAAGTTATATTGAATTCTTTGTTAATCCTTTCCACTAAACTCTAAAATATTTAACCCCTCGGATGCTTCTGGTGCTTCAAAAAAATTAGTAACATGAATAAACACCGCTTCCGTGTCAAAATCTGCTCGTTCAGGTTGTTCATTTCTCCTTTGTGCAATTTGACTTAGACATTGTTCGTTATTTAGATTAAGGAAAATTAGTTGATGGTTAGCATTGACCTCTAACACCATATCCAAAAACCACGTTCGCAGCTTTTGAGTATTAGCTGGAAAGTCCATCACCACATCTGTTCCGACACTTAGTATATTTTGGACATGTTTTTTCACAAATGGCTTGATTTGCTCTGAATATTTCAGATAATCTTCAAATGATTCGATTTGATTAGGATAAAAAGATGCGAGCAATTCATCCTCAGACAACAGTACCGCATGTTTTTCTATTGCTAATTGTTTTGATTTGGTTGTTTTCCCTGCACCCATTTTCCCACAGAAAAAGTATAGCGACCCCGATTGTTTCATATTTTTAAACCTCCTAGCTTATTTTAATAATTGTTTTCCCACCTTGTAAAACATGTTCTTCGACAAAAAATGGCCAGATTTAAGAGCAGTACATCTATCACAACTGCCCCCTATTTTAGAATTTCGAAAATATATTATCACCTTATCTATTTTTTGATTTTATAAACTGTATTTGATATTCCTTTTGCTCAATAAATTTCTGTTTTTGTTCATCGGACAAGTGTTTTTTATCTTGTTGGAGAAAGGCAATGTTTATTATGGTCATATCTGTCATATTTATAGACTCCATTGCATTTTTCAGATAAATCTTCCATCTCAAGTTAAAATCGATATTGTCTTCACAATCAGCAAAAAAAGTATTATTATAAAGTTCTTCATCAAGACTTAAATATAGTTCAGCAATAATATCTAATAATAAGAAGATTCTTGTTGTATTATCCCTTAAAACTTCTACGTCCTCAATGTTATCTAAGAGATGTAAAGTTCTGTTTCTATTAAATTCCTTTTTCACACCTTCTTGCGAAGCATTAAAACTAAGATAAAATACTTCTCTAATCATAAAATCAAAATATTTAATTTGATTACTAATCCACTTTTGAAACTCGATATTAGTATGAAGTTCATTATTTTTTTCGTTTAAATACTTAACTAGGTTTTCTTCAAAAATTTCCCTGTCGAAGTCACCCTTTTTATTTATGGATTTAATTTCATTAGACTTCTCATTAGACCATTTTCGTAATATTGCTTCTACCACTGGCACCAAACTCAAATAGGAACAAATGTAATTTCCTATCATCAAATCATAAGTTGCACTTTCAATTACTTTCATGAAGTCATTAAATATTATTGTTGGCTTAAATCTATATTCAATCTGATAGGCTCTTTGCCATGGGTTTTTTACCATCCTTAATATTTCTCCATCTAACCCTCCCCAAGCTGGATCTGGATTTTCTAAGCTAGCTAACAATTCTTGTACCCTCTTGCCTGAAACAGAAGGGTAAGGAGGAATAGTGAGTAATTTTTCATTTAGATGTTTATCTACTTTCTCATAAGTTTCCCATAAGTTCATGTAATCACCTCAAAAATAATTATTCCATACTTGTATACGCTAAAATAAAATCATTAAAAATTACTTATTTAGGATGCAATATTCATTTATTAACTCCGAAAATATTTTGTTTCATAAAAGTTGGCAATAGGTAAG
>NZ_JWIB01000019.1 GCF_000813425.1 Sporosarcina sp. ZBG7A
TTCTGTTGATTGTAGCGGAGGGCGGCGACTCCTGAGGGATCAGCGAAGCTTGAAGACCCTGGACTGAGCAAAGCGAGGGAAGCGGCTGAGAGCAAACCCCCTCGGAAAGCGTCCGCCCGCAGCGCAAATCAACTTTTTCTAGTTAATACTATTGTAAAAAAAAAAAAAAAAGACTGTAGGCAAACCCCGTGATTACTGGAGTTTGTCTACAGTCTGAAACCTTCTAACTAAGGGGTTAGAAGGTTTGAAAATCAAATTATTAGTAAAAATAACGGATGGATATTTGGTCGCCTAAAGAATATCCGACCGATGGTTAGACGTTCTTTTATCGAATTGACTTCAATTCACTTACCAATTTCCCAGTAGGGTCAACCGTCTTCACATGACCTACGCCTTTGACATAGTAATGTTTATATCCTTTCTCGCTCACTTCTACAGCATTTGTGAATGTTTTATATGGTGTTTTTATCGTTTTATTAACTCCTGTAATTTTAAAAGCATCAGTTTCAGATAGACCATAACCACTCCAAGTAGTCCCTACCTTCACAGGGTACTTCAGCGCTATTTCGTAATTGGAGAACGGATAAGATCCAATCAGCATCTCATCTGTTTCTTCTTGTTGTACGTACCAGATATCTCCCGATTTTGGACCTTGAATGACCCAGAAGAAGCCAGCATAGTGAAGTTCACCAAATTGCCCCATCGTTTTTTTGTACTCCATACGGATATCCCCATTTGGAGAGCTGAATACATATTTTTTAGTCATATCTCGAGAATAGCCATCCTTTTTGACCGTTCTTTGTTTATATTCAGGGCTAAGTCCCCGGGCTAGAAATGCAGAAAACTGTTCTCGAGTCACTTTGCTAGTCGGACGGAATGTGCCGTCTGAATAACCTGTTGTAATGAAATCCCCGGCTATATTTCGTATAGAAGAATATGCTTTCATCTGTTCACGGACATCTTTGAACTCCCTAATCGAGCCTGTCTCTATTTCAAATGCACGTGCTAAAAATATCGCCATATCGCCTCGTGTGATGTACTCATTCGGACGGAATGTGCGATCTGGATAACCCGAAATAATTCCATAGACGGCAGCTTCAGAAATATATCCACTTGCTCCGTTTTTAGCAGTAACATCTTTAAACCGCGTGGCACGTGGTCTTCCATCATAGCCTAGCGTACGGCCGATCATAATCGCCGCTTCTCCTCGAGTGACATTACGCTTTGGTTGAAACTTCCCATTGGAATAGCCGCTAATGATCTCTCTATTGACTAAGTACTGAATTTCATCATGGAATCGATTGTTTTCTGGAACATCAGGAAAACTAGTTGCCGCTGCGGCAGCAGGTTGTACAGCTAAAATACACACAATTCCCCATAAAACTAAAAATGATAGAATTCTTTTCATTGTACCTCTCCTTGTTATTGTAGATGTAAATTACTCTCTTGCTTGTGAAGACTCGTTCTATCTAGCATATGGAATAGTTTACAATTACATGACAGTTTTTTTTTAATATCGTTTCCCCCACATATACAAGAAGCATCGCCAGTGTATGGTACTACTTAAATTCAAATCAGAATGGTGTCCAAGTTATGCCATGCACAGGCATTGGTTTTTCCAACGTACAAATCCGACTCTGTTTTCATATTACAAATCTATCTCCTTCAGCATCTCATAAGCTCCCTTGGATTCTTTGGAACAAACGAACTGTAGTAAGGTCCTCAAAACAAAATTCATGTCTTTTTCTTCTAAGTAGACAGAGCTGTTTACTGTATTTATGCTAATTCCTCGTGTATTGCATTTTTTATTTTATTACACAGGAATCTCTTTTCATCTCTATCATGGCTCATTTACAAAGGAAATTTGTCGCAATAACCGATAAATTCCTAGGTATCTATTCCAGTCGCTGATGGTATTTTCATCAAAAAAATCCAGACCTGTTTTAATACTTTACAGTTCTGGACTCTATAGGTATTTGCTTACTTTTAACTTACAACTCTTCTTATACTATTTCAAATACAGCTTGAACTTTCATAATAGTCTCTCACACAGGTACATTCTGTGATATTTTACATACTGCGTACCATAATCCAATGCTTGTTGAGCGCACAGATAACTTTTTATAGTGTTAGAAACTCATCAATGATTTCCACAACCTCGATTTCCCCGTTAATTAGAAGCTCAGGAAGATCGTTTTTCACATTACCCTCCCAATACGCTCTTGCTTGTTCAACTTTTTGAGCAAAAGCAACACCATCTGTTTTCGGTAAAAGTTCTCCGTCACCCTCGAAATAATTCCCAACAACCTTTAGTTTAACAATCTGCAAGACGTTCCGATTGTACGAAACAAATAATTCTTTCCATTTGAGTGCTTCTTCATAGCTTTTCGCTGCGTATAAGCAAGATAGCCTTGATGGATACTTTGGAAATTCCTGCAGTCTGACCATTTCTGTTATCACTTCTCGAATAGCTCTAATCGTTTGATTTGCATAATCAACAACTACTTCTGCATTCTCTTTATCTAAGTCTAATCCTTTATCTGTAAAATGTTCGTACAAAATCTGCATAAAGTCTTCACCAGATGACGATAATCGTTCCTTTTCAAAAAAGAAGCGATATAAGGTGTTTTTTTGATCCTCGTCAAAACAAAGTTTCTGTCCAAGACTCATCCTTTGACTAGTAACAATGTGATATGCAAAGAATTCTTCTTGTTCAAGATTATACTTAATCTTCTTTTTGAGCTGTTCGTTTTCATGCTGTAAGCTTTCTACCTTCTTGGCCTGCTTAACAAGCCATTTAAACTGGTCAGCTTTTATTTCTGTTCTCTTTATTAAATCCGCACTATCATCGTGCCTAGCTCCCTCTTCAATGATTTCTATGTATGCTTTCTTAGTCATGTAGTCCATTTTTCAGCCTCCCTAAACGATTTGTATGTCGGGATCGAATTTAACGCGAGAATGATAATTGATGAGGTATATGAAATCTCAACATTTATGAATGTTTCATACAGTACACCTTTAACTAAATTATGCTCCACTCCTACATATTTTTTTAATAAGAACCTAAAAACTCTGTTTGAAGCTCCGTCTCTATCACGGTCTTTTCAAAAGAAACACGATATGCTTTAGCATTAAGTCTGGAGCTAACTATTTTGTTAATTTCTTGGTCCTTATAATGAATGGCAACTCCATCGTCTGCCGCAAACCCTGATTGTATTTTATTTGATTCAATAAGTTTGTGATATGCAGGTCTTCTTTCTATTTCGCCATCGTAATGAGGACAATTACTCCCTTTTAAAAAACCCAAACATTGGATTGGTTCAAGTCCATCCCCATACGAATCAGTAATCCCTTCTTCAAACCAGCAAATGGAACCCGCACTTAATCCAGTTAAAATAACTCCCTGATTCCACGCTTTTCTTAATATCTCGTCTAAGCCCCATTCTTTCCACAAAGCTAAAAGATTTTTAGTATTCCCTCCACCAACATAAACAATGTCTTTCTCTAAAATAAAGCTCTCAAAATCCCTTGTCGGAGGTTCAAATAAAGATAAATGAGATGGTTGACACTCTTGTTGATTGAAAAAGTGATAATACCTAGAAATATAATTATCAGAATCTCCACTTGCAGTAGGGATGAAGCAAATATGCGGATTAGACCACTTTGCTTGTTTTAATATATACAAATCTAACAAAGGGTTATCTGGTTCCATTGAAAACCCGCCACCACCAAGAGCAATTATTTGTCTCATTCACGTTCTCCTTTCAAAAAAAGTAATAAGAAATAAGTTCTACAAATAAGTCTTGTAGAACTTGGCTTGTCATTTAGGTTAATCTTCCAGATTCGTTTTCAAGAATATAGTTCTTAGCCATAAAATAAGCTGTTGCCGTAAATAACTGTGTATTAATTTTGTTTGCCACTATTTCATTTCCAAAATTATCAAAGTCACATAATCTAACTTTTATTTCTTCAGTATCATCTAAATCTTGCTCATATGCGCTAAATGCATCAAGGATCAGAAAGGTCCTAACTTTATTGTTTTGTGTTGCTGGATTCACCATAAATTCACCTAAGAAAATAGGGTTTTTCAAAGAAGTATAACCTGTCTCCTCTTTTACCTCTCTCATTAAGCCTTCCTCATGCGTTTCGTGCCCTTCTTTTTTCCCAGCAGGAACTTCTAAGAAGAAATCTTCCCCTCCATAACGATATTGTTCAACCAGAACAATCTGATTTTCTTTCGTAATGACAACCGCATTTACCCAATCAGAATATTCATTAACGCAATAATCATTAATCACTTTACCGTTCGGAAGCTCACAACTATCTATTCTAATATTCCCAAATGGACTTTCATGTAAATACTTTGATTTTATCGTTTTCCACTTGTTCATCGTTAACCTCCGAGATACACTTCATTTTTCTACCTTACTTTAGAATCTACGTTGTTTTTATGATATTCCTTTTAAGTCCAAGACTAATTCAAGATTGACGAACTTTTGCAGAATATAATTACCTTTTCCTTAGAAATCCCTCCACCATTCATCGTCCTCTAAAATCACACCATTCTCAGCAATATAGGCAACCAGAACGGTACCGTGTAGCATTTTATCATTTGTTTTCAAATATGATATAAACTCGTTAAAAACTCTCTCATCATCGGAATTCTTTTTTCTAGGTATCGTCAAACGAATAGTTGCCTCGACATTGAAATCTTTATAACTATTAGAGCCATTAGGATCAATTCCTAAATCATTTCCAATCCTGTCATTAAAGAAGGCGTAGACATCGATGTTCTCTCCGAGTTTCTCTGAAAGAAAAGGATGTATTTCACCCTCTAGTTCCTTTCTCCACTTACTTGCAATGTACGTATCCACCATTTTGTCAGTTTCATCGTAAAAATAAATTAAAAATTGTGTTTGTGTGTTCTCATTTCTTGCTTTTGCAGCATATTCAAATTCGAAGTTTCCCATATTGTCGTACAATGCATCATAGACTTCAAAATCCTCATTAAAATTTTCCTTTAAATATTGCTCAGCTTGGATTTTTATTGCTTCTTCTTTATCTTTATCCGGCTTCATACTTTGAATAAAGGCGAATACAAGTAGTGCAATGCCTAAAATGATAACCCCTAACACAACAAACGAAATTTTCAGGAATTTCTTCACTTCGTTCCCCCTCTATAAATACTTGAATATGCGTGTCTGTCTCATATAATAGTTAGATTTACCACTCTTACTTAAAAATAAATAGTTAACGAGGTATTTGTGTAGCTAAATTTCATGGTTGTTCCCGGGAACAGGAATTTTTATGATTTTATTTCTACATTAGGTTTCCTCATTGTATTTTACTTAGAGTCATTAGTAGACTCTCTATATATCCAATATCCCTTAAGTATAGAAAGTATAATAGAATAGCCATTACAATTCCTATTGAGCTTGATGTTATCAATATTGCTCTTTTTTTATTTTCAAAGTAATGGCTTATACCAATTAGAATAGCTCCTACTGAGATAACACGTATCAACCAGTCTGTTTTTAAGTTCTTAATGGAAGTGTCTAACCATGCGATTTGGAGTTCATTTTTTGTAGTTGAAGGAAGGCTGTAGGTTTCTTTCTTAAAGACACCCTTTTCAACAATGACTCTATTTTCAACTTCCTTAAAAGAATATCCACCAGGATAAAAATCTATTAAATAGGCCAGCAATACTAAACCAATAGTAATTGCTAAGATACAAATAGGAGCCCGTTTGATCCTTTTACTAGTACCCAATTCGCTATTCTTCTCGATCCTATCCAGCTCCTACTTTTATAAATTTTATAAACTATCAAACAACCTAAATGATAGTGAAGAAAACATTGACTTAACTACAGATATGATAATTGATGCGCTCAAAGATGCAGACATAGATATTAGATAAACAAGAAGAAGTTGTAATCGTATTGAATCGTTTCATACGATTACTTCTTTTATTACGAGGCATGACTGGTATACCAAATTTATCCACCAATATTAAAAGAACGCCGGCTTATCACCGACGTTTAGACGTTCTCTTATTGAATTGACTTCAATTCACTTACCACTTTACCTGTTGGGTTAACTGTCTTAACGCTACCTATACCTTTTACATAATAAAGTTTAAATCCATTTACGGTCACTTCTACAGCATTCGTAAAAGTTTTACATGGTGTTTTGACTGTTTTATTAATTCCCGTTATTTTAGACATATCACTTGGTGATGGTCCTACCCAAGACTTTCCTACCTCCACAGGATACTTTAGGTCTGTGTAGTACTCGGAGAACGGATAAGATTCAATCAGCTTTTCATCCGTCTCTTCTTGCTGTAAGTATGAGATGTCTCCAGATTTTGGACCTTCACTCACCCAGAAGAACCCAGCGTAGTGAACCTCAGCAAATTTCCCCGTCGTTTTTTTGTATTCCATGCGGATATCTCCATTTGGAGAGTTGAAGACGTATTTCTTTGTCATATCACGAGAATAACCATCTTTTTTAACCGTTCTTTGCTTATATTCGGAGCTAAGACCTCGTGCTAGAAATGCAGAAAACTGTTCCCGAGACACTTTGCTAGCCGGACGGAATGTGCCATCAGAATAACCTGTTGTGATGAAATTCCCTGCAATTCCTTTAATAGAAGAATATGCTTTCATCTGTTCACTGACATCTTTAAACTTCCGAACTGATCCAGTTTCAATATCAAATGCACGTGCCAGAATTATCGCCATATCGCCTCTTGAGATGTACTCATTCGGACGGAATGTGCGATCTGGATAGCCAGAAATCACTTTATAGACGGCAGCTTCCGAAATATATCCACTTGCTCCATTTTGCGCTGTGACATCTGTAAACTGCGTAGCACGTGGCTTTCCATCATAGCCTAGCATGCGGCCAATCATAATTGCCGCTTCCGCTCGAGTGACATTACGCTTTGGTTGGAATTTCCCATTGGAATAGCCGCTAATGATCTCCTTATTGACTAAATATTGAATTTCATCATGAAATCGATTGCTTTCTGGAACATCAGGAAAACTAGTTGTTGCTGCGGCTACTGGTTGCACAGCTACTATAAATGTTATTCCCCATACAGCAAAAAATAATAGAACTCTTTTCATAGTACATCTCCTCGTTTGTGTCTAATTATGTTACTTTCTTGCTCATGACAAATCGAAATATCCAGCTTATGAATTAGTTTACAATTCTATGTAATTTATTACTCCCACATATCATAGTCAGCAATTTTCAATCCCTTCATTTGCTGGATGTTTTTCTTCAATTCCACATAATCTCCACCATATCCAATTAGCATATAGTTGAGATGAATCTCCTCATTGTCCATTTTCTGAATGACTGCAAGTAGGTTCTCAAGCCCTACTTTTTTATCCTCATCAGATATGAAGAAAGGCATATCGATATATACCGTCCAGTAAGTGTGCGAAAGATGATCCAAAACGTCTTTCCCTCTAGGTAAAGGTTCATCAAAAGTAACGTTCGCTGAGATTCCTAATGCTTTTGGGAAATATGGTTTTAACAGAGAATCTCCATAAATTGACCAATGTTCGTAACCGTAACCATCATCGAACTCACCGCTCCTCGAAATCCCTACAGAAAAAGTAACGCCAGTAGAAGCAGCTGTCGCATCACTGTAATAACTTCTTTCATGAAGGATATCAAAATGGACTGCCCCTAATGTGAACTCGTCTAAATACCGGGACTCCAAGTAATTCGTCATTTCTTTCTTCATATAAGTATATTTCCACGGCAGTCCATACTTAGCATAGAGCATGAAAAGTGATCCTCAGACAAACAAAATTAGTCCTAGAACTATAAAGAATCGCTTAGCGTTTTTCATAGATCACTTCCCTTTTCGATGTCCCTTCACTTTAGTGACCCTCAAGCTAATGTCTAGGACCAACGATTCGAAACTCCTCATAAAATCATTTTCAAACCAGCAAAGAATCTTCAAATAATAAAGTGACTTCTAATTCGAACCTCGCTCCGGAAGCCAGAAACCCATAACGTTAAAAGCTTTCAAGGAGATGGAGTCTGTTTCGAGTTCTCCTTTTGCCCAAAAGAAATACGAGGCTAGGTGATAAGATTGTATTGCGGAACGTTCAGACTTCATGCCAGGAACATCCTCATTTTCAGAAACCTGCAGACATTCAATTCCTGCACAATAAATTCCATGTTCTTCTTTCAAATAGCTACCGAATTCAGTTGTTCCAGATGGTACACGAAAAAGAGACACAAAGATTAACATGCTCAGTATTTGCACACTCTTTTTAATGAGTGAGGAATCCAAATAGAGTATGATCCCTACTACACAGAACAAAAATAGAACCATCCACACGACTGACTTGGACTGAAAGATTAAATGAAAAAAGAATGACATAACCATGAAATATACTAAATACCTTGTCAGAAATTCTTCTTTCGATTTAAAGAACAAGCTAAAAAACAATACAAACGCTATTATTGCGAAAAACACAACTTGAAAGACACCCACTGTCGGCCTCCTTTTTACAGCAAGGTATTCCTATTTCAAAACTTCGTGATTGTTTACCTTAAATATAGTTTTATGAATCAATTGCACTTCACCCACTATATCCACATCTTACCAGAAATCAATAATTATCTCAATACTTGATAAATAATAACAAGCTCTATTTTCGCATTTCAAATTAGGTCATTATATTTGTAATAACCCAGTATTCAGAGGTATATCGTACTCAGACGTTTGTATTTCTATGTTAAAATTAATGTGTTAGGGGACAAGAATATATGCGAAACTTTCATTTCCATGGCATCCGAATTGTAAAAACAGGGATTGCTATATTTTTAACAGCTATTATTTGTGAATGGTTTCACTGGCCGCCTGTATTTGCAGTTATAACGGCAATTGTAACGATTGAACCGACCGTCAGTGATTCCATTAAAAAAGGCATCGTTCGATTTCCGGCATCTGCTATTGGTTCAGCATATGCTGTTTTTTTCATTGCACTTTTTGGAAACTCACCGATTACATATACTTTGGCTGCAGTTTTCACCATTTTAACCTGCTACAAATTGAAGCTCCATGCGGGGCTTCTTGTTGCAACATTGACAGCTGTCGCTATGGTTGAGGTCATCCACAGCAATTATTTAATCTCCTTTTTCATCCGTCTAGGTACAACCACCACAGGTCTATTGGTGTCTACCGCTGTAAACATGATCGTCTTCCGCCCAGATTATCGGAAGGATATTTTAGATAGTCTCCAGAAAATCGGGGCACGGGCCGGAACCATTATGGAACAAACCTTCCAAACGATTCTTTATGACGAACAACTAGATCGCAAAATAGATGGAGTAATCATTCACCAACTGAATAAGGAAATTCTAAAAACAGAAACATTAATTCGTTTTCAACAGGATGAATCGAACTTGCATCCTTTAATGGGTGGAGATCGAGAGGGACTTCTTATGGCTGAAAAGCAATTATCCTATTTGCATAATCTCGATTATCATTTGGGGAATTTACGCTATTTACCCTTAAATAAAATTTCTTGGTCGGAATCTGAGCGTGATATCATAATGGACGCTGTAACAGAACTTTCGAATGACTTGCAGCATGCAGAGGACTATAATTCACAAAAGCATCAGCTGCAATTGAAAAACATCACCGATCTTTTCTGGGAAGACAATGAAGAGATCACAAAAAACAATGAAATCCATCCAACTCAATTTCCACCGGAGTTAATTATCCTTTATGAACTCGTGACGATTTATAATTTAGTGGATCGATTTTACAATCCAGATCTTATAAACTCATCCCAGAAAGTAGAACGCAAATGATAAAACAGATTGATCGACACTCCCCCTTCTCTTTGAATGACCTTATTCTGAATAGCCTTCATGATATGGACCAACAACTTTTCAAATTTTTCCGTGCTATCAATTAAGACGGTAATGACGAACGAGATGGTAAGTGAAATGTTAGCTGAGATGCTAAAACTAGTTAAACTCAATAAACACAAAGGCTTCAGTCTCATCATCCGACTGAAGCCTTTCTGTTATATATATTATTGAATTCCTGCACTTGAAACTTAC
Source organism: Sporosarcina sp. ZBG7A (assembly GCF_000813425.1). Lineage (GTDB taxonomy): Bacteria > Bacillota > Bacilli > Bacillales_A > Planococcaceae > Sporosarcina. The sequence continues at coordinate 10,099 of NZ_JWIB01000019.1, forward strand.
TTAATTTCAAAACTCTTCATGATTGTTTTTCATAAAGACATCGCATTTATTATGAGTCGTAATCCTGAATAGCTTCTACACCAAGTAATGTGCTAATGCTAGTGTTGTTGCCGAATTTGATGAAATAAAGAGAAGAGAAAGGCAATTAATTTGGCTGTTGTGTATCACTTTAATGTAAATAATAATTTCTAAATTTTCCCGCAAAATGAAACATACGTTTGGTTTTATACTTCATAAATGGTATAATAATAAGGTAGCGATATATAGCGGATGGACGGTTGGCACTCCCTTGAGAAAGGGGGTGTTACAATGGTGACCTACGAAGCAATTAACATGTTATTCCAATTTGGAATGTTTCTCGTAGCAACTGTAGCAGCGGTTGTATCGATGATTGCTCTATACACCAAGCAAAAAAAGTAACCACCCTCCGCTACCACGCTAAGTAGATGAGATGGTTACTTTTAACACTCTTATTCCACTGGCTAACCGCACTTCATGCGGATGTCAGCTACATTGACTGGGTGTTCTAGCACCCTGTCTTTTTTAGTATATGTTTATCTTACCACATTCATACGATTTCTTCACTTGAGTAATCGCTGCCTGTGCACCGCAATACTCGAACACTATTCAGAATACTCCTGAAGTTGAGCTCTGCACAGGCAGGCATCACTAAGTATATTGCCTCACTTAAATTAGCAAATCTACTGACAAAAACTCAGAAAGAGATTGTTCACGTTTATCAAGCATAATCTGTTCCGGTTTGACACCCTGATCACGTAGTACTTTAATATTCTGTACCAGGAATTCATCGCTGCCGACAACATAGAAAAGCCCATTCTTGTCTGAAGCAAGTTGCTTCACTTCTTCATAGTAGTCTTCTCGGTTATCGACGAACTGTGAGGTGAACTTTTTATCAGGCGCGGATTCAAATATAGTAGGGAATAAAAAATTCTTTGACGAGTCAATGTTCAGTGAATGGATTTGATTGACATTGTCTGCACGTTCAAAATAATCAAGTACCAACGGTCTGAACGTTGCCAAACCTACACCTGAAGACAGCAAATAAACATTTTTATCTTCTCTTTTAAGTGGTACATTTGAATGTGTTTTAAATATTGCAACTTCATCGCCGACACCTAGATTTCTTAAAATCGTTTTAAACTCGGAGCACTGTTCTTTGATTCGGGTTGTAATTCCAATCGAATTTTCATGAGGCAAAGTGGAGATGGACATATGACGAATCAGGCTACGATTCGGTTTCTCTCCAGCATTAAAACCTTCCAGTGCAAAGTGGGTGTGAGAACCTTCTTCCCATGTAAAGTCTTCAGGACAATCGAGTAAATAGGTTTTCACCTCAGACGTTTCTTCTATAATCTCATTTATTTTAGTCCAATATATTTGCATTTTAAATCCCCCTTTAGTAATTATAAGTATCATTCTTTCTCTAATATACTATAGCTGATAATAATTCTCAATTAAATATCTCTTAGTTAGAGCTACCTTTTTAAGTAGTTTTCTCTTCATACAAACATTTATGATTGGTTCTAATACAAATTTTGATATTAAAAAAGAAGCAACCACCAAAAAATGATGATCGCTTCTCTTTACTAACTTCTCTCAATTTCATTACAATCTTCATATACCCATTGACTCTACCTATGCACCGAACAACTTCGAATCAACTCAAGATCACATCGTGAACAGACACCAGTTTTTCATTAATACATGCCATCGGTTTCTTCACTAGTATTAATAAAAATATTCTTTGTTTGGGTATAAGCGTCTAAGATACTCTTGTAAGTTTCACGACCGATACCTGATTTTTTATACCCTCCAAATGGAGCACCGGCAGTAACGTTTGTGAATTGGTTAACCCACATCCTTCCTGTGTGAACGCCACGAGAAACGCGAAGCGCTTTATTAATATCTCGTGTGAACACGCCTCCTGCAAGTCCATAGTCGGAATCATTTGCTAGCTGAATGACCTCGTCTTCGTCTTTAAATTTAATGACTGTTGCGACTGGTCCAAAGATTTCTTCCTGAGCGATGCGCATTTTATTGTCGGCATCTGCTAAAATAGTTGGTGCCATAAAAGCACCATCGCCTAATTCATCTTCTTTGAGTTGATAACCGCCTGTAACGACTTTAGCCCCTTCTTCCTTACCAATCTCAACGTATTCCAAGATTTTATCTAGTTGTTTTTGATTAATTTGCGCACCCATTTGGACGCCTTCTTTCCATGGAAGTCCTACTTTAACTTTTTCAAATGCTTCTTTCATTGCTTTTAAGAAATCGTCGTAAATATCTTCCTGGACAAAGATACGTGAACCTGCACTACAAACCTGTCCTTGGTTTAAAAGGATACCCATTTGAACTCCTTCAATCGCACGCTCCCAAGGTGCATCATTAAAAATAATATTAGCAGATTTACCACCTAACTCTAAAGTAGAAGGGATTAAACGATTAGCGGCTGCTTTAGCAACCTTATAACCTACTTCCGTAGAACCCGTAAATGCCAATTTAGAGATACCTTCATGGTTAAGGAGATAATCACCAGATTCTGATCCTTTACCTGTAATGATATTGACTACACCTTTAGGTAATAGGGGATCAAATAACTTAGCAAACTCTAGTAGACTCAATGATGTTGAAGAAGACGGTGTAATGACAATTGTATTACCTGCAGCTAAGGCAGGTGCAAGTTTCCAAGCAGCCATAAGAATTGGGAAATTCCACGGAACAATTTGTCCAACAACACCAAGAGGCTCTTTGAGAACGATAGTTAGGTTGTTTTCGTCTAGTTGTTGAGCTGTCCCTTCTTCTGAACGAATCACACCGGCAAAGTAACGGAAATGGTCAACAGCTAACCGAAGATCCGCACCATTTGTTTCTCTCAATGGTTTTCCGTTATCAAGCGTTTCTATCATAGCTAAATGATCAATATTTTCTTCCATAACATCAGCAATCTTTAGTAGAATATTACTTCTTTCCTCAATGCCTACTTTTGACCATTCAGGAAATGCTTTTTGTGCAGCGTCAACAGCAGCGTCAACGTCGGCATGCGATGCGTTTATAAATTCCGATAGTTTTTCACCGTTAGAGGGATTGATTGAATCGAGTTTTTCACCTTTTGAACCTTCTGTCCACTCCCCATTTATATAGAGCTTATAAGACGGATCAATATACTGTTTTACATTTACAGAACTCATTTTTATTCGTCCTCCTTTGTATATCTATTTCATTTATTTTCCCGTAATAGTCTAACAACAAACATATTAAGTCTACTGTCCATACATAACCTTCGACAAAAAATGATAGACTGTGCACTACAAACCTTCAGCACAATATAGTTATGTCGTGCACTGGTAACCACTTTCCGCTATTTTCGTAAAGGAAAAAGCAACCATCTCATCTACCAGACTTAGTAGAAGAGATGGTTGCTTTTAATGGATTCTAGTATACAAATTGTGTAGCAATCTTATCTTTTTTCCTTACCTAGGTATCGTCGCTTCCTTGTCAGGACCTAGCTTCACATACTGTCTGCCAATGCTTGCGGCAAAAAAGACTTGCGCAGCGTAGTAAGTAATCATGACGAGTGCATCACGACCTGGAAGCGGGGTGACAAATCGATCGATCGCAAGGAATGAATCCGAGCAAATAAACAGAAGTGCCCCTATTATCACCAGTGGCAAGCGTGTTCGAATCGCTTCCCACCCCATCAGCAAAATGACCCCCATATAAGCAATGATTGCTACGCCGAGCACCACTTCTCCTGAAGCGATTTGCGGAACCGCAATCCAAAACACCATAAAAATCCCGTAAAGGATAAGCGGTATTGCAGCAATCAGAGGAACAGACTTGCGGCGGGCTGTCCGGAAAGCAGCGATATAAAACAAATGAGCGACTAAAAATGTAGCAAGGCCAGCCATGAACCAATAAATTGCCGCATCCGCTACCATACTGACCGCAAGACCGATGAGAACAATCTTTTTATAAAGAGGAGTTACAAGAGACGTGTTCGTAGCCGCGTACAGGATAATCAACGTCATTGGAACTAGTTTAAACGCGATTTTGATGCCTACTGGTTCTTCCGGAATTAGAAAAATATAGACAAGCCCCATTATGGTTATTAAGGCCAATAGTACTTTACTCAAGCAACTCAACTCCTTCATAATCGCTGTTTGTGCACCACACAACTTCAACACTAGTAGAGCTGTTTCAGAGTTGTGCCGTGCTAAGACAGCGGCTTTAAACTGCAGTTCCCTTCTTACGCTTTCTCCTTTTCACAATATAGGTAATCAGTAAAGCAAGGATTCCAACGAAAGCTAGCACGATCCCGTATGCAGTTAGGATAATGCCATTCGGATTTTTAAGGATCGCAAAAATACTTGCATCATGAACTACGACTTTTCTATCTTTCAGTTGATTATAATAGGCGGGCACTTGTGCGACGCCGTCTACTTTTTCAAACGATTTCATGTAATTGGCGATGGCGTACCATTCTTTCACTTCCTGGTGATCATTCATATAAATAATATGGTCTTCAAAATCTGTCACAGGCTTCCCCTCTTTTGTCTTTGGCACAACAGAAAGGATTCCAAAAGACTTTTCATTTACATAAGGGAGCATTTGAACTGAATATAATCCGCCTACGACACGGTAGAGTTTTTTATCATCGATTTCTTCCTTTGTGCCATTCTGAGACTGCAAGCTGATATCTGTCACTTTATTGAAAATGAGACGATTTGTATTAAACGTATAGCTTAAACCAGCGATATACAATTGAACCTCGTTCATAATTGGCGTAATCGAAGCATCAACTTCAGCAACCGTCTTTAACTCTTTCCCTGTCAAATAAATATCTAGCAGAGGATACCCAGAAATCCCATCGGGACCGATGCCTAAAGAATTCACATTGAATACATTTGAAACCGTGATGTTCCCCTTATTAAATGAATTTCTAATCGTACCAACAGGGACAACAGCTGCAGCAATCGGCTCATACTCGCTCCCTTCCAATTGTTGAATGGTATGAACAAAGGAGTCCCCTATCAAATTCCCTAATGGTTCTTCTTTTTGATCGATCCCTAACTCTGTAAAAGGAGTGAAATCGAAGGGTGTGTAAGCAAGCACTTCATCAAATTCCATCCTAAATTGACGAAGGTAGTTTTCCTGAATCACCTGTTTATACTCCTCAATTGTTTTGGTAATCTCTGAATCTAAAGGAAGTGAATCATCGATTAACTGTAGTTCATAATTATTGACTGTCCATTTGTCATTTTCATTCTGTGAAATAGTTAACACACCTAAATGTTCTCCATATTCGCCGGCTGAACCTAAAATTGTATCTCCTATAATAATTGGTTCTTCTAGAGTTGTGTGGCTATGACCACTAATAATGACATCAATGTCCGGAACCTTTTTTGCAATGAGTTCATCTTCTGATTGGGACGGGTCTTCGGACGTACCTGAATGGGAAAGAGCAATGACAAGGTCAACTTTCTCGTCATTCTTTAGCGTAGCTACCGTTGACTTGGCACTTTCTATCGCATTATTAAAAGTAACACCGGACATAGGAGCATTGCCAGCTGCTTCTTCTCCCATCAACCCTAAAATGCCAATTCTAATCCCTTTACGCTCGATGACCATATAATCTTTCACATCGTACTCATTCATCGCTTCTTTTAAAGCTTTTATATTATCGGGTAACTCGCCATCCTCATCTGTCGGAAAGATCGTATTTGAAGCAACAATGCTAGGGAGTTCTTCGCCACTGTCCTTTGCGGCGCGTAAACTTCTCGCTAACCCTTCCGCTCTAAAGTCAAACTCATGATTCCCTATTGTGGTTACATCATATCCCATTTGTCCCATCATTTTTAGACCTGGCGCGTCCGTTTGGTAAATCGTTTGGAACAATGTCCCCATTGCGAAATCACCCGCATCGACTAATAGGGCATCCGGATCTTTTTCTCTTTGCTCTTGAATCGCACTATGTAATCTAGCATATCCGCCAACTGTCACTTCCCCTTGCCCTCTATCGATTTCAAACGGAAGGAAATTGTCATGTAAATCATGCGTGAAAAGGATGGTGATGGATTCGTCAGCTGAATCCGCGTTCCCTTTTGGAACATCCATCATGAAGACTGTAGCTATGAGTAGAACGTATGAAAGAAACCTGACTAGTAATTTAGTAATTGTAATCTCTCTCCCCCCTTATGTATCTGTGCAAAGCACAACTCACTTATTACATGTCTTCGAACCTAAATCTCACACCGATTTTTTCATCAGATGATAATTGGTTTGCCCATAACGTATAGCTTTTTTCCATCATCGCATGGGCGAGCTCTTCTGCTTGCTGATCATCACCATTTAATGCAACGGCCATTAATTTCTTATAATAGTTCAACGATGCCTCTCGGCGAAAAGAGGTTTCGAAGTATTTCATTGCCATTTTTACATAAGCTGGCTCAAAGCTATTAAGCACGAGTACAAAAAGAGGGTTCTCGGATAATCTAGCTAACTCTTTTTGCACCTTCCAATCATAAGACGCGAAAGCTTCCGGAGTGTCTGGTAACTCATCGAATTCGGATAGCAAGCCTACTACTTTAGGGTGATTCAGCCTAATTGCTTTTTTTACATATTGGGGTGTTAGCGCAATACGCAGTTCTAAAAAGTAGAGAACAAAAGCATCAGGTACTTGGTCAAAGTACTCAATAATATCGACGATCGTTGTAATATTTCCGCCATACCAATAATCATTCACAACAGCGCGTTGGCCTTTTCTAAGCGTCAGCCAACCGCCATGACTTAGGCGCTGTAAAATTTCTCGAATCGCAGGACGCCCTATATTATAGATAGTGGCCAATTCTCTTTCCGTCTCAATTTGGCTGCCTGTTAGATATTCTCCTTGAAGGATTGCTTTAATGAGTTCTTTTTCAACAGATGCTGTTCGATTCATAGCAAGGTCTCCTTTTGGCAACGTATACATAAAGAGCGTGGAATACGTCTATACCTTTCCACTCAAGTGCGCTTCTCTAAATTCTTTGCAGTCTCACTTTTTTCGACCAATTTTTGATCTCTATAAGTTCCGAACGTTTTATCAACAGAGGTATGCGTCACACCAAACCAGTAGTTTTCATTTTTAAAATGATGCCAAAGATGGGCTTTCTTAATCTTTCTCCCTATCTCCGTTAGCGGTTGAACAGGTCGATGTGCAATGTAGTGCTTCCATTCGTAATACATAAAATAGACTACGATTCCTGCGAGATAAGCAATCATTAATTGGAAGTTTCCTGTTATTAAGTAGAAAATGAGCGCAAAGATTGAGAAGCCAGGCAAACTGAACCAAAGCGGTAAGAATAACAGTTTTAAATTGTTAGGATCAGCGTGGTGATCAAAATGTAAGCGCTTAATCCATTTCAGTAAAAAAGGATTAGTTGGAGTCTTCATATGAAATAAAAATCGGTGGATTACATACTCACTCATTGCATAAGTAGCCATCCCAATAATGAAAGCAATCCACGTACCAATGTAGAGAGCATTTAATAAAGTATAACCCATGAGCGGAATAAACAGAATAAGCATAATAGCGATATCTGGATACGTGATAAACTCTTTCATGTACTTAGTATTCATTTACATTCCTCCTATCGTATGGTTGAAAAATTCCCGAGGTGGTCTAGCCTATGAAAATGTCGCGTTTAGTATGACCAGTTTAATCATTGGTCTTACCAAACTATATAGTTTTCTAAAAAGATAGTCAATTAAATTCGAGAGTTGCAGATAGGCTCAATCAATGAATAGGATCATCATTTCAAAAGTGAGCCCTTCTTACAATTCGGTAATGGAAACAAATTCGTGCAAAACCCGCAAATGAGTGGTGAGACAGAAAGTCGTCTTCGAATCCTCTATATAAATAAAAGCTAGATGAGAGCTACAAAATAGCTTTCATCTAGCTTTTATTTTTCCGCTGCATATGTTTCGACAACCTTCAGAATTTCTGTAGCGTTGTGCCATACACGGTTAACGGCTTCTTGTGATTCTAGTTCTCTGAAATTGTATTTCCAATTACTCTATCTCTTCCAGCAGCAATACCAACTATTAAGATGACAACAGCTAAAGCAATTAACATGATAAGTGGCATTGTCCAACTATCTGTTATATCGTGTAAACCACCAAATACAATTGGTCCTGTTGCTGCCAGTAAATAACCAAACGACTGTGCCATACCTGACATATCAGATGCTTCAACAGCAGTGCTTGTTCTCATGCTGAAAAACATCATTGATAGGCTAAATGCGCTACCTGCGCCCATACCAATCATAATGACTGCTACAGGCATCAAAGTCTGATTCCCAATTAAAACGCCTGTTATACCAAGTATAAACAGCACCGCAGTGGCCCCACTTAGGACGATTTGATTTTTCATGCGTTCAGCAAGTACAGGAATTATAAATGTAAATGGAATTATAGCAAACTGCATTAAAAATAACATCCATCCAGCTGCACTCATACTATACCCCATGCCTTGCAGGATTTCTGGCAACCACGTCACTAACGTGTAAAAAATTAGAGACTGTAATCCCATAAATACCGTAATCGACCACGCTAGCGGAGAACGAGCTAACGATAATTTCTCTTTTGGTGTGGCCATCGAATATCCAGTTGGATCTTTACCCTTTTTCAATTGGGGAGCCCAAACCGCAATGGCAATGAAAACAGGAATCGCCCAAAATGCGAGTGATCCTTCCCAGCCAATTTTACCGATAGATGTTAAAGGTACACTTAAGCCGGACCCTAGCGCTGCAAAGATGTTCATAAACACACCGTACATACCAGTCATAATCCCAACTTTTAATGGAAAGTTCATTTTAATAAACCCAGGTAGCAATACGTTACCAAACGCAATCGCAACCCCGATTAAAATAGTTCCTGCGAATAATGCGCCTGTTCCAAATAATGATCGTAAGACAATACCAATTGCCAAGACAACTAATGAAAGGAAAATAGTCCTTTCCATCGTTATTTTATGCGCTATTTTCGGTGCAAAAGGCGAAAGAAGAGCAAATGCGAGTAAAGGAAGTGTTGTAATCGTCCCCGCCAACGCATGACTAATACCTAAATCCGTTCGTATTAATGTGATTAAAGAACCAATCGATGTAAGTGGCGCCCTTAAATTGGCAGCAATTAAGATGACCCCAATCATTAAAAGCCATTTTTTCTTAGAATCTATTTTTGTTTGTTGTAATTTTGTATCTTTTTGCAAGTTTAGTCCTCCTGAATGCGTTTAATCTTCTTTCTGAAATCGTTTATGTATGTATTTACATAACTAATAGCTGCTTGCACATCTTGCTTCTTAATGGCTTCTAGTAATTCATAGTGAATCTCTTCACTATAGTTAAAGTAGGCATCTGCCACCATTATTTCTTCGATTGAAGACTGCAGTGGTTCAGTTATATGTTCATAAAGACGTTCTAACATCTTATTATGTGATGCTTTAACCATTGCTTTATGAAATATAATATCTGCTTGTAAAAATTCTTGTACATCTCCTTTTTCAGATGCCAATTTACATAACTGAATAGACTCGGTCATTGCTTCTAAATCAAGATCATTACGCCGGATGGCTGCAAGCTGTGCTGCTTCTCTTTCTAAAGCAAGACGCACCTCTAACGTTTCCATGATGCTCGACTTTTCAACTTGTCTATGAAGCGCTACACCAAAGGCACTAGATGATTTTACAACCGTACCGCTCCCTTGTTTGGTCTCAAGTAAACCCGCATGAACTAGAGCACGAATTGCTTCTCTTAGTGTATTCCGACTCACGTCAAATTCCTTCATTAATTGCATCTCTGCAGGCAATTGATCGCCAATTTGCCAATGGCCACTTTCGATAAGATGTTCAATTTGAATCACCACTTGCTCAACCAACGACAAACGTTCTGTCTTTTTCAGCATGAGTGCACCTCCGAAGGTTTTTTTGAAAAGTTGTAGGATGATTGGACTTAATCAATATATCACTAAATTTATTATAAGTAAATATGAGAAGTCGTTGCAGGTGTCTGATCAAGAAACTATCGTTTTGTTTAAACAATGAAGATTGTTTCTTCATAAATATTTGTGAAGTCTAGTTAGATATGACTAAACGGCAAACACATTAGTAAAAACAGGAATATATAACTACCTTTTTGACTACATTCCTAATTTACGATTCTTATTCCAGCATGATAAAATAAATTAACTTTACATCCAAAGAGGAAGTGTGAACCGTACAAGAAGTCCGACATTAGCTGTACACTCATAGCCACAGGGCGTATTTGATTTGAAAATCAAACTATTGAAGAGGTGTTCGAAGTTGATAGCGGAGAATAAAGAGCAAACGATATTTAATCACGTTGGTAAAAAGATACTGACGGATAGAGAGATTGACATAGTCGCGAAAATCGAAGAACCAATGATCGTCGTTTTAGGCAATATGTTAAGTGATGAAGAGTGCGATGAACTAATCAGATTGTCCACAGACAAGATGAAACGTTCAAAAATCGGCACCACACGTGAAGAAAATCAGTTAAGAACGAGTAGCAGTATGTTTATTGAAGAAAGCGAAAACCTAATTGTTGCGAGAATCGAAAAAAGAATTGAAGCGGTTATGAATATCCCGATTGAACATGGAGAAGGTCTGCAAATCCTTCAGTACAAGCCGGGTCAAGAATACCGAGCACATCACGATTTCTTCTCGTCGACTAGTAAGGTAACAAACAACCGAATTAGTACGCTGGTCATGTACTTGAATGATGTAGAGGAAGGTGGCGAAACGTTCTTCCCCCACCTGAACTTCTCCGTATCGCCGAGAAAAGGGATGGCCGTCTACTTTGAGTATTTCTATAATGATCCAATGTTAAATGATGTAACGCTTCATGGCGGAGCGCCTGTGGTAACTGGGGAAAAGTGGGTAGCGACACAATGGATGCGGAAACAGAGGGTACGGTGAGTGTGAGGTTTTACTGAATTAATTTGTTAGTTCCTTTTTCTGAATACTGTAAATATATAGATCTTTAATCCATAGTTTTGGTGCCTGCGCAAGAAACAATCATGTTTGTTTAAACATTCATGATTGTTTTCGCACAGGCACCTTTTACGTTTTTTATATGGCAAGCTACTCTCCCCACACTGAGTAAAGAAGCCCTTTTAGCTCGTCACCCTTCAGTGGTTCAATACTTGTGTACCCAAGTATTCTTGCCCGCTTAGAAAGATGTGAAATCAACTGGTTATTTTTAGCGATGGCGATGACCTGGACAGAGTCAATTACCAGAAGTGAAAACAGGCAGGAGCTCTCCATGAATTCTTTGTAATTATTTATCTCTCTTACTGTATCTAAGGATGGAAATGCTTTCAAGTCGACAAAGATTAGGTAGTGCTGGCCAGTTGCTAAATGAGTGATGAAATCTCGGTCCTCCATAACGGTATCAGCGAAAAAAAACGTTTCTCATACCCGGCAAAATACGATTCACCGGGACCTGTCCTCCAATACCATGAAGGTTCAGTCATGCCATTCAGCAATTCATACAGCTGGTTTCCGGTTCCGTTCCGGATATCAAAAATAATACCTTGCACACGACCACTCCTTTATTAGTGAAAGCCTGTTCAAGAAACTTTCGTGTTTGTGTAAACATTCATGATTGTTTCGCGAACAGGCATTCAAACATTTCAGTTGGTGATTTTTGGTTTTGCTGCGATTTAGTCGATGTAGTTGTTCACGCTGTAACGAATGCCGTCCTCCCCAACATATTGTCGTGGGGCGGTTTTCTCCAATGTGTAAGAGAAGTTATTTTCGCCGGGTACGGTGATGGTATACAGATCTTTTTTCTTTTTAACGGTATAGTTTTTATAGTCGCCCTCTTGCAGCTTCATTTTGGCCAGCTTTGCTTGATAGTTCTCAGATGCTCCCCTGATTTCCGATTCACTCTGTTCTGTTCCCATGAAGGAATCTCCCATAAAATTGTTTTGAATGTACATTGTTTTCCCATCGAAAGCAATATAGTAATTTGTCACTTCAAACGAATCCTGCTGTTTCATAATGGTGCCTTCCCAAGAATCCGTTACATCTTTAGCGAATAATCCGGAACTAAGCGAGTTTGGTTTGCCGATCAGGATTGTCACAGTGAATGCGATTGAAACGAGCAATAGCAAAGAAATAATCGCAGGCTTCCAATGAAACTTACGATACCTATCCTGTACACTTTTCCCGTGGAAGACCGATTGGTGCATCGCCCTTTTTTGTTCCTCTGTAGGCTGAAACGGCTCGCAAAGGGCTCCGAGTTTTTGAGTCAGTTCATCGTCGGTATAGGGTTTCATGAGACATTCCTCCTTTCTCGAGTTCTTTTTTGAATGCGTCCAGTGCGCGTTTCAGTCTCATCTTCACTTTACCTTCAGAGCTCCCAAGTATTTCGGCTGTATCTTTCGTGGAGAACCCCTGGATATGCCGTAGTAGGATGACTTGCTTCTGATTCTTATTAAGGCAGTGGAGCGCTTCATAAAATTCGGTCTCCTGCGCGTTAAGTTCGGCCATTTCTTCGGAGGACGGGTGGCTACCGAACACATGGAAGTCCTTATCGAAAAAGTGAGTCAGAGGATGTTTTTTTCTGAAGTGGTTCAATGTTGTCGTGTAGGCGATTCGGAAAATCCATGTCTTCACCGCGGCACGACCGTCGAACTGATGCGCCTTTTCCACGACTTTCACGAACGTTTCCTGTGTCAGTTCTTCTGCTGTGTGCCGGTTCCGCACTTGCATGAAGATATAGCTGTACACAGCACTGGCATAATCCTCAAACCATTGTTCTGCGGACATCATTTCACCTCTCTTCTATATACTTAGACACTATATTTTGTATTTGGTAACGCTAGTTTAGAAAATTATTTCATTGGTCGTGTGTGGCGGATAGGAATGCAAATAGAAAAATGCCCAGTTGCTCCAAGTTTTGTACCGGGAGCAGCTGGGCAAAGTGCTACAGTTTCCACCGCCTGTGCACCGCACAACTTGAACACTATTCAGAGCCGTCCGCGAGTTGCGTCGTGCAAAGCGACAATATAATTTTTGGTTTGTTTTTTTCCTTACCGGTTCCTGCAACTTTACAGTTAATTTTTAATGAACAGGTTTTTCAGGACCTGAGCGCTTTCAGGATTCATCCTGCCATAGCTTTCATCTTCCTTGTTGCTGATGATAGTTGCAGAGTCGTCTTCTTCGAACCAGATCCGATATTGGACAAGTGACTCAGGCATGTTTTTGTCTTTCTCATAGAAGAAAGTTGCCAGAACGTCTTCTGGCCGCGCCATGTCCGCTTTGGTATTTGACTGCCACTCCGTATTAACGAATGCTTTTTGTGCCGCTTCCAAGTCATCGTGTTCCACAAGTATCTTTTCTTCTCCTTTTTTGCCATGCTCATCAACCTGTTGCACGTCAATCCGGACGAGTCGTCCTTTATCCTTTTCTGCAGACTGTCCTGAACAGGCAGTGATAACAAAAACCAATGCCAAAAGGGTAATAACTTTCCATTTCGATTTCATCTCTGTCCACCTCTCATTTTGCACTCTTTATATCCCGCGCACGCCGTCACTCCTTAACGACTGCTTCAATTATCTTCTTCATTTTCTCGTTGCCATGTCCTTCATAACCGATTATATTTTCGTCTTTCATGTAGATTGTATGGAAAGTGGATCCGTCCTCCAGATGGAAGTATATAAAGACCCTGTTGTCCCTATCACTTTTGTTTTCCGGGGTTATTTCTCCTTTATAAGCAAGCGCTAGGTATTCTTTAAGAAACTCCTCAGTCTGTCTGGTGTCTAGTTCACCCAGAAGGGTATCATCTTCATCACTTCGGATGCTGATTTTGGTCACTTTCCCTCGTATGTCGGCAAGGTCCCCGAGCGTTTCTGCATTCGGATTGTCGATCACTTGAAACACACGCCCATCCGCGAAAACACGAAATTCCGGTTTGTAGCCTATTACTTCATACACTGGCGTCCCTACCGACACATACGTTGCCTCTCCATTTTTCAGTTTATGGCTAGAGCATGCATGACCATCTAGCATATACGTTACCTTACCAAGGTTATCTCCTGTTTCGGGAAGAGTAGTCTCTTTATTAATCATGTCACTGCCATATTTAATGTCGTTTATCATGAGGACATCCGCCCAATCAATTTGACCATCCGGACATCCCCGGATCCCATCCCAGACTGAACAGCCCGCGCTCAGTGAAAGCATAGACAAAATCATAGCCAGTAACCACTTCTTCGTCATCCCATCAATCCTCCTGAAGTTTTCAGATGGTTTCAAACTCAATTTATCAGCTAAGCAAGCGCGGATTTGGCTGTGGAGGAGCAAGTCACACTTCACCATAGCAGGTTTATAGTTATTATTTATTCTTAAAGTCAAGTTATTAGATTCATATTATTGTATGAACTATCTGTCATTTCATCATACCTCATTGGTAAACTGCAGTGCATTCTTTTTTCCCACTTTTCCCCTAAATGGCAAAGAGCCACTTGCCAGAGGGCAGCAAGTGGCTTAATTTTCACAGTGACTGTGCAAGAAACTTTCATGTTTGTTTAAACATTCATGATTTTTTCGCCCACCTATTTTTCTCTATTTTAGAATTGATCCACATGTAAATTTTGTCTTTCATCGCTTGAATAGATGATGGAGCAACCGGTCCCGGTCGCTGAAAAATTGATTCATGATCGAAAAGTGTGGAGTGTCTTCCAATTCGACTTCCCTCATCCCTTCGTTTTCCAACTGATAGATAAAAGCTGTTGGATACGCCATCAGGATCGGCGAATGAGTGGAGATGATGAACTGTGAACCTTCTGTCACGAGCTCATGAATCCTTGAAAGCATCGCGAGCTGCCGGGTTGGCGACAATGCTGCTTCCGGCTCGTCCAATATGTACAAACCGTTCCCCTGGAAACGCTCGATGAACGCCGCGAAAAATGATTCCCCATGTGATTGCTCATGGAGAGACTTGCCACCAAAGGAATCAATGATCCTTCGTCCTCCCAAAGGTTCTGAATCCAGTTCTTCTATGTGGGTGGCGACATTGTAAAATGTTTCCGCACGAAAGAAAAACGAATCATTCGCCCGATGAACGCCTTTGACGATTCGAAGATACTTATCCAGATCGGAATGCGAGTCATAGCTCGAAAAATTGAAATTCCGCGTGCCCCCTTCCGGATTAAACCCAAGGCTGACTGCAACTGCCTCCAGCAGCGTGGATTTCCCCATCCCATTTTCCCCGATGATATAGGTGACATTCGGATGGAATGCCAACTCCTCCAAGCCGCAGATGAAAGGAAGATTGAGCGGATAGCGCGCAAAGGACTTAATTTGGTCTCTCTTCAAATAAAGACTTCGTATGTATTGTGTATCCTTTGTCAGAATGGCCATTGGCAAAGCTACCCCTTTCTATATTCGCTGGCGGATATTTCACTGTTCACTTTTTGATAACGCCAATTTCATAACCTTCATACAACTCCTGACTTTCGTTCCTCCAATTCAAATAGAGACTCGCCAAGACTTCAACATTCTCAGCGGGAAACTTTCCAGACCGCGAGCCAGCGCCAATCATTTCGGATCTAACTTTCTCGGGTTTCGGGTCGTATACTACTTTTGTTTCTAGGACTTTTCTAATTAACCCCGACTCAAAATCAATGTCCACGACCATTTGCAGGCGAACCTTTCCCTCTTTCGTTGTAACCTCTCTAAACACCAATTTCTCTTTCCCATGATCTGCCGACTCACCATATGTATATAGCAACTCACCAGTATCTTGAGAAGTGATGTCCACAATGATGTATTTATCCGTTGTTCTTTTTGTTAGCACGATGTCTCTTTTTTGGTAAGGGATCTTCACGTAAAGATCGTTCAGTGCAACTTGATGGTCCGTCAAAGTCGGTGAATCTATATAGTCAGATACCACGCCTGGACCCGATGGCGCCTCATGTTCGATCGTTCTTTCAGAATTAGGATTCGGTTCGTGACCACTATCGATGACTAGCACAGAAATAAAAATGACCGCCGCTAGGAGCACAGCAACTATATAACTTCTCTTCACGCTCATTCCCACTTTCATTTCATTTATTAGCTGCACCTTCATTATTCAGGTTTATTTCATTGAACGTTAGCAGAAAAAGAATGGAATCAATTCTATCGAGTTCTTCCCGCCAAAAGACACGGCTGGTATGTAGTTAAAATAGCGAAGGTCAATAAACTAGAACACTTCTTCTCATACCGCTCACCTGATTTTCCAGCATCTGACTCTTCAATCAGCTTAATATTGATGGAATCGTTCGTCAAGACTCTTTAGAAATGAAACCTGCCGTATTCATAGGATGGTCAATTCCCTCCACATGATGGCAGTCTGCATGTCAAACTCGTGTGTGTTTACACTTCCTTGATATTTACGTGGACAGAGACTCAAATTGATTCGTGTAACTTTCCAGTTGTCTGTTCGTCTAGTTGGCAAAGGAGGGAGCATATGAATAGGCTGACTGTGTTTTTCATGATGAGTATTGTCTTTGTAATGGCGGGCTGTACTTCTGATAAAAACAATACGGAAGAAACTGAGTCGATACAGGCTCAACTGGTTGCTTCTGAAAAGACATTGCCGAGCAATTTTGAAAGCATTAGCAATCAATCTGTACCAAAGGGGATTCAAACTGAGCTTGTTAAAACACAGGATGTGTACGAAGATTCTTGGAAAGAGTTTCAACTTGAAGGTGCAATTCCAGATGTAGATTTTGAGACGAACGATGTTTTGTTTGTCGGAATGACTGAATCCGGCAGTTGTCCCTATATCCTTGATTCACTCAACACCAACATAGAAGAGAGTCAGTTAGTGATTACTTTTGAACCGTTGGATGATGTGTGTACAGCAGATCTGTCACCAAGAAGCTTTTTAATTGCGATTGATAAAAAACTATCTTCCAAGTTAACATCCTTCCGAATTGTGACGGAACAAAAAGAAATTGAAGTCCCAATTTTAGTGAAATCAATTGAGTACGATGGGAAATAATTAGGTTCACGTAAATAATGGATCTACTTTGATGTTTTCTATGCCCTCACAAACCACATGTGTTTCAGTTCGTCTTCGCTGCACTTCAAATTTCGAACAACGTTCAGCGATCGCATCTCCATACTCGTCATACTCGCCATTCCTCTCATTTATATTTCCAGATTAAAATTGTCCTGTTTCCGATATCTCTTGTTCTTTCATTGTCCATTTCGCTATGATAGAACCAATGAAACTACAGGGGTGGCACAAATGGAAACGTTTAAGGAACTAATAGGAATGGCGGCCATTACGATTTTTTTCGGTCTGCTGACGTGGGGTCTTACATCATCATACTTAGAAGAGTATGACTTAATGTCCACAGAGCCGAAGTCAGAAACAGTCGCGAGCATAGTCGGTACAAAAAGTCTGTTCAGACCTCCTGCTTACAATGTGAAAATCGAGCAGCCCGACGGAACACCATCTGAAGAACTGTACCGCATCTCAAAAAAACAGGCGGAAGAACTTACTCGGGGGGATGAAATAGAGGGCTATGCGAACGGTCCGACGGGTTTTTCAACGAGCCGGGATATCCTTATGGACAGCATGTTTTATCTGGCGGGCATAGGCGTACTCGGATTCTTAGCGTTCTGCTGCCTGATCGCTACTATTCTTTCCATTCCCGCAATTGAACAGGCGGAACAGAAGTCCGCATACAAGCGTTATGTAAAAAAGAAACGAAAAAAGCGCAAAAAGAACAGGAATAAGAAACAGCATGATACCGGCTGGGGAATCGCCGGCGCCATCGTCCTATTCTTCATGTTCTTCGCCTCCCGCTTCCTCCTTAATCTCTTCAGGAAAGTAATGCCTTTCGGAAAGACAGAAACGGAAGCAACGATCTTCGACACGTATTCATATATCACCTATCGGAATCACGAAGATTCCATACGCGAATTCACGGTAGCATTTGACGACCAAGACGGCAATACCATACAGGTCATCAAAGATGTGACCCGGAACACCTATGCAAATTACGACATCGGTGACCAACTGCCGATCTCCTATGTTTCCACTAATCCATATGACGTCTTTGTCCGTGGTACTTCCATTCAAGACACCTTTCAAGCTTTGCTTACTTGGGAGATGCTCGTCTATGGCTCAATGCTGGCAGTCAGCGGATTTGTTATCTGGGCTTATTATGATAGCAGGCTGAAGGGGAAATGGAAAAAACGACAGGTGGATGCTCGATGAGGTGGATTAACTAAAAACTTTGGTTGTCTAAAGTCATCTCCAAAACAATTCTGAAGATCACCTTGATTTCGCTGCGCACAGGCAAAGCTTTCAAGGAGGTTTGGCAGCTCTCATGAAGGGAAAATGAGAGAAAGACCTATCAGATAAAATAATTGTAAAAGGAGTATGATAAGTATGAATAACATACAATCGCATCGATTAAACGATGGTACAAGCCTCCCGTCAATTGGCTTTGGAACGGTGAACATCAATGGTGCACAAGGAGTAACGTCCGTTTTATCAGCCATCGAAGCTGGATATAGACTCATTGATACCTCGACGAACTATAACAACGAAGGAATGGTAGGAGAAGCGGTTCGGCAGTCATCTGTCCCAAGAGAAGAACTGATAATCAGCTCAAAACTCCCTGGCCATTCACATGATTACGACAAAGCGATTCTCATGATCCAAGAATCACTGTACCGTATCGGACTTGACTACTTTGATAAATATTTGATTCATTGGCCACTTCCGAAGCAAGGTAAATATGAAGATGCGTGGCAGGCTTTAGTGGATGCGCAGAAATTCGGACTGATCAAGACGATCGGCGTATCGAATTTTTTACCGGAACACCTAGAGCGGATCATTGAAAAAACAGGTGTTACGCCTGAAACTAATCAAATTGAGCGCCATCCATATTTCAACAATAACGAACTGGTAGAGTACAATAAAAGCCGAGGTATTCTAACAGAAGCCTGGAGTCCTTTAGGGCGCGAAATAAATGATGTGTTAACAAACGATACCATTGTATCAATCGCTGAGAAATATAACAGAGAGCCAGCGCAAATTATTATTCGCTGGAACTTGCAAAACGGTGTCTTACCGATCGTAAAATCATCGTCATACAAACATCAAAAAGCAAATCTTAATGTCTTTGACTTCGAATTAAGTGAAGAAGATATCCAAACAATTGATTCCTTGGATAAAGGCGAAGCAGGAAGAGTAGAGGGTCAGCACCCGAACGAATATGAAGAGTTTGAATGATTAGCCTCTTTTACTCATATAATAATGGATGGTTCTGATACCTAAACTAAAAACCTAAAAACCGACTCTATAGAATTTATAGAACCGGTTTTCTTAGGTTTTAAAAATATTCTCTGATTGATTCATCTATTGTGTGTGATCCAGGTCCTTGTCCTTTAATGGGGAATCAGAAATCGTTATCTAACGAAGCGCTTCTTTTTAACTCGCTACGAGTTACCGCATAAGCACCACGCAACTTAAGCACTTTACTGAATCGCTCTGGAGTTGTGTCGGACACTGGCAACCATTATAAATTAATCCTCTTTTATCTTTTAGAACTTCTAGTCGTAAAATCTTCTTCGATTCGTTCTTTCCAATTTTCTCGTATTTCACTATGAAGTCTAAACGAACTGATGGTTTCACTAATCACGTCATAATTTAATTCCGTTCCTTCTCCATCCGCGTGAAAATTCGCTGCACGATCTTGAGAAATACCGAATTGACTCGCTGTTGCAATCGCATCGATATTCGCTCCAAGAAAGATGAATTCCCAGCCATGCTCATTTTTGTGCACGTCTATCAGCTTTCGAATCTTATCGTACGTGAATTCACTACTCGCATTTTCCAATCCATCCGTCGTAATCACAAACAGTACATTCTCTGCACGTTCTTCATCAGACGTGTGATTAATCGTTTTCCCTATCGCATCCAACAGAGACGTCATCCCTCGTACATAATACGCATCATTTGTCATCGCTTGGACTGTCTGAAGATCGATTCGGTCATGCAACACTTCATATGCATCGTCAAAAAGAATCGTCGTCACACGTGCGTGACCCTCTTCTTTCTTCTGCTTCTCTAGCATCCCGTTATACCCGCCAATCGTATCCCGTTCAAGCCCACTCATTGAACCACTTCGATCTAGGATAAAAACCAATTCTGTTAGACCTTTACTCATCATAATCTCCTCCTCAACGTTTCTATACATTGAGAATAGCATCTGAATGCAACGACTTGGTCGCCTGCAAAGCGACAAATTCACCCACCAAGTACTTGTTGGTCAAAAGCGAATAACGCTTCATTAATCTGCAAAAGATCATAAATTCCTTCGGTTATGAAAAATTGAATGATGACGTCTGACTTACTACTAGGAGACAAAGCAAATCCGGCCCTTAGCAACAAATCCTGCGTTTCATCCAAATCCAATTCCAACGCAAGCGAGAACGCAAGAACCGTCGACTTACTCGGGCGATACTCTGGATTGATACGAATTTTCGAAAACAACTTTCGATCAATGTGCGCTTTCTTATATATATCGCTATCTACCAAACCTTTTTCATCAATTGTACGCAGCAGCTTCTCTGAAAAGGTTTCATGTACCTGGTTGAGGACGTCTTCCAAGCTGCGTGTATTTTCTGAGATATGCATTTCTGATTCAAGCATTTTGGAGTGTTCTTCTAGCGTAGTATAGAAAACTAATTCAGGTAGGTAGTTGTCATTTAG
This sequence comes from Sporosarcina sp. ZBG7A, assembly GCF_000813425.1. GTDB lineage: Bacteria > Bacillota > Bacilli > Bacillales_A > Planococcaceae > Sporosarcina. The sequence goes on from NZ_JWIB01000019.1 coordinate 30,900, forward strand.
GTAGTGTTGAATCTCTCTCTTCATTTTGTTTGAAAGTGACATGGACTCTTCCTTTCACTTTTTGGTTAGTATGTAAAAAACGCCAACACCAACCATGTGGAGTTGACGCTTTTCTTGCCTATGCATAAGCACTCATTATGATTTCGCTTCTCGTTTTTTACTCTTCTTTTCAATTTCTTCATCTACAGATACAACATCATCCATTACACTATCACCAAACCATTCCACAACTTTATCTTTAGCCTTTTGTTTGGTTTCCGCGTCTATATACATAGCAATGATGGCTATAGCTCCAAGAAGCATCCCAATATCATCGGCATACCCGACTACTGGAATCACATCTGGAATCATATCTAATGGTAAAATAAAATACCCCAATGCTCCATAAACGATTCCTTTCGCTTTTTTCGGAACTGACGGTTTTTGAATCGTATAGTAAAGAATCATGGCGGTGTACGTTACTTTCACTCCGGCTGTTTTGCCAAACTTCACAACTTTGTCCCAAAATTTCTTATCTGAGTAATGCTTAGAATAATCTTTGCTAACCTCTTCCATGCAAGTAGCTCCTTTCATCACACTCCTGTTTAAAAGAGTTCATGTTATATCTGCTCTAACCTTGAATCCTCTTCCTCAAACCTTTCCTTACAATCTTCATAGTCAGATTAGTTTCTCACACAGGTGCCATTTTTTAATCGTTAAACCACTTCTGTCCCCACTTTTCGATACTCTCCCAAAACTCTTTTCTCTTCCCGTCCTTTTCCTTTTTCTTCTCTTTCTTTTCTCTTTCTTTCTTCGTCTTTTTCTCCTGCTTCTCCAGCTCTTTTAGTTCATCTTTAATTAACGACAAATCAAAGGTCTTCGTAGATAATTCACTGGCTGTTTGTGACACAACCTGCGCGAAAATGGGCGGTGCAGTAAAACTGCTGGTAGAGGTTAAATAATGGTCGGCGTCTGTTTGATCATATCCGAGCCAGACCGCACCGGCAATGTCAGGTGTATAGCCGACGAACCAGTGATCTTTGGAACCATCCCCCCCTTCAAATGGGAGCTGCGTGGTGCCTGTCTTCCCCGCTACGTCCATACCGGAAATTTGTGCTTTTTTCCCAGTTCCTTCTTCTACAGCGCCTTGCAACATATGAGTCATTTGCTCGGCAACTTCCGCATCCGTCACTTGCACGGACTCTCCCTGCCACTTCCCAAGCACTTTTCCTTCCGAATCTTTAATTTCTGTAATCGCATGAGCTTCCTCCATCACGCCATCATTCGCAAACGCGGAAAACGCTTGTGCCATCCGTAAGGGGGAAGTTCCTTTGTCTAGCCCTCCAAGCGCCAATCCAAGCGTACGGTCGTTTTTTGTCAATGAAATCCCAAAACGTTCCACCGCATCCACGCCCTCTTGGACGCCGATCTGATCCAACAGCCAGACGGGAGGAATATTATACGATTGCGCAAGTGCCTCGTACATGGTCACTTCTCCTCTATATTGCTGGTCAAAGTTTTTCGGAGAGTACCCATCCATATCGAGGGGTTCATCCAAAATCAAATCCGACATACGGTACCCGTTCTCGAGTGCCGGAGTATAGACGGCAAGCGGCTTTAGCGCAGATCCGGGCTGCCGGATGAGATCGGTCGCATTGTTGAAGCGTCCCTGCGTATACTCTCCTCTTCCACCGACTAACGCGAGAATTCCACCAGTTTTAGGATTAATGAAAACAGAGGCACTCTGCAACAGCTGATCCGGCGTGCTCTCCGGGAAATTTCTGTTGTCTGCATACACGTCTTCGAGCGCATTCTGGACGACCGGATTGATTTCAGTTGTAATATGCAATCCGCCGGACAGTACTTCATCCTTCGTCAACTGGTACGTATTGACCGCCTCATCTACTACACGATCGATATAATACGGATAGTTCTCTTCATCATGCGGCACTGTCGAATCGGCCAGTTCCAGCTTCTTTCCAATCGCTTCATCATATTCTTCCTGACTAATATACTGTTCACGCAGCATCAGCGACAACACCAGATTGCGCCGCTTCACCGACTTTTCCATATTTTTCGTAGGCGATAAATTCGACGGGGCTTTAATGATCCCTGCGAGTGTCGCAGATTCGCTTAACGTCAATTCGCTGACATCTTTACCGAAATAAGTCTGTGCCGCACGTTGGACACCCCATGCCCCGTCGCCGAAATAGATTTGGTTCAAGTACTGTTCTATGATTTCCTCTTTCGAATACTCGCGTTCAATCTTCTTTGCAAGGATCAGCTCCTTGAACTTACGGGAGAAGGTACGCTCTTGCGTCAAAAACACATTTTTCGCAAGCTGTTGCGTAATCGTACTGCCTCCCGCGGCGATTTTTCCTTTGAACGCATTCTCGACTAAGGCGCGCCCCATCCTCAAATAATTAAGACCATGATGTTTGTAGAACCGCTGATCTTCCACGGAAATGACAGCTTCCATCAGCGTATCTGGAATCTGGTCGATCGATACACCTTCTATTTTCGAATTCGACACCGTGCGGATCACTTCTCCGTTCGGATCGTAAATAACTGTCGATCGCGGTGCGGGTTCTTCGAGTTTACTGACATCGCTGAATGTGATGAAGAGATTCAGTACAAGTAGTACACAAAGGACAGCAAGCACAGCACCGACACACACGAAACGAATGATCTTTTTCTTCAGGCTGCGGCTCTTTTTCATTGTTTTTTTATGTTGTTCTTTATATTCGGATCTTTTCATATCGATTCTCCTGCTTTTTTGACTGCGAAGTTTTAGTCGTAATGTACAGCATACAATTGACGAAAGGGGGTATTTGAAAGTTGCGAGATTCCACTTTCAAGGGGGGTTCGTACGAGTGTATAAATAATAATACTTGCTCGGATTAGGGATGCCTATGTACGAAACTATTGTGTTTGTTTAAACATTCATGATTGTTTCTTATACAGGCACTTACAGCTCTCCCCGCTTACACCCACTTAGTAAATCTAGAAGGCAGCCCGTCCCCCGTTCTTAGATGCCTTGACCTGGCTAAAAAAGAAACAGTCTACCGGTTACAGTAGACTGCTTTTCATTATGGAGATTATCGGTATTAATCATTGGGAATTATAGTTATAGGAAGTCCTTCTTTGTAAATTTCACATCCTCTTAATTGATAAATTATTTGATCGCTTTTTTCTATTATTTTAATACTCTTACATGTATCCTCTATTACTCCTTGATCACCGAACTCATCGAATCTTGTATCAATTTTAGAACTCAACTTTTCATCGGAATACTTCAAGTCGTGAATTACTGGATCACCTTCATCAGTGTAGTTTACTATACGAACTTCACTGTCCTTATTGTTAGAAACATCTTCCGTAAATTTTTCAAGTAGATCAAGATTTTTTATAGTTCCGTGTGAATTGACTACATCATGTTTAGAAGGTGAATATTCACCACACCCAAAAAGAGAGAGTGATATTAAAACAAGCATAGACACTTTTTTCACCAGATCCACTCCCTATATTTTGTTTTATTTTTATATAATCAAAATACCCAGTTAACCGATACGGAGTATACACCTATTAACATATATTACAATAAGGAGCATTACTGTTAGAAGCTTTTTGGAGACTTGAACACAATGAGCCCTCTTGGTATGACGCGGGGTGTCATATCTGCACGAATTGACCCCCAATTTGCATACCAAGGAGGATTCGAGTGAGCGCTGCATGTGCACGAATCTTTATGTTTTTTCAAACATTCGTGATTAGTTCTTATTCCTGCATCTCTATTGTATAGCCCAATAACGAGCGATAGGTGTTATTTTCGAATATTTGTGCTAAACTAAACCTATATTGAAAAGGACTGAGTGCGTCAACACCCAGTCAATGCAGCTGACACCCGCATGAAGTGCGGTTGGCCAGTTGAACAAAGGTGTTAAAAGTAATCACCCTGCTTACTTGGTCGTTAGCGGTGGGTGGTTACTTTTTTCTGTTGGTGTATAAAGCAATCCTCGCTACAATGGTTGTTGCCATTGCTGCGAGGAACAACCCAAATTGGAATAACATGTTCATTGCTTCGTATGTCACCATATTAACACCCCCTTTCTCAAGGGAGTGCCAACCGCCCATCCGCTATATGTCGCTGCGTCTATATCATATCACTGACCGCAATGCGAAACCATACTCCTAATAACCTCGTCGAGCTAATTGTTTGATGTCAATGTAACAAACTTTCGCGTTTATTCAAGCATTCATGAATGTTTCATACACAGCGGCATTTAATACTCGAGAGAACACTTCATTTATTTCATTAATCCAACATCCCACACCCACATATCCTGTATAGTGAAACTACATACACTACCCCACACAATACAAACTGGAGGCGACACATAATGGCAAGAATCATCCTAACAACCGAAAGCGGTGCCGATCTGCCGGAATCTCTAGCGAAGAAGCACAATATACATGTAGTACCGATGCACGTCATCATGGACGGCAAAGACTATTTGGACGGTCATCTGCCTGTAGCAGATATCTTTGATTTTTATAACCGCACGAAAAAAATCCCTTCCACTGCTGCTACGAATACGCATGAGTACCAGGAGTTTTTCAAAACTATCCGGACGGAGTTTCCTGAAAGCGTCATCATTCATATAGGCTATACATCAAAAGCGTCTGTTTCCTATCAGAATGCGTTGACGGCTGCGGAAGATGTAAAGGATATTTATTTACTTGATGCGTTGAACGTCACAGGCGGATTGACTGCAGTTGCGATGTATGCGGCTGACTTGCTTGAGGAAGAGCCTGACATCGATCCTATACGTCTGGTGGAGATGATTGAGGCTAAGGTTCCGAAGTCACGACTGGCCTTCCTTCCCGGTAGCTTGGACTTTCTGCGGGCTGGCGGACGGGTCAGCAATATGGCGTATCTTGGCGGCGCGTTGCTGAAGATCAAGCCGTGTATTGAATTAGTGAACGGTAAGCTTATGTCGACTAGGAAATACCGCGGTAAGATGGAGAAGGTCACTGAAAGTCTGTTTCATGATTATCTACAGCAATACAACATCGACAGACAGCAGATCTATTTCATTTATTCGATTGGACTCAGTGAGACGATCAAACAACGGATCGATGAAATTGCGATGGAACAAGGATTCGAGAATAGTATGTGGATTGAGGCTGGAGCGATGATCTCGACGCATTCCGGTCCTGGAGGATTTGGTATTGCGGGGCTGGAAGTGTAAGTAGCTGCTTCAGTATCATTTTTGGTTGCCTGGGTACCGCACAACTCGAACACTATTCAGAACCGTTCTGGAGTTGTGTAGTGCACAGGCAGCTAATATTAAGATTCAGGGAGCACTCCACTTACACAATTACTTGAATTGCTTCAGCCTATCCTTAGTAAAAACCCGAGTGGTTACGAAGGCGCTCGTCTAAACGAAATTTACGCAAAATGTTTGTATTCGCTTTACGTATTTGAAGAAAATCCTTCTATCACTTGGGAACAATGGCAACCGTATATAGAACGTGCCATCAAAATGTATGAAGAGCTGCAGATGACTTGGCGCGCTATCCGATGTCACAGTTTTCTCGCAGACGTTCAATTTGACCAGGCGAATTATGAGCTCGTCATCGAGATAATAGACGGCATGACTCCTCAGTTGTCAGTTATGGACAGTATCGAAACGAAGTCTGTGTATATCCAACAAATGGCGATGAAATCTTTTGCATTAGAATCATTAGGTCGACACCAACAAGCCCATGCCGAATTAGATGCCGACTTGCAATTTTCTCGCGATCATATCGTCCTCGACAATTATTATTGGCTGCTCAATACAAAAGCATGGTTGTATTATGATGAACACAACTATGAGAACGCACGTCTCTTGATAAAAGAAGCCAAGCCATTCATTCAATTAGTGAACCACGAAGGAATTGAGATGGAATTCGAACTAACTAATATTTTTTTAACAAGAGTTTTTCGAACACAATTATGACCAAGCCCTTGAAATTGCAAATCGTTTGTACGAGAACGTAACAGACTCATCCCACATACCAAGTAACGAAAAAGAAGCGTTTCTTTCCATGATTTTAAATCTAAAAGCACGTGCATTAACTAAGATGGAACACTATGAAGAAGCACTCAGCCTATTCAATTCAAATCCGATTCAATGGAACGATCGAATCCAAATGAACCCAATTGACACTGCAGTTCGTACGTTATCCGGTAGCTACGAAGCGCTATGTCACCACCATCTCGGCTCATCTACAAAAGCACAGGCGCTCGCTCAAAATACCGTAAAACGATTGCAAGTATTTCCTCATTCGCCATTTTATCAATTTGCGTGTAATCAGAGATGAGGTTATAGAGTAGGACAAGCGGATGTGATTCGATTCAATAAATGCAAAACAGCGTGAATCCAAGTGACTTATATCTTGGGTTCACGCTTTCTTTTTAAAAAGATCTAGATAAAATAATATCAATCTTACTTTTTTATAACTAGACTGATTTACTGAAACAAATATTTCTTGATTTCAGTTGAATACGATAAGTTCATTAAACTTATAAATCGAACTTGACTTTAACTTTCCGATCTCAATATTATTAGTCTGATCATTTTTATCTTAATAGTGTCTGAATTGTTCATGGTCCAGGTACCTAGTTTAATATTGGTTTCAATCTAGCACGTGCAGAGCTCGCAGAGATGTTTTAGTCGAATAGTGAATCGAACTAAGGAATACTAACTATTTAATTTTTCAAGAGTGACGAGTTCCTAGGAGAAGGTTGTATGTTCATTTACACATAAATATTGATACTCGCCACATTTTTTATAAGCTGATTTAATTTTTATATTATATATTAAATTCGTTTTCTACTGGATTAATAATTTCTTCTAAAATTTCTTCTTTATTTTTAAAGTTTAAAAAGAACATTAGAGTAGAATCTATAATCCTAAGTCGTCTATTAACTCTATCGTAATCAAATAACGGAGGACTAATCATCTTTTTACTTTGCTTTTCTGCCAATCCATGCAATAAATTTGTCATATCTGACATACGGACATGGTCAGCTTTATGATGTATTCTTTTGATATCTTCATGAAGTTTACTTTTTTGAATACCATCCTTTAATTCCTCAATGTTACTCTCTACTAAAAATCTAATTAGGTAATAAGGTAAATATAAACCATTTACTTGCTGCCCTGTTTCAGCAATACTTTCAAGTGATCTCAAATGACTAGAGGCATATTCTTCTACTTTTCTTTCTATTGCACGCTCTAAATAGTCTTGATTATCAATTAATACAATACGATTTTGAGCATTAATTAATCCTGCTTCTACTAAAACTTCCTTACATAACTCTTGTACGATGCCTATATTCCCGAAAGCTATTTCTTTGATTTGTTTTTTTATGGAGTCTGATATTTGAACTTTTAAAATGTTAGATCCTTTTTCTATAACTTTTTCAAAATCATCTATTGACCAAGGTTCTACAGGAATTTCAATAATTCTATCTATTAGATCCCTATTAAATTGAGTTAATCTGTTCTTCTCTCGCCATATACCTAGTATAACAAATCTTATATCATTTTCTTGAAACAACCTTAAATCAGTAGAAAATAAATCTTGGATTTCTTCTTCTAAATAGTGGAAGTTTTCTATAATAATAATTTTATTAAAATTTATTTTTTTAAGCAACTCACTTACATCTTGTGCTATGTCCAAATTATACTCTACATAACTAAAATTGCTTTTATCAGTTGAATTCCCTAATACTTTTCCTGAGACTTCTGTCCCTCCTTCCCCAAAAAAAGGGAGGATTGCTTTGAAAGTAGTCTTGACAAGGGTTTCTCCAGAGGTTCCTTTAGTATGTTCAGTAGAACTTTCAACTCTTACATCTAATTGTCTTAATAAAGATGAATAGATATCCTTGTTAGTCATTTTCGTACTACAGCCTATTGTAATGCAATCAGACTTGGGAATATGTTTTTGAATCAGTGCAGACTTACCCTGTTTTGAAGAACCATATACAATTATATGCTTATCACCTTTAAGTTCATCTACAAACTTCTGATCTACATTTTCCCTAGATAAATAGCTTAGAACTTCTTCTTTTTTAACGCCAAATACATCCACAACATTTATATTCCCCATAGTTATCCCCCTATATTAATTATTGCTAATCGGTACCTGGACCTCACATAATTTAGACACTATTCTGAATTGTATGTGGTCCAGGTACCTAAATTTATCAACATTAGTCAATAGCTTTTCGGCTGTACTATTCAAGCCATCATAAGAATACTCAGGTTTCCCACTAAACTCATCGGTACCTGGACCAAAAACAATTCAGACACTATTCAGAATCATATGTGGTCCAGGTACGTTATTTCGATATCAACATTAGGTATCGACCTACAAATCTGCCCTTGAATAATTCGCAGCCAGAACAGACATATCCTTGTTGTTCACTCTAAAATCATCACCACGGTAGATAACGAGTTCTATACGTCTCCTCTCTGTTTTCTTACGGACATCTCCTATTCCCGCAAACAGCACGATCTTTGAATCGTTTAACAATCACTCAATAGCCCAAAATTTATTTAAATAGCTAGAGTTCAGTCTATCTGCAGTGAACGCCTCTTCAAACACTATCGAAAGTTTCATGTCGTTGTTTTCTATAGTTAGTCGGTACCTGGACCGCATACAATTCAGACACTATTCCGAATTGTATACGGTCCAGGTACGTTATTATTAAACTTTCATGATTGTTTCTTACACAAGCACTTACTGCGCCAGTTTTTATCAGGCAAGTCCTTTACGCAAGCAGATACCTCACTGATCAAAAAAGTCCAAATCAATCTGCTTCGTAATATATGTTTGTTCATGCGAAACACCGACATCATATGTAAACATCAACTCTGCCAGCCGGCTGCCATCAATTAAGATAATCTTTTTATCGATATAGCGAATATACTCTTCAGCACCTGTTGAAAACGAAGAGGTAGTAATGAAAATTCCTTTCTTAGCACGGAAGCCCTCAAGACTGCCCACAAATTTCTGAATTTCCGGTCTGTGTACTGTATTCTTCCAACGTTTCGCTTGCACGTATATCATATCTAGCCCCAGTGGATCTTCTTTAATAATGCCATCAATGCCTTCGTCACCCGACTTGCCCATCGCTTTGCCTGCATCTTCCACCGAGCCGCCATATCCCATCGCAACAAACAGTTTCACTACTAATCGTTCGAAAAACTCCGGGGAGCACTCAAATACTTTGGCCAACAAATCATCTTGTGTTTCTTCCTTTAATAACTTGTAATTATCTTCGAGAAGCTCTCTTGGCGTTTTTTCTTCAATATTGTTAGGTGGCTTCACATCTTTAGGTGAGTCTGCAGGATTTTTAAACGCGCGAAATGTCTCGTATTTCATTAAAAAATTATTGTCGATTCTATCTATTGCAGGATCAGCCAGCACTATTTTTCCTTTGTCAGTGATTACAAAAGTCGCTCTTCTGACAGTCCTAATCAATTCTCCCTTTTTTAGATATGTGCGTGCCCACCCAATACGGTTGTGTAAAACTAGCTGATTGCCGCTTGGCAGCATCAGCTCTCTTGCCTGATCATCTAATGAAAAGTGATCTGCTAATTTAACATACATCTCTTGCAATGTATGTTCTTCACCGTCGCTCAATATTTCAAGAAATGGATACATGAAGTCTTGATAGCCGGGTACAGTCATGTCGGTCACCTCATCTGTCTATTTTCGATTTCCATATTTAAACCTAAAAAGCACTGGCTAATTTATCAACATCTTATTGAAATCAATCAATTCAGTTGTTCTCTTTTATAACTCAACCAATATAGAGAGCGCTGCCTGTGCACCGCACAACTCGAATACTATTCTGAATCGTCCCAAAGTTGTGTCGTGCACAGGCAACAATTTTTCAGCTTGTTGAACTTGGGCACTGAACCTATACTGTGTACGGTGCGCTTCATCAGCCATTACAATAACGTTACGACGAGTTGTTAAGGCACCCATCTCATTGGTTCCATCCTCAGGAGAGAACTTCTGCATAAATTTCGACGTACCTGTGCATGAAACTAACACGAATGTTTGAAATGTCATGATTGTTTGAACTAACATGATAGTTTGAACTAACATGATAGTTTTTCACGCATGTATCTAAAAAGACTTATGGATTATTCTAGGTTTTCGAGTTTTATCCCGTTCTGATTTTTAAGCTCCGTCAGTCCGTTGGCATGTCCTCCAATGATAAAAGCAGCAGCATATGATGGACTTTTCATGAGAACGTTTTCTTGAAGTACGCCGTCTTCACTTATGTGGGATTGTTCTCTCTTTTGCTTGACTCCAGTAGGTATACTGTCAGAGTCAATGGTCTCTATCATACTTCCTTTTAAGATAACAAACCCTTCTCTAGTCTGTTCACAAGTTGCTTGAATCGTTCTCCCGCTTTTCCGACTCTTTCTCTTTAAATAAAATAGGTTTTTGTTTTCTCGCTCAATTTCAATTTCTTCAGTTTCTCCTTTATCGGTTAATCTCTCAAACACTTTGTGACCCAGCGTCCCCATTACAATTTTGGCATACTCAATAAATTCTTCCATTTCGCTTTTTTTCTCTTCAGTGATATTGCCGATCATTGGATCATTCCCATTTTTCACTTCATATCTTTTTACAGTTTTGGCGATGTTGCAAAAACGGCTTTCCAGATAACTGATTTCAGTAGGGCCAAATGAATTGTTGGACGTAGTGAACACGACAGCCTCAGTCCAATAGTCCTTTTCAGGGTTTTTCTTATGTTCAAGTAATCGATTCAATACCCCTTCTCCGTTTTTGCGTAATCCTGCTTGGCCAACATAAACAACATTTTCACCATTTTCTTCAGATTCACCGAATAAAAAATAGACTCCTGTTTGTGAAAGATCTTCACGATCACGAGATTTTTCTATTTCCGTTCTCGGAATCTTATATGCGACACCTGTCCAATTTGCTAAAGTACACTTAATTCTTCCATTTGACTGGCCATCTATTAAAAAAAGGTTGATGCTTTTTCCTATTGACATTAAAATCTTCCTCTCCAGTCAAAGTGATAATTTAGAATCATCTGCACACGTATTTGATAGTTTCTCACACAAGTATCCTTACTAATCTGTTGTTAAATCTCAATGATTACTCTGTCCATGGTACTTGCTCTATCCTATTCAATTTAATCCAAAAATCAAGGAGCATGTTCTGATATTCTCCTGAATAGTCAGATATATCCAATACTATCAATTCAAAATAAGCAATTCCGATTCTCCAAATACAATACAGTAGAACAATGTTAAGTTTCCTCATTCTTTTCTTCGGATGTACTATTTCAATTCTTACTGATGTAAATAGGCTTGGGCCATTACTATATTTATTTTGAAGTGCTTGTGCACGACACTAACATGAATATTTTAATAAATACGATTGTTAGAACCAATATAATATTTCCTCATATAGGTACCCTACTTACTCAAACATCATACCATTTACCTAAAAACAACACAATACTTCCCAATTCGACACTATTATATATTGATCTATCCACACAAAAAAGCCCCGCTCTGTACAATCACCTACAGATTGGGTCTTCTCATTATTTTTAACAGTCTACCTATCTTTCACTCTGCTCCTCAACCATCCGAACAGAAACAACCGGCACCATTTCTCTCCACTCATTCAAGTCAACCACTTCAAAAGACGTAATTAAATCAACTGAGGGATTATTATTCTTCAATTGAAACGGCAGCTGTTTTCCGATTTTTAGTTTAAGCTGTCGACGGAGTCGCTTGTCAATCAATGGTGCTTCAATCAGCAAAATATACCGAATGGGAAGATCTCGCTCTTGTCCTTGTTCTGCCCAAAATAGAAGCAAACTATCGTAATATTTTCTGGCGACTTTCTGATAAAAATCGCCACTCTTAATTTTCGTAAGCATTGCCTCTGGTTTTACCGCGTCAGCTATGTTTGCATTTTTGTACTCGATAAATAGAATTTCTCGTCCCAGTTTCGCTATAAAATCTACATCGCTCAATGGTAATTGTTTGATTGAGTCGTGCAATTCAATAACATACTCTGCAGTAGAAAAGTCAAATTGGTAAATACCATTTTCTTCAACCAAAATTTTAGATGAAGGATTACTCATTGAATTGCTCTTCAATCACATCATCTAATAGTTTAGCATCCGCTTCAATAATCGGGTTGTTACCTAATTCGCCAAAGTATTGGTTGCTCTCCGACTTTACACCGTTTTTAGTTTTGTACAAATAATGATACAACACGGCATCCTGTTCCGTCTGCTTGACTTCAAAGTATTTTGCCAAGTTATAACTATGTGTTGCTAAAAATATTTGGACACCTTTTCGTTGGAGTTCCAAAAGAATGTCTACGAGGATGGGCATCAATTCAGGATTGATATTTGCTTCTGGTTCATCCCAGAAAAGAATTGTATTAGTTTCAATCAATCCATTTCGGATTAACTTCCATAGCAAACCAAATTTCCTGAGTCCTTCTGCTTCAACGGGAAATTCAATTTTATCTCCATCTGTCTTTAAAACATAAAAAGCTCCATTTTCATGTAGTACTTTCCCATCAATTACTTTAGAGATTGTAGTGAGTAAATTTTCATCTAATGAAGAAATTTCTCTGGCTTCTGGTAATTCAGCGTTGGTTAGTATATCGACATATGTTTTGTCAAATGGGATGTCATACTTATTATTTAACGCTAAAAATCCTTTAGAATGGGATAACATTTCTTTTGCAGGTATAAAAACGGGCTTCAATGCAAAGTCGATATTTGTATACCTTGCACCGTCAGCAGCCAATTTACCGCCTTCATGTTTTATAATCTGGTACGATGAAGAACTCTCTTTAGCAAAATCAACCTTCACTTGAGTTGTTTTCGTCAAATCTTTATTATCCCGGACTAGCTCCATAGGATTTACAGAAAAGTAAGGACGTGAAATATCGTTGCTCTCCTTGCGATTCACTCGTTCACAAACGGCATACAAAGACTTCAACAAATGTGTTTTCCCTGTTCCATTCGTGCCAATCAAGACATTGATGCCCTTAGAAAACTCAATTTGCATGTCCTCAAACACGGTAAAGTTTTGAATATGAGTTTTTTTAATCTGCATAATCGAAAACCAACTCCTTTCGGCTATAGTGAAATCGGTGATTCACAGACTCATCATTCGGTCTATGCAGCAACCTTTTAATCCCCAAACAATTCTTTCACCTTAACTCATCCCCATAAGGCACAATCTCATCTTGCAACATCTTTAACCACTCCCGCTTCATCTGCGGTCCATACTTTAATGGCTTCGCTGTTGGATGAACTTCTTTATACTTGTCGAATTGTTTACTATCCAGAATACCGCTGATATTCGGAATGTCATCAGATCCAGGGACGTATTGGATGGCAGATAGGCGCAACTGCTCCTCATTGACGAACCACGTGTTGGATAGGTTTTCGATTGCTGCTTTTGAAGCCTCTTTGAAGTACTTCCGTTTGATGGCCATAATGTCTTCGTCAGGTTCGACCAATCGTGTATCGATTTCGTTGAGCATATTGTAATAGATATTTTTAACGGCTTCTGGTTTGTTCATCTTTTGCAACGCTCGCTCAATTTCTTCGCGCGTGTCCTTATTATTCGGTGTATACGCTTCTAACAATTGGTCAATGTACGCGGAATCGATGTCGTAGAGCTTCGCTGTGTTATCACCATAAAATTCGATTTCCGAGAAGTCCTCAATCGGATCTCCTGGATCAGCTGGGGCCGGTTCATTTATAATTGAACCTTTCACCGTATTATAAACCCCAACATACTCTTCTAACGTTTTCACTTGTTCTTGCAATGCTTCTGATTTCTCCATGTCATCATTGTAGTCATCGTACGTGACAAGTGCTTCGAACGCATTGTTTAACTCTTGGAACGCCTTCACAAACTCCACACGTTGTTCCAGTGAGGAGTGTTCGTCCACATTTGCAATATCCGGCACACAGGTTTTGAATTCTTGATGTGCCGTGTCAAAGCGCTTTTTAGACTTTTTATAAGACGGATAGACAAGCATCGTTTCTTCCTGTGCTTGTGAGTATAACTTCGTCGCTTCTTCTACGTTTTTCTGCATAGTCGCAGGTTTTCGATACGTGACGATCAATCCTTTGGTCTTATCTGGATACGTCCGATTCGTTCGAGAAAAAGCTTGTATTAGATTCGCATAACTAAGGTTTCGATCGACAAATAACGTTTGAACTGTCGGTGCGTCAAAGCCAGTCAATAAACGATCGACGACAATAACTAAATCGACTTGCTTGCCGACTTCTTTAAACTCCGCTCGTTTTCGTGCGAGTCGATTGTTAATGTCCCCATTGTAACGGTCAATGCCTTCCAACGACCAGGCAGTTCCATAATAGGCATTGTAGTCGTTGATGATTGCTTTCATTTCCTCTTGTGACTCGTTGGCATTCTCTTCGTTTTCTGAAAGGGAATACGTAATCGCAATTCGTGGAAAATCAGGGTCATCCATCGTCCGTCCTTTGCGTAATGGGTGAGCAGCAAATTCAGTATCCATCCAATCTGGATTTGCCGTCATCTTTTTAATGGCGTGATAATAGCGCTTCGCCATATTGATGGAGCTCGTTGTCAAAATAGCTGATTTCGTCGGACGCCCATTTTTAAAATCAAACTTTGTATACGCATTGTCCGGCTTCAATAGTTTATGAAGTACCTCTTGAATGTGATCATCTGTCTCAAACGTCGTGGTCTCCAAAAATTCTTCTTTTTTAATAGGATCCATTTCGTCAATGAATTTGGCTAATTCATCACTCGACAGATTCGCATACTTCTCTTTTTGACGTAGCTGGTCATAAATATTCTCGTAGAGAGAATCTCCGTCAATCGTATCTTCATGCTCGACTTGGAACCCTAATACCGCACCGTCTTCCAATGCATTTTTAATGGTATACGTATGAAGGACTTCCCCATATTGGTCATGAGTCGTACGCGCAAGGCTTCCTTGTGCTTGTTTTTTATTCTCTTCAAATATCGGCGTCCCTGTGAAACCGAACCATGTAGAGTTCGGGAAAAATTCTTGAATCGACTTCATGCCTTCAGCACTTAACGCACGGTGACATTCATCCACAACGAAAACGATATGCTCACCGATTAGCTTTTTAAATCGGTTCGTTCCTCGCTCTTCTTCCACTCGCTTCGCATGCTTCAATGCAGATTCCAGTTTTTGACGTGTCGTGACAATAACCGAATTGGAGTTTGCACTTGATAGCAATGTCTCACTGAGCTCTCTTGAACTTCCCGTACCGACAATGAGGCTATTCGATCTTGCTGTACCGGATGAAATCCCAGTATTGTATTCGGACGCAAACTTCGTGAATTCACTTGTCGTCTGGTTGTCCAAGTCTTTCCGGTCGATCAACATGACCGTACGATCGACACCCGGTTTTCGGGCAAGTAATTTCGTCGACACGAAACTCGTCAGCGTCTTTCCTGAACCTGTCGCATGCCAGACATATCCAGACTCGTGCTTCATGGCAGAGGCAAATAACGCTTCAATCGCATGGATTTGGTACGGATGTAAGACCATCAACACTTTATTGTCTTGATCTTCACTTACGATCGTATAGTTCGCAATGAGACGGTGGGCATCTGGAATGTTGAGTACTTGTTTACAAAAGTCGTACAAGTTGTCCACTTTTTCATTATTAGGCGTGCGCCAGCTAAAGACGAATTTCCGATGAAGATTTTTCGGCATTGCATTTGCGAAGTAACGTGTCGTTTGTTCATTCGAGATAACAAACAACTGAAGCGTTGCAAAGATGTTGTTACGGAATACACCCTCTTCGGCATACTTTTTGATTTGATTGAACGCTTGATAAACGCCATCTTTCGCAGTCACTTGTTTCAACTCAATCTGCACAATCGGCAGTCCATTAATTAGCAACGTAACATCGAATCGGCGATCACGTCCCGTATCGTCTATTTTCTGTTTCGCAATTTGATTCACAACTTCATAGGTTGAGATGCCGCCACCAATATCCTGATTCGAATACAACACGAGTGACATGGAACCAAGTGACACGTCTTCTCGTTCAATCGTAATTCGCGCAATCCCATTTTCACCTTTCAGCCATTTGGCTGCTTCAAACGGCGTCTTCGTCACCTGCATCAATTCTGTCCGAATCGTTTCAAATTCATGGTCCGTAAGCGGTACTTCTCCGATTTCGGATAAATTATTTTGCGTAATGATTTTTCTCAAGTTCATCCACAAATCGTCTTCCGACTTCAAATCCGGTCGATAATTCCACTGATTATGACCTTCACCTAAAATTTCAATCAGGCGGCGTTCCACTTCATCTTCATCGTTATACTGTAGTTTTGTCATCCGTACTCCTCCTTTCCAGCTACTCAGACAAACATCTTTTGCAAAAATGCTTGTTTCGTTTGTTTCAAGGCTTCGAGTTCTTGTTCTTTTAAAGAAATATATTTATCTATATTATCTAAGACAGAAGCAATTTTGTTCTGCTCCTCTATAGAAGGCATAATTATTATCATGTCTGCAATCATATTAAGCCTAACAGAATCAACAGAAGTTTTTGCAGTCATCGCCTGTACTCTTTTATAAAAATTAGATGCAAACCAATGATAAAAGAATTTAGCAGATAATTCTTCATTAAAATCATACATCCTATATACACGCTGATGGATATCGTATTTTCCATTAATATAATGAAATACTTTTCCGGTACCTACTCCATCTCCTACAGTTAAAACTGCTTCTTCATCGTACAAATATTTATCACTTTTTTCTATTGTAGCTGAGCGGACAAAGAAGGGATATGTCCCTTCTTCAATTTTATCTTGTGTGTTACTCTTACCTGTAGAAATTGCGCACAAATTTTTAACAATATTCTTTTTCCATTCTTCGAAAAACCCGGAAAACCGAACTTCCGGCACGGTCTCGCCTGCCTGCGGAAACATCTTTTGCAAGAACCCTTGTTTTGTTTGTTTGAGGATGGCTAGTTCTTGTTGGTTTTTAGAAATGAGCTTATCTAGCTGTACAAATAAAAAACCGATTTTAGATTGTTCTTCTTTAGATGGAATTAATAATCTATAAGTTTTTAAAACTTTGAAGTATAAACGAACTCTTGTTCCACCCTTCTTTTGCATATGTGAAAAACTTGCAAACTTAGGCGAATGATTGAGAATTTTTAATATAAATTCATCATTAGCTTTATTATTAGTAGTGAACACAGGGTATTCTTTACTTACTAAAATAGGTTCACCCATGTTATTTTTATTAAAATGAAAAGTGGAATCATCTGACATATGACGATAAGTTATATAATTTTCGGGTACTAGACTAAACTTCAATGACTTGTTTATACCACTTCGTTCACCGTCAAAGTATTCTTTCTGTAAATATAAACCTTTTCTTGATGATGTCGCAATTGGATAGTTATCTCCGAATACAATTTCATTGTATTCTAATAAGAGATCACCGAGCTTATTGACTTCCCACTCTTCACTAAACTCCGAAAATCGAACTTCCGGTACATTCTTATTCCCCACGATTAAACACCTCTAATGCACCTTTAATCCACTCTTCATTCTCTTCGCCATACTCCAATGAAGAAATCATTTCATACAGACTATTTTCTAATTCAGCTTTCTCTTTACGGATGTCTTTAATTGAAGCACCCACTGCCGCCATATCTATAGGTTCTTCTTCTTTAAACGTATCAACATATCTAGGTATGTTCAAGTTGAATTCATTCTCTTTGATTTCTTCAAAACTCGCAACGTGCGAATACTTTTCAACGTTTTCTCGCTTCTCATACGTTTCAACGATTTTATCAAGGTTATCAAGTGATAACTTATTTTGATTCTTACCTTTTACAAATTCGCTACTTGCATCGATGAATAAAACATCACGTGTTATTCGGTTTTTCTTCAAGATGATCACTGTCGTAGGAATCGATGTTCCAAAGAATAGATTCGATGGCATGCCAATGACTGCGTCAATGCTGCCATCTTCGAGTAATTTCTTTCGAATGATGCCTTCCGCTGCACCGCGGAATAACACACCATGTGGCAAAACGATTGCCATCGTCCCAGAGTCTTTCAAGTGATACAGTCCGTGCAACAGAAATGCAAAGTCTGCTTTTGACTTTGGCGCTAGACGGCCATACCGATTGAATCGAGAATCGTCTAAGAACGTATCATCTGATGACCACTTTGCTGAATACGGCGGGTTCATTAACACGGAATCGAATGTATACGGCTCATCTGTCGGCCAGTCTTTGTTCAATGTATCGCCGTTGCTCAGACGGATATCTTCGTTATCAACTCCGTGCAAAATCAGGTTCATCTTTGCTAAGTTGAACGTGGTCGTGTTCAGTTCCTGTCCGTGATACTTCACATTTTCGGGATGATTGATGTAATTTCGAATATTTAGCATCAGTGAACCTGATCCCATCGTTGGGTCATAGACGCTGAACAGCTGTTTGTCTTCTTGTCCCATTGCGGCAATACGCGCCATCATGACGGACACTTCGTGTGGGGTATAGAATTCCCCCGCTTTTTTGCCGGCTTCTGATGCGAATTGGCTGATGAGGTACTCGTATGCATCCCCGATCACGTCCCCGCCATGACCTAATAGATTGATGGGATTGAGTTTTTTAATGACTTCTGAAATCGTAATGTTTCGTTGCTGGGGATCTGATCCTAGCTTTTTTGACGTCAAATCAACGTCATCGAACAACCCAGAAAATTGTAAGTATCTCGTGGATAGATCCGTAAACGCTTTCGTTAATTCATTTAACTGAAACGTGTTTTGCTTTGCTTGCTCCGTTAAATAACTGAACAAGTATTCCGGCTGAATGTCATACCCTACTGTGTCGACTAACGTCTCAATCAAGTCGCTCTTCACATCATCATCCGCCAACAGCTCGCGATACAATTTTGTCTGTTTTTCCGCTGTGTCGAATTCTTCTATGTATTCGTCCGCCAGCTCTACAACTTTTACAAGCAACCGGTCGGATAGATATTTGTAGAAAATCAATCCTAATAAGTAGTTTTTGTATTCGGATGCATCCATTTTGCTGCGCAGATTGTCTGCTGCACTGAATAATCTTGAGTTTAACTCGGACATATTTTGTTCCTCACTTTTCTGTATGTAATTGTTCGTTGGTAGAATTCATCGTACGATTACTTCATTTCTAAGTTACTGTAAAAAAGATGGTTCTACCTCTGATTGTATCATATCTGTACCTTGCCGCTATATCAGAAAACCAACTAGCTCCCTCCTAAATAGGAAGGAGCTAGTTTAGGCTCTTACTCAATAATTTTTTATGTTTGAATCTCACCGACACTTGTATACATTTCGCTATCCCGAAAATCTCAAGCCACCAGCAAAGCATCCAAATCCAACACCCGAATCTTCCTCCGCCTCTCCTGTTCAATCCATCCCGCGTCTTCAAACTCGGCCAACTTACGACTCACCGTTTCAGGTGTCGTCCCTAAATGTGACGCCAAGTCTTTACGCGTCATAGGCAATGTGATCAATTGAGTGCTTTGCTCTTCAGTTTGATCAGCCAGATACATGGCGATTCGTGTTTCAACGGTTTCCATTGCGATACTGGCCGATTGCTGTTCGGATTTTAACAGTCGTGAGGTAAACTCGGTTAACATTTTCAGTGAGATGGCTGGATATTTTAATAGAAACTGTTGGAGGGTTTCTCGATTCATGGCACATATTTCTACAGGTTCTAGGGCTTCTGCGTACGCATCGTTCACGGATTCGCTGAATAGCGACAGTTCCCCTGTGAAGTCTCCTGGACCGAGTATGCGAACCAATTGTTCTTTTCCTGTTTCCGATAATCGATAGATTTTGAGCCGGCCTTTGTGCACGATTTGCAGTCCGATGGATGGTTCACCTGCGTGATATATGGTTTCTCCTTTTGCATACGAGACGGAGTTGGTCGTTTTTACAATTTCGTTCATTTCCTCTGCAGTTAAATGGTTGAAGATCGGTACAGTCGCGATACAAGAATGACGCATCTCTACGTTGCTTGCCGCTTCATGTCCGCAGGAATTGTGTTCAGTCATTGGAATTCTCCCTTCACTCCGGTTGTAGTACTCTATTCGGTACATTTGGCTTCCTTTCCTTCTTCGTATACCGCATTAAGCGAACTGCGTTGAGGATGACGAGTAATACACTCACTTCGTGGATGAGCATGCCTGAAGCAAGAAATACTTTTCCAAACAGCACTCCCGCAAGTAGAATGAACACCGTTCCGACTGCAAAATAAGTGTTTTGCTTCATATTTAGGATGGTTGCTTTCGCTAGTCTTTGCGCATGAGAGAACTGGTCGAGTCGGTCTGCCATAAGGACAACGTCGGCCGTTTCCATCGAGATGTCAGAGCCGCCTTCCCCCATGGCGAGCCCAATGTCTGCTGTCGCGATTGCCGGTGCGTCGTTTATGCCGTCCCCTGCCATAGCGACGACGTGGCCATCTGCTTTTAACTGCTTGATCCACGCTACTTTGTCTTCCGGTAGTAACTCTGCGTGAATGTGATCGAGTCCAAGCTGGTTGCCAACCAATTCCGCTGTATGACGATTGTCACCCGTTAACATGATGACTTGTTTGACACCATTGTCTCTCAACTCTTGAATCGCTTCCTTTGCTTCTGGACGAATCTGATCTGCAATGGAGATAATCCCTTGCACGACTCCGTCAACTGCCGCAAAGATGGCTGTGCTTCCTGCTTTTTCTCGTTGGACGGCATACGCTTCCATGGATTTTTCTATGACAATGCCTTTCGCCGCCATCAGTTTACGATTGCCGACTGTTAGGATTTTATCTTCAATATTTACATGGACACCATTGCCTTCAATGATTTCAGCGTCCTCGGGTTGATTGACCAAAGTAATTCCACGTTTTTGTGCTTCTTTGACGATTGTTTGACCCAAATGGTGTTCAGAAATAAGTTCGGCTTCTGCAACTAAGCGCAATAATTCGTCTTCATCTCCAGAAACGATGTGAATGTTTGTCACTTCAGGACGTCCTTTTGTGAGTGTTCCTGTTTTGTCGAACACAACGGTGTCGACTTTTGCTAGATTCTCCATGATTTCGCCACCTTTGACGAGCACACCATGTCGAGCTCCGTTTCCAATGCCCGCAACAATCGATACAGGAGCAGAGATCACAAGTGCACCGGGACACGCGACGACCAGAAATGTCAGTGTCATTTCGATATTTCGAGTAAAAATGTAAACGAGTATAGATAATAGAACGATGGCTGGAGTGTACACTGTTGCAAAACGATCGAGGAACTTTTGTGTTTGCGATTTCGTTTCCTGTGCTTCCTCTACGAGTTCAATGATGCGTGCGAAAGTTGTGTCGTCACCTACGCGGTCCGCGATTACCTCAATAAATCCGTTATTAACGATACTTCCACTAAATACCCGGTCATCAATCGCTTTTAGCGCTGGCACAGATTCTCCAGTAATTGCTGATTCATTCACTGTAGCGTTTCCAGTGACGATTACGCCGTCCGTTGCGACTTTTTCTCCAGAGCGGATGATCACGCGGTCGCCTTCTATGACGTCGTCGATTGCAATAGTCATGGTTTCGCCTTCACGGATGACCGTTGCGTCACTAGGTGCCATGTCAATGAGTGATTTGAGTGACGAGCGAGTTTTTTCGAGTGTCCGAACTTCGAGAAAAGCCCCGAACAAGAACAGAAATGTAACCGCAGCGGACTCAACGTATTCTCCGATGAATAAGGCACCGATGACTGCGATGGTTACGAGCAGTTCAATACTGAACGCTTTCATTCGAAGTGCTTGAATTGCTTTCCATGCGATAGGTGTTCCTGCGATGACCGTCGCTATAATGAGCGTCCATTGTTTCGCGTCTGTGAAGCCAGTAAAATGAAATCCGATTGCTATGACGAGCAGTATCGCTGTTACCGCTGTAATTTGAGACGTTCTTTTGGCATTCATGATGGGTCCTCCTTTCCTGAGTAGTCGTTCAAGATACTTTTTGTGAGAGCACTGGATAGCCTAGCTTTGAAATCGTTTGTTGGATTTCATCCGCAGTGACTTGGTCTTCATTAAACTGAGTACGAACTTTACTTGAGTTAAATAGGACGTTCACTTCCTGGATACCTTCCATTTTTCCTAATGCACGTTCAATCTTCTTAATACACGACGGGCAGCTAAGCGGTTCTAACGTAAATACACCTTTTCTCATGATTTTCATCCTCCTATGTGTTGGTTACTGATCTTCTACCTGTAGTATAAGAGGGTTTCTGATTTAAAACCTTGACGCGCATCAAGATTCAATGTTGGATTTCCATTTTTATAAAAAAAGACTATCCAACCAGGTGATGTCACCCATTGGATAGTCTGTCACAGCTTATTTTCGACTTTCATATCCTGCCTTACTCTTTAAGAAAAGTCTAACGAGAACTCATATGGTGGTCTTACTCACCAACATTCGCAAAAAAACTGCAATCACCAGATCATCTCCGGTAATTGCAGCTTCTTTTATTTCGATGAACCTTAAGATTTCAAAGCAGCAGCGTTACCTACTTTACTTTCCTTATACTCTTTAGCATACTCAGCTGTAGCCGTGAACAATACGTCAGTCGATGAGTTCAATGCAGTTTCACAAGAGTCTTGAACAACCCCGATGATAAAGCCTACACCTACAACTTGCATCGCAATCTCATTCGGTACTCCGAACAAACTACATGCCAGTGGAATCAATAGAAGGGATCCGCCTGCAACTCCTGAAGCACCAGCTGCAGAAACAGCTGCAATGACAGAAAGCAAAAGAGCTGTCATGAAGTCCACTTGAATATCAAGTGTGTTGACTGCCGCGAGTGTGAGTACAGCGATTGTAACGGCTGCACCCGCCATATTAATCGTAGCCCCTAAAGGAATGGATACTGCGTACGTATCTTCATCCAAGCCAAGCTCTTCACACAATTTCATATTTACAGGGATGTTTGCAGCTGAACTGCGTGTAAAGAATGCTGTGAGACCGCTTTCTTTTAACACTCTGAACACTAATGGATATGGATTTCTGCGTATATAGATATAGACGATCAATGGATTCACAACAAGTGCAATGAACAACATACAACCCACTAAGATTAAAACGAGTTTTCCGTATACGAGTAAAGCAGAAAGACCAGTTGTTACAATTGCATCAAACACAAGACCCATAATACCAATCGGTGCTAGATTGATGACCCATTGTACAACTTTAGTAATTGCATCTGAAAAACTGCCCAACATGTCTTTCGTGTTTTGATTCGCACTTTTTAGTGCAAGACCTAGAACAACTGCCCACATTAAAATACCTAGATAGTTCGCATTCAGTAAAGCATCTACTGGATTGGATATCATATTAAAGAGTAACGTTTGAAGAACCTCGACAATACCTTCAGGTGGAGTAAGTCCTTCCGCTCCTTTAGTCAATGTTAGTGTAACTGGGAATATAAAACTTACTGCGACAGCGACAAACCCTGCGAGGAGTGTACCAATTGCATAAAGTGCAAGAACCGTTTTCATATTTGTTTTCGTTCCGCGTTTATGCGCAGCAAGTGCGTACATGACTAAAAATAAGACTAGAACTGGCGCAACTGCTTTTAATGCACCTACGAATAATGAACCAAAAATAGTGATCCCACTTGCAGCAGGAACTGTTAAGGCTAAAATAATACCAAGAATAATACCAATACCAATTCTTTTTACTAGACTAATTCGATTCCATTTAGCAATTAGATTCTTCATAGCTATCCCCCTTAAACTTTTTTCAAACCCCTCCGATAAAAACGTACATTCGTCCCTTACTACCTGAGTAAACATATGCAAATCTTTCATCAAAGTTGACTGAGGATTAATTTTAACACAAGTTTTTATAATTGAGTAATAGTTTTTTACTATCAGAATATTTATGAGTTTTTTTGTAGTATCCTATCTATCATTTATGCGTGTAGAGATAGTTATATACTAAAAAAGCTGAAATTACTATTTGTTCTTTAGTAATTTCAGCTTATAGGCTTTATAAATCAAAGTGCTGAACCATGCATTTCAGAAAAAATTCCGAACCTTTCCTGAGTTGTGTCGTGCGAAGGTACAGTTATCTATTCCTCTTTCACCGGTCTTCAATCTCCAACACCCTCTCATCGTTCAGTATTAGCGTCCAAACGCTGCGTACTGGTTCATAGCTCACTTTTTCGATGACAATAAAATCGTTTGCATTCTCCTGAATCGCTTTCTCAACAACTTGTGATTCCGAAAGCATAGCACCTGCAGGGCGATAATCAGGAAGTATTTCGACGAACTTCGCTGTACCTTGCGCAGGATATGACTCGGCAAGTGCGCCGGTCGCTTCCACTTTTACTCGCTGCCCGACTGTTAGCTGATCGGCTTCGGGGAATGAATAGCTCACCGCACCTTCTGTTCCTCCTGCGACCAAAAAACTGCCGTTTGAAGTCTCCAAGACAAATCCGCCTTCTTCCACAGGTGTCTCAGTTCCGAATTTTTTGGGTTTGATAACCGAAGACTGTCCTGGCTCTGCAACCATGCTACCTTCCTGATTAAAATTCAACGCATAATCAGGGAATTGTTTTTCCAGTTTCTGCTGCTGTTCAGTTTTCAAAAAGTCGTGACCTATTGAAATTTCTCCTGAAATCGTATCTACGGAAACTGAATAGGAACCACGGCCGTCGAATAGTTCATCCACCGCTTTCGCAACTTTATCTTGCTGAACATATAGTTCATGCTGCGTATGCGGACTGCGGAAAATATAAATCGGTTCCGCCAAGATTTCTCCCGCATCGACCTTCTGCTGCAAGATGTCGAGGACCTGTTGCAATCGCGAGTCAGGGTCTTTCAGCCCAATCCAAATCCCCGACTGCGCAGCGCCATCCTGCTGATTTTCAAAGAAGAGCACCCCCTCCTTATCAAGTCCTCCATCGGCACCGTACACTTCTTCGACCGCGTTAATTGCAACAGGACCTTCAATCGCCTGGACCGCCATGTCCTCTTCCAATTCTTTTGACGGGTTCCCGAAATAACCTTCCGTGTAATCCGTACTCGTCAGTTGCTCCTGAGCTATCAAATCGCGCTGAGACGACTCTTCGACAGACTGTTTCAGTTCTGCAATAATATCACGGCCGCCTACGGTTTTGATCACCCGCCAGCTATCCTGCTTAACGGAACTGGTGTCTGTTGCCCGGTCAGTCCCCTCTGTTCCGCATCCACCTAGCAATAATGCAATGGTTATGCCAGCCATAAAGATCATATTTCTCATCGTTCAGTCTCCTTTGACAAGTTAGACGGCGGTGGTGGTGGAATGTTACAGTTTTAAGCATTCAAACAATTTGAGTCCTGTTCATCCGGTAAGCAATCCGCTACGATAAGGGTAATCAGCATTCGGGAGTGTGGCAAATGGAGAGGATAAAAGAAATTGCTGGACTCGCAGCCGTCACGTTACTGTTAAGCTTGCTGACGTGGGGGCTGGCGTCGTCCTACCTGGAAGAATTCAACTTATTCTCAGCAGATCCGACGTCAGTGACGGTTACTGAAAAGACAGGAGCGAAGGGATTATTCACGCCACCCTTATATTACGTGAGGGTCATACTGCCGAACGGTAAAGAATCACAGAATCTCAACCGATTTCTAAAAGGCAGATGATGGAGATCGAGAAGGTTGATTCACTAGGTGGGTACTCATCAGGTCCGTCTGATTTTTCGACGATACACGATATTATCATGGACAGTATCTTTTACTCGGCCGGTATTCTCATCCTAGGGTTTTTTTGCGTTCTGTTGCCTGATCGCAACGGTGCTTTCCATTCCAGCACTGGATCGGTTGGAGCAAAATAGATCATACAAGCGAAACGTGAAACGCAAACGGATGAAACGGAAGAAACCGGAGAAAGAAGGAAAAGGCTGGGGGATCGTAAGTGTTATACTTCTGTTTTTTTTATTCTTCTTAGGGCGTTTTGGTTGGAACTTGATACGAAAATTTCTGCCGTTCGGAAAGACGGACACAGATGCCATGATCTTTGACCGATATTCAGATGTCACCTACCGCAAATACCAAGACTCGATTTGTAAACTGACCGTTTCCTTCGAAAATCAGGCTGGACAAAATATCCAGGTTATCAAAAATGTCACACGGACACTTACCAGCAATACGATATTGGAGACAACTGCCGATCACTTTCAACCATGCAAATCCTAACGATGTGTTTGTCCAGGCCACTTCTATCAAGGACGCGTTCCAGCTGGCCATGACCTGGGAATCATTCGTCTACGGAGTGCTATTGGCTGTCAGCGCTTTTGTGGGATGGGCGTTCTATGATAGCCGGCTGAAGAAAAAGTGGCAGAAGAGTCGGGACCAATAAAATCCTTATAGTGTACCTGGTAACTTTGAAACAGTTCCAAATCTTGTCTGATAATAAACGATTTATTATTGAAAAGTATGATGGCGGTTTAAAAAGGCTACCAGAAAAAGTCAATGTGACTTTCCCCAATAGCCCTAAGTACGTTCTTTTTATATTTTCAACTCTAGTACTCCCTCAATCTCCTTCAACATCTCAAACGCACCTTCAGATTTATTGGAGCACACGACAATCATCGCTTCTTCTTTAGGTACATAAACGGCGCGGAAGTTGACGCCGGGGTCGTAACCCATTTGGATATATTTGACGACGTTAAGTAGTGTGTCTACTGCCATGTAGCCGCCATATCCGTAATAGATCAGCCTGTCTTCATTTACTACTTCACGTGGTTTCAGTAGATTCGCGGTCACTTCTTCTGACAGCAACTCGTTCGTTTTCAGTGCTTGCCAGAACTTAGCCATGTCTGAAACAGTTGTGTAAGCCCCGCCATCTGGTCCACCTTTAGCTGGTAGTGAGTAGATGTTAGTTTTCCAAGAGCCATCTTCATGTTCAATGTAACCAAGCGCTGTTCGTGCAGGCAATCGATCCATCTCGAAGTATCCTGAGTCTTGCATGTCTGCTTTTAGGAAGATCCGATCTTCTACAAATTCAGTAAAGCTGATCTTAGCTACGTGCTCGATGATGAGTCCTAGTAAAATGTAGCCTGAATTGTTGTACTGAAACGGGCTACCAGGTTCTGCTTGCATTGGTTCATGTTGAAAAAGCGGCAGGAAGTCCTTTGGTGAACGCACGTTATAAGCTGGACGACTTTCCCACAGTTCTTCGTAATCTTCCATGACGTCTTCATTGAAATAGTCAGGTATCCCCGATGTATGCGTCAGTAGCTGGTGAATCGTAATCTCGCTGTTGAAATGAGGAGATTCAAGATCGACGCAATCGATTAGTTTCGAGTCGAACGTTACCTTCCCTTCTTCAACAAGCATGCAAATTGCGGTTGCTGTGAAGATCTTGCAGCCGGAAGCAATTGAAAAACGTGTGTTAAGCTGATTCTCTACTTTGTCTGACCAGTTTGAGTATCCGTGGCTACCTGTGATGATGTTATCCCCTTTCCGACCATAAAAGGCACCGGAAAAAGAGAGTTCCTTTTGCTTTTCATCCAAATACGTTGAAATGTTTTCTGTATTCATAGTGATTCCTCCTGGATTCCTTATTTTTTGTTGTATTGCTCGTTAAAAGGAACCCAATTATGTTGTTCATACCATATAACGAATCATATGAATTCACTCCCTGCCGATTAACGTTACTGCCATTTTACAAGAGACGAATAATCGTTTCAATTATATTCTGAATATTAATCTCACTGTTTCATTACTCATATGCTTCAGCTATTTCGAACAAAGGTTATTCCTTAAATAGATGCTTCTTATGCCACTTCAAATAAGGTTTATTCTTCTCGGTTCTATTCACTCGCAACTTTGCATGAAGACCATACTTGTTGTAATCCTCTTCAGGGATGCTTGCTGATATATGAATCTTCCCTTGTCCATCAAATGAAATAAGACCATTGTTATACAAAGCATTATGGTTGCGACAAAGTAAGATTCCGTTGTTGGGATCAATACGCTCATTGTTGGTGCTGTCTTTCCATGGTTTTGCGTAGCTTGCCTGAAGCAGTTCGGGCAACTCGATGTCGCAAAGTGCGCATTTATCGTTCCAAAGTGGCATGAGTTCGTTTCGGAATCGCTGGTGGCCAAGTCGGACTTTCGTTTTTGCTTCTGCTTCGGTTTCAGCGAGGATTGGAGTGAGGAAATCGTGCTCCGTTTTTCGCACGGTTCCCATTACGAATTCCAATTGCTCTTCATCGATTTCGTAAATGTTCAAGTCGCTTATGAGCTCGACAAGTTTAATGGTGAGTTCATCGTTGCACGGATATAGATAGCCCTGATTCCCATTGGCGTTTTCCTGAAACGGTGAATACTTTACAGGCAGAAGTGGGAGAATCTCATCGAAAACATTTATGATTGTCAATGGCTTATCAAATTCATAGTAATCTGCCTCTACTAGATAGCCTTTATCGTTTTCATTGCCTGGTAGATGAATTGGGGTTGGCTTTCGTTCTTCCCTGTATCCGGTTTTCGCTATACTGATTGCGACAATATCCCCTTTTACGTAATGGAAAATACGATCACCCTCATTGACTTCTTTCATCCGTTCCCAGAAATGCTGGACATTTCCGGCACTGTCTTGTTGCAAGGACCAGAGAATTCCTAATTCTTTCTCTTCGTGATAAGTACGTCCTTGCATCACTATGTAACTTTGCATATGGTGTCACTCCTTTACGAACTGGTGCATGTTCAACTACTTTAATCATAGCTGTTAATGAAGGAAGTTGCATCTTTAGGCGTTGAGATTCCCATGCAACTTTACGTTTGAATTTGGTGTAGGAAATTTCCGAACTGTGGTATTCTGGTTCTAATACAAATCGGATACACTCGGGTGAATACTAATGGATTTTATAGGAAATAAGTGAGTTAACCAGCAAAAAGGGAGGAGGAAGAACATGGACAAGGAATTAATCAACACGTTGAAATACGTCTTGGATGACGCTCTCCAGCCTATACATCATCGTTTAGATAGGATGGATCAACGCTTTGATGGGTTGGATCACCGTCTTGATGGAATGGATCATCGTCTCGATGGGATGGATAACAAGTTTGATGGGATGAATAAGAAGTTTGATGGAATGGATAACAAGTTTGATGGGTTGGACCAACGTATTGGTGGTTTGGAAGTCGAGCTAAAAGAGTTTCGTTCAGAAACGAATACTGCTCTTCAACTTATTCAAAGTGGACAGCGGGGCACGCGTGAAGAAATGACGCAGCGTTTTAATGAGACCCGTGAAGGATTCCAAAGAATAGAAGCAGATTTTAAGTTCGTGAATCATAAGACCGCGGATCATGAATTAAAATTTAATCGTCTAGAAAATGAATCGAAAGAAAATCGTCAATAACGTTTTTCAAGGATCCATTTTAATTCAATGTGTTAAGGCCGAATCTGTCAATATGAACAGATTCGGTCTTTTCGTATTCTCTGTATACCATACAATCTAGAAAAACTCGTCAAAATGACTCAAAAGGCAAAACCATCATTGTAGACGATGAACATTTATTCAAAAAAGCCTTGGAATACGACTGTACTTTCTGTTTCAGTATTAATAATCAAACTACGGGCATACCAGAATAGATTGACTACAACTTCTATACTGGAGGTTATTATGAAACAATTTGTTCTATTGGTGTTTGTAATAATAGTTTGCTTAGCTATCATAATTGTTGGCAATGAAAAAAATCCCGCTTTAAAAGAAACCATGATGGCGACAGACGCTGGAACTGATGTTTCTACAAAAGCAATCCAATCCTATGCAAAGGAGTATGAAATAAAGCCTATCGATGCGAAGATTGACCGGGTGTGGAAGGCCATTCCAGGATACAACGGTTTGACTGTCGACATCGAGAAGTCCTATCAAAAAATGTTAGATAACAACAATTTCAATACTGAACATCTCGTCTTTAAAGAGGTTTCCCCAAAAGTTCATCTAGAGGATCTTCCCCCTTCACCTATTTACAAAGGCAATCCTGAAAAGCCGCTAGTCGCGTTATTAATCAATGTTGCATGGGGCGAGGAGCATATTCCAAATATGTTAAAAACGTTTAAAGAGTCTAATGTAAAGGCTACTTTTTTCTTTGATGGCAGTTGGGTGAAACAGAACCCCGACATTTTAACAATGATTAGTCTTGAGGGACATGAGATCGGTAATCACGCTTATAGTCATCCTGATCTCGCTAATCGTTCCCGTGAAGAAACATGGATTGAATTAGAGAAAACAAATGAGGTCATTGAAGCGACATTGGGCGTAAAACCGAAGTGGTTTGCACCGCCAAGCGGGAGTTTTAATCAGGTGACTATTGACGTTGCACATGAACTGAAGATGAACACCATCCTTTGGACGACGGACACGGTCGACTGGAAAAAACCAGATACGTCTGAGATGGTCTCTCGAGTTTTATCAGATATTGAAAATGGCTCCATGGTACTTATGCATCCCACAAAACCAACTTCCGAGGGGCTAGCTGCAATAATTGAAGGAATAAAAAAGAAAGGAATTCATTTAGGTACGGTTAGTGATTTAATGAGTGAAAAACGGGGGGATTCATACAAATAGTACCTATGAACACAATTTTCGTGATTGGTGAGAAACTGCTTATGAGTGCTGTAATTAACCGTGTAATAGTCTAACGCCTATTAATTATTAATGGAGTTTTTGAAAGTCCAATCATTAAATGATTAATGGGCGTCATTCATATATAGATTGTAAAGAATTCGAGCACCGTCCATACAGTCAGCGTAGAGCTTTCTGACTTCCGAATCGGTACATAATTTGATGTAACTTTCATCTTCCAAAATTCGAATTACCGGTTTCATTTCATAATAATATTGAGGGTCCGGATTGTCAGTATGCAGTAATCCTTTGTACGTTTCCAAAAGAATGACATAGGTGTGTTCGAGTAATCGATAGTCACATTTCAATTTTTCTTGTGTGTAAAATCGTTTAATCTCAAGTGCGAACGATTTGCTGTCTTGAAAGTAAATTGGCGTAGCAGGTGAATAATAATAGTTCTGATTGTTGTACTGACGTTTTTCGATATGCAGTCTGTGCCACTGGGACACTTCTTTATAGTTTGCACCCAGTACTTTGTACATGCTCGATACGGTGCTGAAAGGCTGATTAGAGACATAATTAAAAATTGCAGCATTCTCTTCAATATCATCTATTGTCGTAATTGAACACCAACATATGTAGTTATTGTCCACCGTTCCGAGGATGCATACTTGTTGATCAGCACTAATATAAACGTCAAATGAAATTTCTCTATCACTAATATCGTAGTTAGGCAGGACTGCATTTTGTAGTGATATCATATTATGTGTTTTCATACTCATTCTCCAGTTTGTATGGGATGACTCCGATTTAATTAATCGTTCTCTTATACTTTCGGAGGTTACTTCCATCTATTTTGCTTTTTCTCCAGCACAGCAAGGAATGCATCCACAGCTTTCGGATTGAACTGTGTTCCCCTACCCGCCACTAGTTCTTGAATAGCATCTTTGGTGGGTAATGCTTTTTTGTAAGCACGTTCCGTTGTCATTGCGTCAAACGAATCTACAACGCTAACAATCGATGCTTCCAGTGATATCTCGTCACCCTTCAGTCCAAAGGGATACCCTTTACCGTCATACCGTTCGTGATGTTGTTCTACAATGAAGGCTGATTTCCTTAGCATGTCCACTTTGTGATTACGCATCATTTTAGCACCCTCAATTGTATGAGCTTTCATAATATCCCATTCTTCAGCTGTCAATGACCCTGGCTTGTTAAGTATTTCTAAAGGCACCGTGAGTTTACCAATGTCATGAAAATAAGCTCCCCATCTTAGTGTCTGCAAAAGATTCTTCGGCATATCGAGTTCCGTCCATACTTCAATAGAGTAGTTCTTGATTCGATTGCAGTGCATATATGTATAGCCGTCCAGTTTTTCAATTGCATCCGCTTCTTCTTGTAAAACTTGTGTTTCAAAAAAGTCAGGTTCGAAAATTTCAACTGTGGTTTTAATAAGTATTTCCGCATCCGACAAAGCGTGAAATAAAATAATTTTTTCATACTGTGATGCGTCAATGGTTTCTCCCAGTTGAAAATCACGACGTATTCCTTCATATAATATTTCAACAGTTCCATTTAAAAGCGTATATTTTTCAACTACTCCAACATCTGTATCTAAGTTAAATTGAACCCATAAATTTTCTCCTTTGTGTAACGAATACAACGCATTGGATAATCCTTCCCATTGCCCGAGTAAGATCACATCCGCATACCCCAGATGAAGTTCGGGATACCCTTTTTCATCATAATTTCTGTACGATCGATTGTTCGACATGTTTTATCCCCCCAGGAAATAGTCCGTACGATGTTCAACTATCACTACACTGCAAGTATAACAAAGCTTTAAAAAGCTGCATAACTATCCATTAACAATGATAAAATCACTTCTAACTGAATCATGCAACTTTTTATACTTTCAGATACTTTCTATCAGTATAATATGAAATAATAGATTCTGATTCCGAGAGTCCTGATTCCCATAATGATATCTACAATTTGCCTTTCCCTGCTAGTAATTGTGAGTTTACAGAATTGACTGTAAAATCGAACAGAAGATAAAAATTGAATCTACTTAAAAGGAGTATGAACTATGAAGAAATCGTTATTGGCTGTGTTAATCGCAGGATTGGTAATTACCCTATGCATACTTGGATATAAGTGGTTCTTTGTCACTTCGACAGAAAAAGAAGTCACGATACCAAAAAATAATGCAAAGTCATTATCAGTGAACATCAATTTTGACGCAGGTAATTTAGAGATTCAAGGTGGTTCCACAAACTGGTTAGACGCTAGTTTTGATTACAAAAACAAAAAGTCTCTTCCTAAGGTAAAGTTTGATAAAAAAGGAGACAAGGGTGTTCTAACAATCAAAGCAGAATCCAAAGTTTTCACAGTCAATAGAAGCAATCAAAATAATCATTGGGACATTCAACTCAACAATGATATTCCTATTGACTTGGATGTTGACATGGGAGTTTCTAAGGCGACATTGAACTTAAATGAAATTCAACTGAACAAATTGACAATCGATGGCGGCGTCAGTGATTCAACAATAGACTTAGGGGGCGAATGGCAGAATAATCTTCAGGGGAATATTGATATAGGTGTTGGAAAGATGACACTACGTATGCCAAAACAGACCGGCATTAAACTGAGTATAGATAAGGGACTTGGAAAACTTGAAATGAAAGATTTTATCGCACAAGGTAATAACGTATATATAAACGAGGCGTATGAAAATAGTGAAACAAGTATCGAATTAGACATCGATATAGGTGTAGGAAATTTGAAGGTGGACCTTGTAGATTAAATGACCTACGCGTTTTTTAAAGTGTAGATAAATCCCCAATATAAGGTTTTAAATCTAATAAAAGTACATGAGTTATTGCCTGTATATCACAAGCAATCTTCACAACTCTATGTTGTCTTTATGTTTTTCTTACTGTTTCTTATTACATAAAAAAATGGTGATTTGAAAGGATAAACCTGACAAACCACCATCTATTTATTAGGGCATATTTTTACTGAACAATCTTGATTCTTGCTTTTGATTGTTTATTAGTCATGTTATAAGTCCACTATTCTGCGTGTGTGTTGGTGTAGAATCTTCAATATGTAATGTAATAACCAATATCGGATAAGTCTATGTATTCACCCGTACTTAACCAATTGGCTGCGAGTTTTTCCATATCAACGAAATCCACGACTTCTTTAGGAATTTCATAGGAGAGAAAACCTTCGTCATTAAGATAGTGTCCAAGTTCATTCAAACTATGACAATTGAAAGCCATATACTTGCCATCTTGATGTACTTGTATGACCTGTTCCAATTCCAGTCTTTTAGTTTTGGCTATCAGGGCGATGATTTGTCTTTCTGATTCTGCAACCCTTTCAAGATACTGCATTATACGGTTTAACTCATAGATGTCATCGTATTCACCAACCTCAATAGGAAAGGAACTTTCATAATCATGAATGAGTATTCCCTTATTAATCCCCAGCACTGCATTCAGATGAGCATCAATCGTTTCTTTTTCTGTTGGAAGCGAAATCCATTCCCCCACTAAATTACCTGCCTTATTCTCTGCAAGATTGACCGTGTACAGATTCAGCATTTTTTTCAAATCCTTTCTTTTTGGACTGGGTTGCTGTCCGTGCATGCCATAAAACTAGTAGAATGAATAAATATTGAAACATAGTGTAAACAAAATGTAATCAAATTGTAAACAACGTAATCAATATACCATTTCAATATTTATATACATAGATGTAATATTTGGTAATTTATTTAGCTTGATTTTTCAAAAAATTATTAAACCTCATATTTTAAACCCGAACGAAAAGCTAATTGGGTTACTACAAATCCGATATCCTGATAACATCCCTGAAGCTAGACCAAGGACTCCGATCCAGGATAAACTCACCATCATTCGTACTCTTTGACAAGGTGAGACTCAACAGGACGAATATTGATCGTTAGTATGTGAGTAGAATTATGTTCTAACGCATTGTTCAATAAGCAAAAAACACGTCAATCCCCTATTTTTGAAGGGTTTGAGGTGTTTTTTATAATGCTTGTGTAAAACCTTTAGAATGTGAAATTTCAGTCGAAAGTCTGTTCAACAGAACGCATTGGAACAGATCATCTTTTAAAAAAATTATGCTGAAAAACACCTACACTCTATTTAGAAGTCTCTAGTCTGCCGTCGTGTTATTATTCGGTAAAACTTGCATATATGTGTGTGAGTAATGCACCCCGGAAGACTAGTTATCAATGATATTTATGCTGTAATTTTCTAGCCACATATTTATTTGGGCTAGGTGGGCAATGAGTTGGGGGCCAGTCATAAGTTGCCCGAACCAAGGATCTTTAAACGAGGAGCCGTCTGAATCGAGGATGTCTTTGACTTTTTGTTTTGATACGAGTTCTAGTAGTGGGGATGTCTTATTGTCTAGGATGTTATTCAACTTAGTTTTAACGAGTTGCATATAGATTTGATGATGTGTTTTTGGATATGGACTTTTTTTCCGATAAAGAATTTCATTTGGCAGTACTCCGTCTAAAGCCTTTCGTAATATCCCTTTTTCTTGACCGTTCAACATTTTCATTTCCCATGGTATGTTCCAGGCATATTCAACGATGCGGTGATCAGCGAATGGAACCCTTACTTCTAAACTCGATCCCATACTCATGCGATCTTTTCGCTCTAGAAGCGTAGACATAAACCAAATCATATTTAAATATGACATTTCCCGGCGTCGCATTTCTATTTGGGTTTCTCCTCCTAGATGAGGCACTTCCCTTATCGTTTCGTTATAACGGTCCCTCACATACCCTTCTAAATCGAGCTTCTTTTGCCAATGTGGAAGCAACAGCTGCTGTCTTTCCGATTGGGAGCGTATCCACGGAAACCCCTTTCCATTTAGCGATTCTTCTTTATAGAACCATGGATATCCGCCAAAGATTTCATCTGCACACTCACCAGATAAAGCAACGGTATAATCTTGTTTTATCTGTTCGCAAAACCATAACAATGAGGAGTCTACATCCGCCATGCCAGGCAAATCTCTCATCATTACAGCGTCTTCCAACAAATTTGCGAGCTGATCATTTTTTATAATAGCCGAGTGATGAATAGACCCCAAATATTGTTGCATTTTTTGTATCCATGGCTCATCTTGATCAGGCTGAAAGGAGCTCGCTTTGAAATGTTGATTGTTTTGCTCATAGTCAATGGAGTACGTCCGAAGGGTATCGCGTCCCTCTTTTTTAAAGAATTCCGAAGCAAATGAACTAATCGCACTCGAATCTATTCCTCCAGATAGGAAGGTACAAACAGGTACATCTGCAACTAACTGGCGCTCAACGGCATCCTTAACAAGGATTTTTACTTGTTCGGCCGTCTCTTCTAACGAATGATGATGCTTTCTGCTCTCTACATTCCAATAACGCCAAATTTTCATTCCATTTCGATTAAAAGTCAGTGCATGGGCTGGTCGAAGTTCATGAATGCCCCGAAAAACACCATGACCGGGCGTTCGAGAAGGCCCTAACCCAAACACTTCCTGCAAACCATCCCGGTCCACCTCCGTTTTCACTTTAGGATGTGCCAGTATGGCTTTAATCTCCGAACCAAACAAGAGCGATCCATTTTCTTCACGGTAAAACAGAGGTTTGACACCTAGGCGATCTCTTACCATAAAAAGCTGCTCCCGGTGTTGATCCCAAACAGCAAAAGCAAAAATTCCATTTAGATGCTTTACGCAATCTTCTCTCCACTCGATATATGCCGTTAATAACACTTCCGTATCGGAATAAGACTGAAAAGAGTGCCCCCTCTTCAATAATTCCTTTCTTATTTCTTCTGTATTATAGAGCTCACCATTATATACGATCGTAAAAGTATGATTGTTTTTTTCTATTACCATCGGCTGTTTACCTCCAGCAGGGTCGACAACTACAAGCCGTCTGTGACCAAGTAACAGATGACGCGAACTCCATATATTCGAAGCATCCGGACCTCGTTTCGCCAATGTATTTGTCATCTTTTCCACAATGGAACCTTGCTGTGTCAAATCTTGATGCCAATCAATCCAACCCGTTATTCCACACATATGCGTTTACTCCTTCTCGTTAAATTTTTCCACCATTCTTCTATTCATTCGTACTACTACAAGTAGTGATCGCGTTCCCATGAGTGAACTTGTATCCTATACCTATCGCATTCGATTTGTTTTGCTTCAATGAACCGGTTCAACAAATGTCTACCTAGTGCGTGAGTCATCACTTCATCCGCTTTTAAATTGTTGAGTGCCTCATCTAAATTAGCCGGTAAATCAATGATTCCACACTTTTCGCGATGCTCTTTTGACATCACATAGATATTTTGGTTGATTGTTTCAGGAGGTGTTAACTCATTTTTTATACCATCCAATCCCGCAGCTAATAGGACAGCCATAGCCAAATATGGATTTGCGGCAGGATCCACACTACGAACTTCTACACGCGTACTCATTCCACGTGATGCAGGAATTCTAATTAGTGCACTTCTGTTTCTTGCTGACCAAGCCACATAACATGGAGCCTCATACCCAGGAACTAGCCTTTTGTAGGAATTAACCGTAGGATTTGTTATTGCAGTAAAAGCCTGTGCATGCTTCAGAATTCCTGCCACAAAATTTCTTGCAGTATCACTTATTTCTAGCGAACCGTCTGCATCATAAAAAGTATTTTGGTCTTTTTTGAATAAGCTCAAGTTACAATGCATTCCAGATCCGTTTATGCCAAATACCGGTTTAGGCATAAATGTTGCGTGCAACCCATGTTTACGGGCAACGGTTCTCACTACAAGTTTAAAGGTTTGAATATCATCACAGGCTTTTAAGGCACTTTGGTATTTAAAGTCAATTTCATGTTGGCCAGGTGCTACTTCATGGTGGGAAGCCTCAATCTCATACCCCATTTCTTCCAGTTCAGACACGATATCACGACGGCAGGCTTCTCCTAAGTCAATTGGTGAAACATCAAAATAACCGCCATGATCATTCAATTCCAGTGATGGGCCACACTTGTCATTCAGTTTAAATAGGAAGAATTCCGGTTCCGGTCCAACATTAAAATCCGTAAACCCAAGTTCTTTCATTTCGGTCAAAATTCTTTTTAGATTACTGCGAGGATCACCTGCAAATGGCGTTCCATCTGGATGATGAATATCACAGATGAGACGTGCAACTTTCCCTTTTTCCGCTGTCCAAGGTAAGACAATAAATGTATCTAAATCCGGGTATAAATACATATCAGATTCTTCGATACTTACAAACCCTTCAATTGATGAGCCATCAAACATCATTTTGTTATCGAGTGCTTTTGGCAACTGACTGATTGGGATCTCAACATTTTTAATCGTTCCGAATAAGTCCGTAAATTGTAGGCGAATGTACCTTACAGATTGCTCCTTTGCCAACTCTATAATAGATTGACTGTTCATAGTTATAACCCCCGTTTTTCTTTACTCTTCGTTTTCATTGATCATCGAACTGAACTTATTGGTGTAAGTCATCAATTCTCCGTGGCAAATATATGTTGCTTCTCCTCTTTTCCACACGCGGCCATGTTCATCCCATCTTACTGTCAAGTCTCCTCCGGGGAGGTGAACTGTTATCGGAAGATCCCTATCCAACATACCGTTTAATGTAGCAGCCACTACTGCAGCACAAGCGCCTGTTCCGCAAGCCATCGTCATGCCGGATCCCCGTTCCCACACTCGATACTCAATTTCTTGGCTGTTTTTCACAGTAACAAAGCCGACATTTGTTCGTTCTGGAAACAAATCTGAGCATTCAACTATGGGCCCTATTTTTTCTAACGGTACTTTTTTCACATCATCTGCAAATATGATGGCATGGGGATTACCCATGGATACACAAGTCAGGTGATAGACATCCTCTTCAAAAGAATGTGGATCGTTTACAGCTACCGTGCATGGATCACCTTGCATCGGTATTTTATTTTTAAGTAATTCGGGCTCCCCCATATCGACAGTTACATACTGCACCTGCTTTTTTTGATCCGCCTCCACCTCAACACTCATTACACCACCCAACGTTTCAATGGTAAAAGAAGATGTTGTCGCGTACTTTTGATCATATAGAAGCTTTGCTACACATCGTAAACCGTTGCCGCAATTCTTCCCTTCCGATCCATCCACGTTAAAAATTCTCATCCGAAAGTCTGCTATGTCCGAAGAGCCTATTAGAATGATGCCGTCAGACCCTATACCGAAATTTACATTAGAAACTACTTGTGCAAGTTGACTATAATCTTGGTACTCTTTTGCAACATCTAATTGATTGAAAATTACAAAGGAGTTCCCCAATCCATGCATTTTAGTAAACAACTTCTCCCCCCCTTTTTTTAAAGATGAACTTGGATGAACTCAGCCTTACTTTGATCTCATCGATTACACGCTCTTCCTCCCTCACGCCTTCTGCTTGAAACGTGACTGAAAATCGCACATAGTTGCCGGCATCATCCCACGGAACGCTGGATATTAAATGTTCACGTATTAAATAGTGGCTAAACTCTTCCGCTGACTGAAATTGCGGACCGTTTGCGATCGCTTTTGGTATCTTTGTATATAAGAAAAATGAACCTTTGGGTCTTTCAACATTGAAGCCGCACTCCTGTAATGCTTTAACCAACATTTCTTGTCGACGCGAATACTTCACTGCAATCTGTTCTGTAATTTCTGGATGAGAAAGGGCATATGCCGCCGCTTTTTGTATGGCAATAAATTGACCAGAGTCACTATTGTCCTTCACATTCATAAATGCTTTGATAAGCTTCCAATTCCCTGCTAGAAAACCAATGCGCCAGCCTGTCATATTGAATGATTTGGATAATGAATGAAGCTCGATTCCAACCTCCTTCGCCCCTGGGACAGAAAGAAAGCTTAACGGCTTTTCATCCTCAAAAACAAGAGCAGCATAAGCCGCATCGTGCACAACAATCAATTGGTTTTTCTTTGCAAATTGAACTACTTCCTTAAAAAATTCCTCATTTGCTACAGCTCCTGTCGGGTTGTTCGGATAATTCAAGTAGAGTAGCTTCGCTTTTTTTAGAATACTTTCATCCAATGAATCTAGTTTTGGCAGAAATGAATTTTCCTCCAATAGCGGCAGATGGACAACTTCTCCTCCGTAATATTTTGTATGAGTACCTAAAATAGGATAACTAGGCGAAGGCATAAGTGTAATATCGCTAGGGTTAATGAAGGCTGCAGGAAACAGCGCGAGGGCCGTCTTTACTCCAATCGTATGGGTGATCTCTGTTTCCGGATTGAGATCATCCACACCAAATACATGTTTCATATAATTTGCCGCAGCTTGCTTAAACTCAATAATCCCATTATCCGCATACATACGATTTTCAGGTTTCATTGCTTCTTTCGCCAATATTTTCACAACTGCTTCATTTGCCATTGCATCAGGTTCGCCAACACCAAGGTCGATCAATTCCATATGAGGATTTGCCTGCAATGCCTCTTTTTTGGCTCTCCTTATTTTTTCGAACTTATAGGTTTCTTCCTCCAATCCAAATTGAGGACCACCTATACGGTCTGCAAACAGTTGTTGTATATAATCAGTTGACATATCCATACCTCCTAAGCATTCAAGCCGTCTTATTCGTGATGTATTTATTGCATTCTAAGAGCATGCCGCTTTTCAATCATTTTTGTTGAAATATCTTAGCTACATAAACCATACCCAGACTAAAACAGTATTTTTAGTCGGATTAAATCGGTAGTCTACAGCTAAAATTGGAGTAAGATTATTTTCATCAATAACGCAGTCTGCAAGCATCGTGTTCAAACTAAGGATCTTACAGGCCATTTGTGTACTGTGTATATGTTTTGTATTTGGAATCTCTTCGACAGCTTAAATTCATTTTCTACTTGTATATTATCAATATTAAGGTGAATTTGATTTAGACCAACCGATTAAATATTTGAACTTTTTGGCAGTACTAAAAAGTTGCAATAAAAAAACCAGGCATGGGAGCCCGGTGTGATCAACGAATTTCAGAAGGATTTTTACCTGTGTACTTTTTAAATTGTCTGCTAAAAAAATGGACATCGATATAACCAAGGACACACGCAGTCTCTGTCACTGTCAACCCTGCATATTGGAGTAAATGTTCCGCCCGTTCAATTCGCGAACGAACAATGAAGGTTTTAACTGTATGGCCCATGATCTGTTTAAACATCCGAGAAAAATATCTTGGAGAAAGGTGGGCACGAGCTGCTAAACTTTCTATCGAATGTTGTTCCCCGGGATGCTGTTGTATATAGTTGGCCATTCCCCGGATAATTTCCAGCAAGCTATCACTCGCATTAGCCCTTTCTTCTACCTGTTCTTCAGCTTCCCGCAATAGGTGAATCATGAGTTGCTTTAAAATGAGCTTTGCCTCGATTTCCATTCCAAATGTCTTCACTAATAGCAAGCGAACGTATCGAGTTAAGAGCGATTCAAAGTTGATCGGATTTGCAAATACCCTATGGACGGTAGGCATCATTTGTGGTGTTTCAGTCACGTCAAAATGAATATAGGTTATTACGAGAGGATTTTGGGGTTTGTGCGTAGCTGATATAACTTCTCCATGTTTAAATAGAAAACA
Source organism: Sporosarcina sp. ZBG7A (assembly GCF_000813425.1). Classification (GTDB taxonomy): domain Bacteria; phylum Bacillota; class Bacilli; order Bacillales_A; family Planococcaceae; genus Sporosarcina. The sequence continues at coordinate 72,276 of NZ_JWIB01000019.1, forward strand.
GTGTCCTTTTTGTACATCATACGGCTTACCGTTCAGTACCAATGTTCCTTCCCCGCTCCAAACATAAAATACACCATAATTAGGGAAGGTTTTATCTCTTTTTTTCCATTGCCAGCTTGGTTCACAATGAATCGTGGCAAATACAGGTTTCAAAATAAATTGATCTGGATTCAAATTTAACACGCAGCACCCCCTATTATTAAACAATTCTTTTTCAGCAATTACTTAATACTGCTCGTCTATCTGCTGTCTACAATTTATTCTATGTAAACATACTAGATATAGCTTGCTATAATTCTTATCTATATTAGATAAAATATAGTCCTAGATCACAAAATCGAATATAAAAATGTAGGGAGACCCGGTTAATCTACTATCTCAAGCGAAAAGAGGAAATGGAACAATCCCACGCTATATTATCTGTTAAGTATGAGCAATTATATAGATTTTGAGTTGGATTCGTTTGTTATAGAACCGACCTTTTAGACACCAAAAAACCTTCTAATCTAATAATTAGAAGGCATACGGTCAAAATTTAGTTTTAAGACTAAAAAGAGAATAATATGTTTTTTCCGAATGTTGATGGTTTTACTTACCCTCTTTAAACTTGTTATCCATGGGCTTTATCATCCTATTGATTACGCACCAGGAGGACATGGACGAAGCTTTATGTACCAGTGCTTTGCATGGTGTTTGTATACCTACTTATAAAATTCAAAATTATTCAATCATATTATAAAGACAAAATTAAACTTGAGTACTATACATCAAAAGAGGAGGCCTCTGCCCCTCGCTTTTTATTAACTCGACTTATCCTCGTATCAGCAATAGAATAAAGTAAGAACTTTATGTTTTAGGTTATTCTTCAATCGCCCCCGATAATTGGATAAGCTGATTTACATTTCTGCAATCCTTTTTAGTTCTTTGGCACGATATCTTATAAAATCAGTCATATACTTTTTCAAAAATAATTTGTCTGCAATAATACCAATTAGACCAAAAGGTGACCTATACTCAAATTTATCAATCATTAGAGTCCCACCATTTTCTTCTACGAATTGATGGGTATGTGTAAAAGATCGAAAAGCTCCTTTAACCATACTATCAACAAACACAGTAGGCTTTTCCATATGAGTTATTTTTGCTGTCAGCTTTTGTTTAATACCAAAGTGAGTAGCTTCCCAGGTTACAGTATCGTCCTTTTCTAAAAACCCCTGCGTAACCCCACCTACGGCCTTTTCCTTAGTTTTAGCAGTAGTTTCAGTATGTACGCCTACGTTTCTTGCAAGGTCAAAACATACATTGATAGGTGCATTGATAAATATATCGTGTTTGATTATAGGCATATTTACCTTACCTTTCATTTAACTCTTTTAAGCGATACAGGTGCTTGCCTAATTCGCGAAAGCACCCCTCATTGAATAACGACACTTAAAGTTATTTGTAAAATCGCTGCAATTATGACGAGCACAAAGTTTCTCTTAAGCACATTTAAATAACTGTTTTGCACCCGTTAATGAAACATGCTAAATATTAATGTTATTAGATAAAGTGGCACTCCGACAATTAACATCCCAGCAACAATATAACAAATACACATGAGAATAAACTTAAAGACATCGTAGATAGCTCCAGCTAGATCATCAATAAAATTCGTCATATATACCCCTCCATAATCTTGACCCGTTTGCGATATAGCCGAAATCACTTATAACGCAAACGCACCCGTTAGTTTAAGTGCATAATTTCACAACTGTCCATTCACTATAAATATTATTCCAAATTTTTTTTGAAAACTTTTATATATCCTATTCCTTTTTTGAAACAAACACCAAAGAACGAGGATACGAATTAATGATTCGTATCCTCGTTTTTGACTTATGAAGATTATAGCGGAAGGTCTTTTCGTTTAAATACTTGAAGACTCGCTATATAAAGAACTACGCCAATACCTAAAAGAACGAGCAACTTCCACCAATAGTTTTCGCCTTCTAGAATAGCAGTTGTATCAAATAATGCATTAATTGTAAAGTTGCTTAGAACATTAAGGCTTTCGTCAACTGAACTTAACAACTGGAATAAAAAGAAGGCAATCGGAATACCTGCACCAAATGCAAGCGAGTTTTTCGTTAAGTTGCAATAGCTTGAGAAAAAGAATGAGATACCGCTAATGGCAAACATTAATAAAAATAAACCAACATTTAGCATAACAAAATCAGCGATCACAATATCTGCTTCAGATTGGAACACTTGAATTGTTGCAATGCCCGCAGCTGTTTCCATGATGAACATGACAACTAAAGCTATAATAAGGTAAAAAGCTTGTGTAATAATAATTGTAGAACGTTTTGTTGGCGTTGATAATAAGTATGCCATTGACCCACGATCCACTTGTGAGGCAATTAAACTATTTGCTGTCATAATGACGAAAATAATCAGGAATATGACACCATGAATTGAATAAAATGTTGAAGAAAGCATACCTAGTAATGACGTTTTTCCAAGCATCCCTGCTAGTGCTGTACCCTCTACTAAATGACCAACATCGTTTAATGTACTAGCATCAAATACAGCGATCATAACTACTTGTAATATAGATAAAACAATCGTAAACATTAGCCAAAGCTTTACATTTGTGCGTAAAGTTTGTTTAAAAATTGTACCATTAATCATTAGATTGTCCTCCTGAATATAAGTTATAGAACTGATCTTGAAGTGTATGTTTTTGTTCTGTTAAATTGTCGAATTGATACGTTGATAAGATAGCTAAAAATTTATTTAATGGTTGATTATCAATATTAACAGATACAGTTGTATTACTAATAGCCACCGAATCAATCTGCTCTTGCATAAAACGACTACATTCCTGCTCATTACTAAACTCGATGATAAACTGTTGATTTTTATTTGACATAATTGTTGAAATGGACTTAATTGTAATGATCTTACCATCTTTAATCATCGCCACTTTATCACAAGTTTCCTCGATTTCTTCGAACATATGGCTCGACATAAAAATCGTTTTGCCTTTCGCTTTTTCCTCTTTGATGATTTCTATAAATTTCGCACGCATTAAAGGGTCCAGTCCTGTTGTAGGCTCATCTAAAATTAGAATTGGAGGGTCGGCCATCAATGCAACTACAATCGCGGTTTTTTGTTTCATTCCCTTTGACATACGTTTAATATTGACCGAAGGATCAAGTTGAAGTCTTTCAATTAATTGGTTGGCAAAGCTTAAATCTGTTAGTTGCAATAGCTCTGCTTGTTGATGGATGAACTGCCAGCCAGTTTTCACATCAGGAAAGGCAATTTCTCCTGGAATGTAGCCAACCCATTGCTTAGTTTCCGCAGCATCATGCCACGCATCACGGTTTTTAATTTTTACAGTTCCGCTATTCGGTTTTAAAAACCCCATTAGATGGCGAATCGTCGTTGTTTTGCCTGCTCCGTTTGTACCGATGAATCCAAAGGCTTCACCTAATTCAATTGAAAGATTGATATTAAAAATACCACGATTATCTCCGTAATCTTTCATTACATTTTGTAATTCAATCATTGCCATGGTAATTCCCCTCCTACACGTCGATCGTAAAATTCCATGAAATGCTTTTCTAAACTAAACGGCACTTCGTTGAAACTTGATATAGGAAAATCGGCTAGTATTTTGATGAGCTTTGATAAATCACTTGGATAACAGCCTATTTGTAGATCATTTGTTTGATCATTTTTAAGGAGTAGATTGAAAGCTTCATTCGATTCAATCTTCTGTACAAGTTGCTTATATTGCATTTCATTTTGGACTTTCAGAGTAAAGATCTTTTCTGTCATTTTTAAAAGTTCTTGTTTGTTGAATGAAGAAATCAAGTGTCCATCTTTAATAATTGAAATTTCATCACACGTTGAGTCGACCTCAGTAAATATATGACTTGAAAGTAAAATTGTTTTGCCACGCTTTTTCTCTTCCTTAACGAAATCGATAAAGCGTTGCTGCATAATTGGGTCTAAACCACTTGTTGGCTCATCTAGTACGAGTACATCTGGATCATGCATGAATGCCGAAACAATCGCTAATTTTCTTTTCATACCAAGTGACATACGTTTTATCTTCCCTGAAGCTTCAAGCTCAAAGAATTCAATTAGCTTTTTACAATTCGTATCATCTTTAACTTTTCGTAAATCCATCATCATTTGAATGAATTGCTCACCTGTTAAATTTTCCGGCAATGCTACTTCACCAGGTAAATAGCCGAGTTTTTCTTGGATGGTACTGGCATTTGTCCAACTATCTAGACCATTCACCGTTACGATACCTTGTTGTGGTTTTGAAAATCCCATAATGTGACGAATGGCTGTCGTTTTCCCAGCTCCATTTGGCCCTAAAAAGCCATATACACTGCCTTTTTCAACATTGAATGAAACGTCAAAAATCCCCCGACCATGTCCATAATCCTTTGTGACATGCTGTAATGAAATCACCGTCATTTTCTCACTCCTCGTATCTATAAGAAATTTAGCCATGTTAGCTATACGATCGTTTTAATACAACCCATTTCGAACATACTGTTGCGTATGTATAATTACTATTTCACTAGTCTAAAAAATCTATACAGTAGGCGAGCAGATGTTATTTTTCGTAATTGTCCGGATAGATAAAATTCTCTTGAACTTGTTCTTAAAAATATTTACTTCAATTACCCATAAATTTCAGTTATAATTATGAACAACGTGTTGTTTTATTACACTTCAAATTATAATCATGGATAAAATACTTATCAATAAGCAGAAATAATGGATGTGTCGTTTAACCAACACCTTTTTCGAATGTGTTGGGAAAAAATTAGGAGGGGAATAGAATGCGGGAACTAAATACGGATTTACGTGTAGTTCGTACAAAAGAAGCTATCCGGGAAGCATTGATCGATTTGATAGAAGAAAAAGGTTTTGAGGCTATTACGGTTAAAGATCTAACAACGAGAGCAAAGATCAACCGCGGAACCTTTTACGCTCATTATCAGGATAAGTATGATTTACTGACCAAATGTGAGGAAGAATTTATGCAAGAAATGGCTGACAGAATCATAAAAAATTATCCGAATATCCTTGCAGACATAGAAGCAAGCACGCCGACCACTCCACCTTTTACGATTATTGTTTCAATTTTTGAATATATAGATCAAAATAGAAAGTTTATGAAAGCCATGTTGGGGCCAAAAGGAGACTTATCGTTCCAAACAAAGTTGAAAAAGTTCGTATGGAACTCACTTTTTGAAAGTAACGAAAATCCACAAAATCCATTGATAAAGCAGGAGAACTTCTTAGTACCAGCTGAATACTTAATTTCCTATGTTGCATCGGCACATATAGGTGTTTTACAGCAATGGATTAACAGTGATAGAGATGAATCACCACAAGAGATGGCTCGCATTATATCCACGATGACTATGAATGGTCCTTTCTTTGCTGCTGGTTTAAAAAAGTAGCTAGGAGGATAGGAGGAACCTTCAGAACGCTCACCGACAACATTAAAAACAGGCCACTGCTTTTAATACAGTGGCCTGTTTATTTGTGCTATTTGATAACTTCTGTCTCTATTTCTTCCGGTTGACTAGGCTTTTCAATCAGCTGCTTTACCCATAGTAAAATAAATGAAATTACGGCGATCCAGGTTAATATAACGCCATTGCCATTAAGTACACCCTGGCCAAAGTATAAAATATCTTTTAAACCATTAATTAAAAACTTCATCGGTAACCAAGGCAAAATGTAATCTTGATAAAAGGCAGGTAACATTTCCGGTGCCAATTGAATTAAAGGTAAACCAAAGAACATCAGTAAAACATAGATAACTAAGCTAGGTAAACTTAGCCAAGTAACTGTTGCAAGTATTAAAAATAGGAATCCTAAACATGCAAGTGAACTAAATAAAGCGACTGTATTGAAATTCTCAAAAGAAAAACCTAGCATCCATGTTGTTGACCATGTTACAAAATAGCCAGCAAAAAATGCGTAAATGATTGCAACTATGGATTGTACTAAATGGAATTGTAGTTTTTCTTTCTTTGAACTAAAAGTAGTCTTTGTACTAGCAAAATACAATAAAACAGCGCCAATAATACTTGCAAACCAAAGAGGTTGGAAAAATGCAGTTGGGGCAGATCCTAGCTCCCCTACAGCGTTTACATGAATCGTTTCAGCTTGTATTGGCGTAACTAATGTTGTAACTTGACTTGCTTGAATTGGTACTTGAGCCTTCTCAATATTTTGAAGCAGTTGTGTACTCATGACCGAATTCATTTGCTTAACAGTGCTATCTAAAGCAGAGGTTAACATCGTCGAAACGGTTGCATTAGCTCCTTGATTAATATAGATTTGCATCTTTGGATTTTCAGGAGAAGGCGTTTGTAGTGAAGCAAATTGTGCGGAGAAATTTTCAGGCACCACTAATCCCCCGTACACTTCTTGTTCTTTCATCGCCTCGTCCATCGATTGAACGGAATCGTAAACTTTGAACTTAATCATATCCATGCCCGTTGCTGTTAATTGCTTTTGCAAACTCTGCAATAAGGTATCGCCCATTTCTCCAGCATCTTCAGACACAAGAGCAACAGGCAAATCTTTTGGGCTCATTTTAACAGTTGGAATCATTGTTGATAGAAAAACAATTCCTAACACCATAACCACAATAAATGGCAATACAAAAAACTTATTTTTCATCATTTCCCTCCTATTAATAAACACCTTGTTGTTTATTAATATTCAATATAAATGAAAAGATGATTAATCGCTACCAACAAAAAATGACGAACCGTTGGATAAGGAACATCTTTAAGGGATATGTTTATTAAGTTTATTAGTTTTTTAAGTTTCACGTACTTTGTGCATGCGAGGTAAAGGAGGTGAATAGTTTAGGTTAACCTGAAAACATTGGACATGAACTGGGTTAAGTATCATTTAATTAATTTGATAGAGCTTCTATTCAACTAAACTGCTCCCTAAGAAAAAAGAGTTGCCTAAGCAACCCAATGAACTCCCACAAACGCCCCCGATTGTGATTAAGATTGGCGCTCCGCTTTAAGCATTATAACAGCACCAACAATTACGACAGCAAAGATAAATAGCATTAAAATTATACCGAAGATATCTGGCTTGAAAAGCAATGTTCCAAGAACAAAGGGAGCTGCAATCATTGTGAACATAGACAAAACTTTAATATATCGCAGAATTCGTGGAGAAAACTCATCTTCCTGATATTTACTTCTTCGGAGTGCAAGAACTTCTTCTGGAGAGTTATAAGCCCAAATCAAAAATGCATAAAGTGCAATCGCAAAAATAATGGTTAGAAATACTTCAGCTACCATTTCGGCACCCCCGAGTTGAATTGGAATTTCTTATATCTGTTATACGGATAACGAAACCAATTTGTTTCAGAATCTGGCCCGTTTGCGATATAGACGAGATCGCTTATAACGCAAACGCACCCTTTAGCTGAAAAACTTCTACTTTAGTATTCAATCATAATTGCTAATACTCCCCATTCCTTTTCTTGCTGAGGGGTGTATATTTCATACGTTCCATCTATCAATTCTTTCATTGTCCAGCCTTCACAATCTAAATCCTTAGAAGGAATATCATTGTACATTTCTTCAAAAGTATCGTAACTTCTAAGTTCAGTTATCTGTACTTCTAGAATTTCATCTTGTTGGGTAACTTTTATAAATTCTATTGAATCTCCAACTTTAATTTTTCTTCTTTTTTCATCGTTTAAACGGACTTCTACCCTTTTATTTCTTTCTCTAATAGCGTGAAAATATTCACCATACAATCCCATCTGATGCACCAATTAACAGCACCCCGTAAACTAAAAATTATTTTTTCTTCTTTAGTAATATGGCCCTTTAACGGCATAATCCTTATTCCAGAATTGCCCCCGATTCTTGAAATGTAAATGTTTACATGTTTTTGCTTTGCTGTAGAAGTTTTGATTCTCCTGTACGTTCCCATTCTTCTATTGTTTCATATGCTTTTTCAGGAGGATATCCTTTTCCAACAAGAACTCCCATTAAAATAAATTCTTGGAGGATGTGTGTCATATTAATTCCTCTTTTAACGTCTTCCAAGCCTTCTTTCACCAAGAATTCGGTATACCTTATCCATTCATCTGGAGTTCTTCCACAAACTACTGTATTTTCATTTCCGTTATTATAGCCTTCTTCTGTAGCGATTGCATCTGCTTTAGTCCGATGCACAGTACCAAATGGATGATTAGGAGGTCCGTAGATTGAATAAAGCTTTAACGGTACATTTCCTGTATTGGTTAGATTATGCCACGTACCCGCAGGAAGCATAATCGCAGAATCAGCACTTACATTTCTTACAAAGTCCAATTTTTCCTTGTTCTTGCCCATTTGAACAAATCCTTGACCTTCCTCAACACGCAGAAATTGATCTACGTTAGGATGCATCTCCAAACCTATATTATCTCCGACACCGATACTCATCAAGGTAACTTGCAAATGACTTCCCGTCCATATAGCTGTACGATATGTGTTATTTTGCTTGGTAGCTTGGTTAATATTCACAACAAAGGGTTCTAGCCCATGATCTTTTAATATAGGATTAGTGTAATTCGGAGTGTCTAAATACGTTTGAACTTGCCTTTCATAACCTGCCCAACTCGGCATATTCCAACAGTTACACATTGGTGCATTAGCATAATAAACATTTGGGTAAGGATACATATAATAAAGATTATTCATTGTAATATTCCTCCAGTAAAATATGATTATAAACTCATCATATGCCCCATGAAATCAGATGTTCATGACTACTACTAACACATTCCACTATAAAATGGCCCTATTCTTGAAGAAGCTACTACACTCACAATTCGAACTGTATACAGGACCTCATAAATTAAATCGTCCCATTACAACGGTGTTGTAGAAATCACCATCGGAAAGTACTTTGTCGTTTTTTAGAATGCCTTCGGTTTCAAAGCCAAATTTTTTGTATAGACTTATCGCTTTTTCATTTGTATCAAGAACATTTTAAGGTGATTTTTTTTATTCCATATGAATCTGCCCAAGCAATAGTCTCTTTTAAAAGATTTTTGCCAATGCTGTAGCCCCAATATTCTTTTAGGACACACACCCCAAACTCTACCTTGTGAGAGAGTCGTTTTAATGGGTTCCCTTCACATCTCGAAAATCCGACAATCCTGTCATGAACCACTGCAACTAAAAAAAGGTTTTTCTTATTTTCTGTATCTGCTTGGATTAATTGTTCGAAGCTTTGTACATCAATGAATGCCTCACCTTTTTCCCTGTCGAGGTTTTCAGTTTCACCATCAATCTGCAATCTGATTTCAGACAAATCCTTTGCATCTTTATTTCTTGCGGATCTAATTATATAGGTCGTCCCATTAACAATAAATTCTTGCTGGTTTATTTTAATCGAATATTCCCCCAACTTTTAGTCTCTTCTGACCTATTCAGCAAGTTTTTGGCCATATTTCGACATAGTCGTGTTACTGAAATGCCCTCATTACTTGAAGAAACCCCTTAACTTTTAATTTGCATTAAACTCGTCCATAAAAAGTCTTCGCCAAATAAATCATCTGATAGTGAAGGCTTTTTCATCTTTCTAAAATTCAAAATATCGAAGTCTTTATTAAATATCTCTTTTAATCGTTCTTCAGAATAACCTATACCCCCTTTTAAACTTTTTTCTTTGTAGACATCCCAATCAGGTATATCTAAAGCGCCATCTGTATTGAAGCAAACAATCCCAAAATATCCGCCTTTTTTAAGTGCTTTTTTTATTATCTCTAAATACGTTAAACGACGATGTGGCGCTAAATGATGGAACATTCCGCAGTCGTAAATAAAATCGTATGAATTCGGCTCAAATTCAAAATTAAATAAGGATACGCAATGAAAATCAAGATTTAGCCCCTCCTCATCCGCTCTCTCTTTCGCCCATTCAATCGCTTTGTTTGAAAGATCTATTGCACTTACACTACTCCCTTGCTTAGCCATATATATAGAATTTCTCCCAGGTCCAGCTCCTAACTCCAAAACCTTTTTAGGCGAAAGACCCTCACTAAAATATTCAACTAAATTCTCATCAGGTCCTTTTACTTTAAAGAATGGAATATTTTTTGTTCTATCTTCATAAAAGTCCTCCCAAAATTGTTTAGGTTCTCGAAGTTCATCATCTAACATTTCCAATAAGTCTTCGTAATTTAAAATACTTTCCCCCACAAAACACTCCTCCAATTTGACTGTATTCATTCCTTAATTTGGCCAAGATTGATGAATGGGTGCAAATTCTTGTAACAGAACAGCCCCCGATTGCTTAATGACATTCCACGCCAGAAATAGGCTTAAACTCAATTGATTTTGCTTGATACATTTTATCTTTAAATACATAGGTTATTTGAATATCTCCTAAATATCCTCCCACCGGAGAAATTTGACCGCCTATTTTTGCGATAAGTTGGTTCTCTTTTATTTCAAAGTCGATCAAATTACCAAAATATATATCACTAAATAAATGTTTTTGTTCAATACCAAAAGGTTTGATTTCAATTTCACATTTTTTATCGTTGATACTAACACTTGCTTTGTTATGTGTTAACTCGGTTTTTACGTTTTTTAATAATATCGCCTTTGGATTATCAACAAGCACCTCAACTGGTACCAAAGCCGACGTTTTACCGAGTGATTTCCGTTCTATATGGAAAACGTGTGCTTCACGCTCTAAAATCCCAGTACCTGTGCCTATAGTCAAAATTATAACCAATTCATTCTTTCCATCCCGATTGATATCCTTATAGATAATCTCGGGAGACCAAGCTGGGTTTGTAGTGTTCCACCAGTAAGGTTTTGAAAGGGTGGCACCCTGAAAGTTAATTTTAAAATCTGTATATAACCCATTTATCTTTTTCGCATCAATGGTAACAGCCCCGTTATTTGACTTAGCAATTTCGTCATATTCATTAATCATTGCGTTAGCCTTAGTTAAAACAGCAAAAAGAGAAATAGAAATGATTAAGATCAGAACCTTTTTCATAAGAGAACACCTCATTTTATTTTAGTGTTCTCAGTGGCTAACTCTTTATTCAACTATTCGCTATTCCGGTTCTATTACAGAAAAAGGGTGCAAATTCTTCTTCAAGAATCGCCCCCGTTAGTGAAAAGTAATTATAATTTCACTGTCCAAATTTTATAGATAATTTGACCGTTTATTTCTGTTTTTTCTGTACAGACATCAATTTGCATATTGTTATAAACAGCCCATTGAGGAAAAAGAGATGCTAAATACTTAATTACCTTTTCATCAGGTGTTGTATATCCTACATTATTTTTATTACTTAAATAGGCAACAAAATCGGGATATAATGCTTCTGTCCATTCTTTAACTTCAAACTCCGAATCAAAAATACGGTTATCCTCTTTATGGCTTCCATTTATCCATTTAACATTCTCCATGAATACACCTTATTTCCAAGTTTCTCAAAATCTATTATGCCAATCTGGCCAGTTTGTGGCATAAAGGCTTTATTACAAATTTGCCGAGATTATATAGCAAGTGTAGCTTTTACATTTCTAAAAAGTATATTTATTAACATTGATTATCCTGAAGGTATGAAGCGGTAAAGGTAGTGTCACTCACTGGTACACTCTATGTCACATGTGGTACATTTCATTGGCTACAATTTAATTGAAATCAAAGTTCATACGCCCATTCTTCCCGCAAAATCAAGTAAAGAACAAGTAGCGTATTTTCCAATTCTAAAATACTTTTCCCCGAGACTTCTAATCCGAATTTCGGAAGTAAGAGATTTGCTACTTTTTCCGTAAGTTCAGAGCGTTCGTTTTCGGACAATTGAGTGAGTCGATTGCTATACGTCTCAATAAGTTTCCAATCTTTTTGTCCAATTGACCTTAAAGCCCAATCTTCAATAACAAGATCCTCTTTTGCAAGTTGCTTCATAGCAATTTCTTTTTCAATAGGAGTTTGTTTGTTTTGTTTTTTTGTTTGTCGTTCATGTACAACAATCGTTCCTGCAACTAAATCTCCAATTCTTTTATGTTTCGAATGAAAGAAAATGAGCACAATTCCCAAAAAATATCCAGCAGGTAAAGAATCAATAACTCTAAGAAAATTGCGGATAAAGCTTGATAGTAGTGTTAAGCTATGCCCATTTTCTTGGATTGCTCGAATGCCGAGCATTCTTTTACCAATAGTTTTTCCTCCTGAAAAGTACTCCATAATTACAAAATACCCTGTGTTGACGATAAAAAGACCGAGAATTGCAAGACCCAATATAAGCGAGTCCATTCCCGCAAAGGCAAAAAAATCTATATCTCTCGTGTAAAAAATGGCCAAAACAATGAGAACTGAAATATTAACAACCGTTAAAATAAGTTGATCAATAATAAATGCCGCGCTTCTGCTACCGAGTCCTGCGAGCTGAAACTGAAGAGATACGAATTCTGGTGTTTTGATACCAATTCGTTCGTCATTCATAGTATTTCACCACTTTCAATATGTAGTTTCATCCATAAATTTCTAAGTATCTGCTATACTGTATATTCGGAACACACGTAAAATTGCACTCATACCACAAGAAGAAGGTGTAAAAATGAACATCAATCAATTTGTGAAATCGCATCGTGAAGATTGGAGTAAACTGGAAAAATTAGCGTCTGAATTGCATAAAGGTAAATCTAATTTAACAGGTGAAAGAATTGATCAGTTTTATGAATTCTATCAAAAGTCTGCTCAAAATCTTTCCTACGCTCAAACGTACTTTCCAAATGAAAAAGTAACGGTTTACTTAAATGAACTTGTATCAAAATCACATAATGTGTTATATAAAGATCAAATATCGAGTATAAAACAAGTTGGTAACTTTTTAAGCACAACATTTATTCGTTTGTTTTTAGAACAATGGAAGTTTATTTTTGTCGCATTTCTTTTGTTTACACTTGGTGCTTTAGGTAGCTTCTTTGCTGTTCTCAACGACCCTCAATCGATGTATGCTATACTGCCTGGAGAAGTGGCTCAAGGAGTAAATCCCGATCAGCTTGGTAGCGATGAAATGGAAGTAAATTCTTCCGTAATGTCTTCCACTATTATGACAAACAATATTCAAGTAGGGATACTCGCTTTTGCCGGAGGTATCACATTCGGGTTATTAACTGTATATGTCCTCATTTATAATGGTATTTTGGTTGGAGCCTTGGCTGCTTTATTCTTTCACTACGATAAATCGTATGAGTTTTGGGCATTTATCGTACCACATGGAATGATTGAGCTTACAGCCATATTTATAGCAGGTGGAGCAGGTCTATTAATGGGTTATAAGCTCTTTGTCCCAGGCAAGTTCTCAAGAGGCTACCAATTGAAAACTCAGGCAAAGCGATCTGTTCAGTTACTAATTGGTACGATTCCATTATTCATCATTGCCGGATTAATTGAAGGCTTCATCACTCCAGCATCAATACCATTAGGAGCAAAATATGCAGTTGCATTCATTACTGTGATTGGTTTACTTGTGTACGTGTTGATTGGAAAAGTTTTTCTAGACAGAAGAGAATCTAAATTAAGTTCCGATTCATAATATCAATATAATGGGAAACAGCTGCTACTGCTAAGTTTTCTTCACGGGCCTCAATCATTTGAAGGCCTTTTTTTTCCCATTTCAATTTCCTTTTTTTCTTAAGAAGCAGTTGTTGTTGAGCAATACTTTTTACCATTGCGGTTTGTACATCCACTGGTTCTTCATTGATGCGATTATAAAGGGCAGTGTCCTCAATGCCAATCATCAAAAACATATGGCGTCTTCTAAGTCTTTGCAAATAGGCAAGCGCACTTTCCTCATGAAGAAATGAGCGAACATCACTAAAGAGTAATAGTAGACTTCTTTTCTTTTGCATGGTTTCTAAATAAGTGAGAACAGCAGCATAATTCGACTCGGCAGCACCCACTTCAAGAGAGTAAATTGCGTGGAGAATTGTTTGCAAATGAGCTATTCCTTTTGCGGGTGGTACAAATACTTGTACTTCTTTTGAAAAGGCTAGAACAGAAACGTAATCCCCTTTTTGTAAAGCTGCCGCCGCAACAGTTAGAGAGGCTTCCATTACTTTTTCAAGGCGATTTCCATTCTTTAATTCCGCACCCATCATTCTTCCGCAATCGATTAAAATGGTTACATATTTTCCATGTTCAGGTTCATATTCATTGGTCATCACTTCTTGTAGTTTCGCAGTTTGCCGCCAGTTAATCATCCGTGGGTCATCGCCGACTCCGTAGTTTCGAATCTGGGCAAATTCTCCTATGCCGCGTTGTTGTTTACGGATCTTTGAACCCTCATATAACAGAAACCGTTGAGCATTGCCCAAATAGCTTTTCGTTTCAGTTAAGTCTGGAATAACTTTAACGGAATCCACCAACGAAACTGTTTTTTGCTTTGCCCAAAGACCTAACTTGCTTGTATAACGGCAGTGGAGTTGCTCTATTTCATAGTTTCCTCGTACAGAAGCGTTTGTTTCATAACGTACTTGTACTGCAGTCTCTTTTGCTATTTCTCCTTTAATTGGAAAAGAGCTTTTAAAAGATTGTGGAATTCCATCTACAAGAAGAAAATTGAAGGCATGCTCCGAAGTATTTTCCACTTCAATATCGACTGTATAGGAAAGGTTTCTTTCCAGTTCTTTCACAATTGTTCGTTTGAAATGAATTTGGTTTTTCTTTGGCGAATACAACAAGTCCAACAAACTTCCAAATAGAATAAGAAGATTCACGACAATGAGAAAGCCCCAATCCATTTCCAAGAGACTTCCGAGCGTGATTAAAGCAACAGATAGTACGAGAAAAATAATGAGTAATCGTTTCGTTGGTACGATTCCGCTACCTTGGAATAGGAATCGCCCCCACAAGTTCTTCGATGATTTGGTCAACAGCCGTTCCCTCCAATTCTACATGTGGAGATAATTGAATTCTATGTCTTAAAGATGGTTTGGAAACAATTTTAACGTCGTCAGGTGTTACGTAATCACGACCTTCTAAGTAAGCCCATGCTTGCGCAGCTTTACCAATTGAAATACCTGCACGAGTACTTGCTCCAAAACGAATGGATTCTGTTTCTCTCGTTTTTCGTACAATCTGCATAACATAATCGATCACACCATCACCGAGTGTTACTTGTTCAATTTCACGCTGGATTGTTAAAAACACTTCCATGTCGAGAATTGAAGAAATTGATTTTCCGTCAAAACTTTTTTCGATTATTTGTTTTAATATGTCTTTTTCCTCATTGAACGAAGGAAAGTCAATCAGAAGTTTAAACAAGAACCGATCTTGTTGTGCTTCTGGTAATGGGTAAGTACCTTCAAATTCAATTGGGTTTTGTGTGGCTACTACGAAAAAAACATCGGGTAACGGAAACGTTTTCCCTTGGATGGTAACTTGTTTTTCTTCCATTGCTTCTAGAAGTGCCGCTTGTGTTTTTGCGGGTGTACGGTTAATTTCATCAGCTAAAAGGACATTCGTGAAAATCGGTCCTTTTAACGTTTCAAAAGAACCTTCTTTCATGTTGTAAATCATGCTTCCTGTAATGTCACTTGGTAATAAGTCTGGGGTGAATTGTATTCGTCTAAAATCACCACCGAGTAAACTTGCCAATGTTTTAACCATTTGCGTTTTTCCAGTTCCCGGCACCCCTTCTAGTAATACATGCCCACCTGACAAAACAGCAGATAATAGAAGTCTAAGTGTAGTACTTTGGCCCAAGACTCGTTCTTCATATTTTTCCAATAAGGTTAATAAATGCATTCTCATCTCATCTCTACCTCTTTCCGAATGGTCTCTATCTTTTTCGACCAATATAAATAGTCTTGTTTGCTTACTTTTTCTTTACTTAGCATTGGAGTTAACCCCATGAGCATCTCTCGTATTTCATCTTTGTGCAGATGAGGGCATTTTTGCTTGAAGTGATCCGTCAGGTTTTCCCATTCCATTGTATACGGAATCCGCCAACGCTCTTGTAACAACGTTTTTACATAATCAGCTTGAATCACCAATGAGTCATGATAACGACGCCCCTTGAGGTACCAAGCAGCTAATGCTCGAAGACCTTCATCACTGAAACGAACTGTTTCTTCTCTAGGAATAAAAATCGGTCCGAATCGTTTTCCAAGAGCCCATAACCATAGGAGGGTAAACAATGTTCCTTGTACCAGTAAAAGTAAAAACCATCGAGGATAGATTGTGAAAAAAGTCGATGCACTATCGCTACTATGTATATACTCGTCAAACAAAATCGTTTTAGAATCCACTTCATTTACAAGTGATAGAATAAGGGCTAGGTGGTCATCTGTTAAAAGTTCACTATTCATCATCCAGCTTGGCGAATTTGCAACAATTAAATTTCCCTTACCGAAAGAACGCTGCAGTGCAATAGTTCCCAAGTCGTCTGAAAGTAAAACTTCATCATCCGTTTGTTCAAGAAGTCGAAAGGATTCAAGGAGTTCGGCTGAATAGGCATGGTCTGCTTTATCGACTATAAGACCTTCGTTTGTATCGACAGGCTCGGTTTCCAGTTCGAACATTCCTTTTGGGTTTTGTTTAAATAAAAGAATGGTATTTCCAGAATTCATGAATTCTTTGTATGCACCAAGTTCTTCAGTAGTTGGAATGAAGTAAGGCTCCAACATAATAAGTAACTGGTTTTCAGATGTTGTAGATAAATCACTTGGAGATTCTGTCCATCTTTTGACGCTTTCATTACTCTTCTCTAAGTACGTATAGAATGCTTTTACTCCTGTGGGAGAAGGAGAGTCAGAATCGAAAATTGGATACTCTTTTAGTTGGTCTTGCACTAGAAGGTATCGAGAGAAGAGCAGGACAATTAAAAAAAGTGACAGTCCGATCCAAGTTTTTGGGGTCAATCTTTTTTTCTGCAAACTAATTTCCCCTCCTTTCTCATAAACAATTTTTATTCAACGGATTCGCCTAAAGCCTCCATTACCTTTATCCGAAATTCTTGATATTCATCGATTTGAACTTCTCGTTCTCCATACGTAACTTCATCAAAGAATCGAGCGATATGATAGAATTGATTGGCAGATTGCCGATTTACTTTTTTGAGCTCTTCATAATACTCCCAGTTGGTCTTCCAAATGCGTGCTTCCACCCATTGTTTTCCATGAAAATAAAGAAGGATTGCTAAAAACATATGGCGAGTTGCAGGCGTTAGCCTATTCAGCTCTTCTTGTTTATTAGCTTCAGATAAATGCATCTGAAAAGACCAATCGATCTCCTTCATAGATTGTAAAGGTTTTTTAGAGTGATGTATTTGTCTGCGCTTTCGTTTACGAACAAAATAAACCAAGGCAATGGCAATGAGAATAAGCATGACGGTAATAACAATCGCCAAAATGGGTCCAGCAAGCATGCTCGTCTTCTCCATAGACGGAAAAAGACGCTCCAAAAATTCAACAAACCAAGCTTTAATCTTCTCCCATAAAGCCGTGAAGAAATTCGTTTCTTGGTCTGTATAAACTGTATACTCTTTCTTACTTAAAATGTTTTCCAGTTCGTCTTTTACGTTCTGTACATTAGCCATAGAAGATCATCCTTATAGAGTTCATGATTGAACCACTGCATACTCATCAATCAGTTCTTTTAAATCCTCTGCATCATGTCTTACTTTTAAATCGAAGTACATCACTGCAAAACCAACAGCAAATATTAATGTTGTGACAATATTTACGAGCGATAGAATCATAGAAAGCAAAACACTATTGCCTAAGAACAACCCAAATGTAAGTTCAAAAGCACTGCTGACAATTGAGATGAGTAGAAAGAAGATTATGTACAGTCCTACTAACTTCCACCCCTGCGTGCGGGTCAGTCTCCAACTTCTTGTAAATCCTGGAGTCCCTTCTCCAAGTACTGCAGATCCAAAATAAAAGCTCCAACGGGTAAGTAAATATCCAATCGCGATAGCAAAAGCTAAGAATAGTAGTACTCCTACAATAATACCAACTATAGGAAGCGTTGCTATACCAAGTACGAAAACTAATGCGATAAACATGATAGGCAATAGTATTAATCCCGTAACCATGAGTGTAAATAAAAGCGTACTCCCAATAATTGCACCGTATCTAGCAAAGGCTTTCTTAACGACCGAGCCAATTGTATATGCTTCATTTTTTCGTATATGATCGACAACCAATAAAGTTGCTGCAGTAGCAACAGGAAATATGAACAAGCTAACCATGCCTAGTAGTATCACGCCTATGTCGGCACCTAGACTGGTTGTTTCCTCCATTTCTAAAGTCGCGGCAATATTTTCATACCAAGTCCCGCCTACAGAAACCTCTCTGAAAAAATTGACGCCAGACACGAGTTTTATCAATGCTTCAATTAGATAGACGGGTCCCATAAATAGCAGAGAAATAAAGAAAAAGATTTTAAAATTATTTTTACTTAAGCTAAAGGTCAAATCAAGTATTTCCCCAAATCTCTTTGGTCTGTTGAGTCGCTCATTCATACCATTCATCTCCTAATTAGTAATCATATAAGTCATTCTAACACTATTCAAATAATTGGTGTACACCTGAAAGAAAAAAGCGAAGTCCACTTCCCATCTAAAGGCTAGGAAGTCGGCTTCGCTTTGTATTTTTTCAGCTTCTTTTTAAAGTTATAATGATAGATAAACTTATAGGTATGTTAGTCAGCTTTTTCAAATGGCTACCAAACAATGTTAGGTGACTGTGTAAGAATTTTTCATATTTGTTTAAACATTAATGAATGTTTCGCGCACAGGCACCTACTTTTATAGGCATCATCCTGATTAGCGGGCAGGACATATACGTATTTAGATGCATGGCATTCTATTGTTTTTCACACATGCATCATTACAAGAAGAAAAGTTAAAGCAGCATCCGCAAATGAGATTCAAAGTTTACACCGGCAACTGTTGGAATATGCTCTTCTGAGGTCGACTGGATTGCGGCAGATAAAAACTTTTCTGCGAGCTGCATGCTCTCTACCAGATTTTGACCGCGCATCATACCGCCCATCAGGACTGAGGCAATTAAATCACCCGTTCCGGAATAACTCTTACCGTTATATTCTTGAAGACTGTGATACGAGCTGGAGTCATCCATATACATATTGCCGACAAATCTTGTTTCTGAAAGGGCCGGCGGATTCAAACCGGTAATGATAATCTTGGCGTTCGTTTCTGACTGCAGCTGCCGGCCAGCCTCCTCAATGGCGGCAACATAATCCTCACTCGTCTGGTACATTTGCAGTTTGTCATACGAAAGACCTGTTAGTAAACAGCATTCTGTCACGTTTGGTGTAATGACATCTGCACGCTTCACCAGCTCCTTCATATAGCCAATTAACTCCCTAGTAAACACATCATATAGCTGTCCCCTGTCGCCCATGACCGGGTCCACGAGAAGCATTGTCTCTTCCTTGTAGAACGTACGTAAAAAAGAAAAGATATTTTCAATTTGCTCTTTTCCTGTCACGAAACCTGTATGTATACCATCAAATTCAACGCCCATCTTGCTCCACTCGTCTGTAAAATGAGTCATCCTCGACGTTAAGTCTTCACAAAAATAGCTCGGGTATTCTGTCTGAGACGTCAAAATAGCAGTTGGCAGAGGGACTGCCTGCACCCCCATGACAGATAATACTGGAATGGCTGCTGTGAGCGAGCATTTTCCAAATGAAGACATATCTTGGATGATCGCAACTTTTTTCAATAGAACTCCCCCTCTCACTCTTCAGTACTTGCACTTCTTCCATCGTACCATAAGTAAGGGTAAGCAAGAATATATAGAATCTCCATTTCTTCCTCTCATAACTGACCTCTAACAATTTAATAAAACTGGCACTGTTTCAATGGTCAGCCATTCTGTAAACTAAAAAGTATCAACATTCTATAAAGCAAGGAGATGAATGTCCGTATGCAAACGGTACAACACCAAACATCGACTCAGTTACGTACAAAAACAATGGATCTAGTGTTGACAGCCATTCTGTCGACCATCGTATTAGTGTCCACTGTCTTCATTAACATCAAGCTTCCGATTGGACAAGGGGGCCTCATCCATTTAGGCACAGGCGCACTGTTCATCGCCGCGATTCTTTTCGGCCCGAAAAAGGGAGCGCTGGCCGGAGCGATCGGCATGGGTTTGTTCGATATCTTCGGCGGCTGGATCATCTGGGCGCCCACGACTATCATCGCGAGGGCTCTGCAAGGCTATATCGTGGGGAAAATTGCATGGTCGAATGGCCACCGGGGAGATAATAGTAAACTCAACATCCTGGCAGGCGTCGCCTCCACACCGGTCATGCTCGCAGTGTACTACATCGGGCAAGCCATCATGTATAACAACTGGGCGGCACCACTGGCATCTGTACCAGGGGACCTCATTCAAAGCGCAGTCGGTCTGCTAATTGCCATCCCTCTGTGTATCACTTTGAAGAAAACACCATTCTTTCGGAATAGATTTTAATGCAACAAGCATCGAAGTGAACCACATTATAATTACCGGGATGCCGTTCGTTCTTGTCATCTTCTTTCGTAATGGATTAAGCGTACATTAACTCTTGTCTCATTTTCAGCCATCCCGTCTAATTATTGTAGTTTTTTATCATATAAAAGTAATAAAAAAGGAGTAGATAAATGTACTTACTCCTTCCTGCTGACTTTCACTACTTCACTAACTTATCCTCTTTTCTTGCTCATGCAATCGCCGTTGAAGTAAGAGAGCCCAACTAGCGAAGATTACAAAAGCTGTTGCAGCACCAGCAATGACTATTTTCAAACCATTTCCTATGGGCACGTTGAATAACAAGTATTAGGTGTCTGTGCAAGAACTTTCATGTTTGTTTCGCACACTGGCACCTACTTTTAGCACAACTGATTAGAGCATGTTCTACTTAGATATCTGTCGAGGATTCGAATTCCTCTCGGGACGTATCAAGGTTCAGCTGGAACAAGTTCATAGCTTACAATATAGTGCTAGGTGCATGTGTAAAAAACCTTCATGTTTGTTTAAACATTCATGATTGTTCAGCGCACAGGCATCTACTTTTTTTCTTCGCTTTCATAGTTAGATCGTAATCCTCGTCACATGTATGCTTTAACTCAATATTTCTAATTAACATCGTAATTGCATCTGCCATCGGATCCAGCGTTGTCCCTTTTTTCGAATCAATAGCTAATCAAAATTAAATTCTCACGTTTTTAAATCACCTGTAGTAAAACAAAGTTGAATCGTAATGCAAACCCTTTCTTTATATTAATTGTATCTTGTTTGGCTTCTGACAAATTTTTGTGTAATCATTGAAGTTGTTGACTATCAATAATCAAATCTGCAGGACCATGCTTCTTTAAGCAAATAGAAAAAGAAGGACGCAACTATGTCTAGCGTGTCCTTCTTTTTTTGTTTGTATAGGTTTTAAATTTGTACCTTGCTAGTTATCCAACATCGATTAAGCTCATACACCATGCGAGACAATCAATTAAACTAACGTAAGAAATAGCAAGAGAAATTCTTAACGATTACTGTGAGATAATTGGCATAAAGGACCAGGAAGAGTTAATTGTAAATCATTAAAATTAGCGAAGGTAGGGACATCAGTGGTTGTTTCCTAAAAGATTGCTCAAAAAGATGTTGGAATCCTTATATCCTCCCGTATGAAAACAACATTAATCAATCGAGCAAAAACTAGAACGTGTAGAACCTAGCGAAAGCTAGAAAAATGTATTCATGATAGCGGCATTTACTTAAATATCTGTTCCTCTATTTTTTTAATCCTTTCTTTCAATCTAACATTCTCTCTTTTCACTTCAGATGAATAGAAAAAAGCTGCTCCAGAAAATAAAAAAGTTACAGAAACCCACATTATACTCATTTAAAATCCCTATATATAGTGTTAGTTGCCTGTGCAAGAAACTTTCATGTTTGTTTAAACATTCATGATTGCTGCGCACAGGCACCTACTTTTAATGAAAATGTGTCTCGTAACAATACCCCTCAGTTATTCTGCATCTTTTTTGTAATATACACCCAGCATTTGTCTCATCTGATGGCTACCTTGCATGCGGTCCAACTCTGGATGCTTAAAGGTGTCCACTAATATTTTTTGTTTAAAGTATCTTCGTTCGTCAGAATAAAGAGAATTTACATATACCTCTGCCTCTGAAAACTCTCCCGTTAAATATAGGACCGGTATTTTAATCTCGTCATGTGGTGCTAAATAATCAAGTGTATAAGTACGTTCAAATCTATCAAAAGGGACAAATTCATATGATTCCACATCTATCTCATCAATTTCTCCATATTTTATTTTGGCTTTCTTTATTACAACTTCATAGTTCAAAACAATTTTAGTAGCAGGTAAATCACTGCTATTTGCTAGTGATAATTCCCACAATTTGAATTTCTCCATCCTTATCATTGGGAATCCCTCTTCTTTAAAATTAATTTCTAGGATCTCTTCATTTACTAATTTACTAAATTCACTTCCAACATCATATTGAAGAGGTGTGACATATAATTTAGGGTTAATATCTTTGCGAGTTAGTTTATATACCAATACCACAAACCATATATTCACAATTGCAACAACCACTTGTAGTATATCTGTGAAATTAAGATCACTTTCCCAACTGAAAATCGACTTCATTAACATACAAACCTTCCCCTTTTACTCTTTAGTCTTATATAATACCATTTTTCAAATCGAACAATCATATATAGTATTAGGTGCCTGTGCAAGAAACTTTCATGTATGTTTAAACATTCATGATTGTTCCGCGCACAGGCAACTACTTTCAACTTGTGAATTCAGCAAACATACATACGTGGTATCATGAAGTAAGAAGCAGTTGATAAGGAGCGAAAAATGTGAGGTTGAATCAATATATTAGTTCTTCTGGATTCTGTTCCAGAAGACAAGCTGAGCGATTTATTACTGCTGAGAAAGTTTTAGTGAATGGCGAGATTGCACGTCATGTATGTTTTATTGGAGAGAACGATGTAGTCGAAGTAAACAATCACAGAATTAAACACACACCCGAAAAAATCTATTTGAAGCTTAACAAACCAAGCGGGATTACTTGTACAGCCTCATCTACTATTGAAAATAATATTATTGACTATATAGCCTACTCTGAACGTATTTTCCCGGTCGGACGTCTAGACAAAGAAACTGAAGGTCTTATTCTATTAACAAATGACGGAAGCGTTGTAAATAAGTTAATGAAAGAAGAAAACAATGAGGAAAAAGAGTATCTAGTAACCGTTGACAAAAGGATTACAGAGTCTTTTCTAGTCGGTCTATCAAACGGTGTGGATATTTACAATCCCAGAAGAAAAGGCATTTCCAGAACCAATGCTTGCTCTGTACTTCAGCATGATGATTATACGTTCCGGATAACACTCTCCCAAGGATTAAATCGACAAATCCGTAGAATGTGCAGACATTTTCAATATACTGTCAGACACTTAAAGAGAGTTCGTATTAAGCATATTCAGCTCGGATCACTAGAGATCGGCCAATGGAGCTGCTTGACTGAAGAAGAAATAGCAGATTTACATAGGTAGCCATTGCATTTCACCTCACTACAGCTTTCAATTTATACTCATTTCCCAAGTGTTGTGTTGTCTACTTTGACATGATAGACGGCTCATAGTCCGTTCAGATACATTTACTGTGACCTAAGTGTTCCTACTCACGTAAATACTTCAGTGAAGGAATAACCATAGGGATTGTGTAATACTACTTTCATCTGTTTCAATGCAGTGTAGTATTAGATGCCTGTGCAAAAAACTTTCATGTTTGTTTAAACATTCAAGATTGTTCCGTGCACTGGCATCTACTTTTCATAAATGGTGATACCTATTCTTAAATAACCTTAATCTCTATCGCTTGTATTTTAATTGTAAATCTCCAAATAATATTTTATTTATAAATGACAATTTCGTTCTTGCATCACCGAACTCTTCATCTGATAAATCAGTTAATATAACATAAACATCTATTCCTTCAAAAAAATTTAAAGCAAGCGTTTGAGTCATAAAACCATCAATTGGACTAAATTGATAAGAAAAAACTTCTTTATTTTCGCCTTTCACTTCAGTTTTCCAATTCTTCCTTTCATTTTCTAAAATTTCGGATGATCTAATGTTAAATTCTGTTCCATCTGGATCATCCAGATGATTAAATAATTTCGAAACAATTGTTAACTTCCCTTTAAACGATTTACTATTCTCATGAAAATACAGTCCTCTTGCTATAGATTCGAATGAGTGATTTAATTTGTAAGTATCTACATTAACCCATAGTACAGGCAATTCTTTATCTTTAATTTTAATAACTTCGCTTTTTTCAATATCTAATAATTTGCTATTCCGTTTTATACTTCTTTCAATTTTAGTAAGTGTTTGTACATAAGCTAAACCATTATTTCCAACTTTACCTGAAAGTGTTACCATTAAATATTCATCTAAATTTGATTTTTGCATATTATGTTCATCACATGACGGCACAGTAATTAATCGTTCTCTAAAGGTTTTTTTAAACACTGGTTTTACATCTTTATCCTCTGGGAACAAACATCTCGGTGGAACATGCTCCAATGAAGTTGCTTCTTTTTCACACCAATAGCATGTTTTTTCTAGCATTAACTCACCTTCTATTCTCTTATAATAATTTTCCTGCCTACTTATCTCTAATAATCAAAAGACATTTCCAATAATAACAATACTCTGAATACACAGTTTAATTATTAGATATATCACACAAAGCCAACTTCAAATTCAAATTCAATTAATATTATCATTAATTAGTATTAGGTGCCTGCGCAAGAAACTTTCATGTTTGTTTAACCATTCATGATTGATCCGCGCACAGGCACTTACTTTTTATTCGAAATTGTTTTGGAGTTGTGTCTTACACAGGCTACGATTTAAATCTCTAACTTAGTAATCCGTAAATCCAACTAGACAAATAGGCAGGGCAACGCTATTTATATAAACAACAAAAATGCTTCCTAGCTTTACAATACACCGGGAGGCTTCTATCTAGGTCAGACCACTCAACTATTAGTCTGGCCTCTGAATTGTTCGGTGCACCCATTTTTCCAGACAATAAGATGGATTTAATATTATGATTTCTAAATTGATGCCTTTTCCAATAATAAACTTTCTTCATTTGAGTATTTTTTATAATCATAGACACACAATAATCTTCTATATTCTGTAGTTTTTTTATCACCAAATTTTTTTAGATAATCTTCCGTTTCTTCTAACGTAAAATTCCCGTTCAAAACCCCATGTAAAATTAAATTTTCCTTTCTATATTGAGCGATCCCATCATTTTCGTCAATACTTTGTATACTTGTGTAATATTCGTCTATTTCAAGAGTTTTTTTCAACAAATTTTCGATTTTATTAAGCTGTATTTGTTTTATTTTATCGAAACTTTCAATATTTTCTTGAATGGATTTAAAACCAAAAATAGGGAAGTATTGACTATTTTGTACAGTTAATTTATCTATTAACTTCAACAACTGATGATTCGCTTCTTCAATTATATCAAAGTAATTTTCCATCATCTCAGAAATAGTGTGGAATTCATATTTTATAGTCTTGAGAGAACCTATAGCTAATACTTTTTGTCCATTTGATAAACTATCAATATCTTCCGTAATACTTACTTTAATATCTCCTCCCGCATAAATTTCTTTTACTATTGATTGGACTTTTCGAATATCCATAGCAGATACTGGTAAAACTAAATCTGATAGACTTTTATATATTTCAATAAAATTATCTGTTTTAATTTTATTTATACGAATAGTAGAAAAGCCTTTCATATCAATATCATGCTGAGTTATCTCAAGGTTATCAAAGCCTTCTTCATATTCAACTAATAAAAAATTTTTCCTTATTTCTTCAGCTTCAGTAGTGTTAGGGTTTACATAGGTAAATATAGTTTTAAGGATATCTTTTATATTTTCGTCACCAATGTTATATCCTAAAAATATAATAGGATGATGGATAAAAAGAGAAAGTAATTGGGCTCTAATTAATTCATATCTCTCATTAAACTCTTGATAATCTTCTGAAGTAATTATTATTTTATTAGGTTCTTCAAGACTGCCATGAATTTTATAAATTGATCCATAGGGATTGCTCAATAAAATTTCATTTCCTATTAATGTTTTAAAATCAAAAATATCTTCAATGAATGTATCGTAATTCGTAGTAATTACTGATCCGATATTTTTTCTAATTTTCTTTAACTCTGCTATTTCTTCTTGCTTTTCTTCTTTTAACTCATACCTCATTAATAGACTTGCTATATATAATTTAAACCTACTAACATTTATACCCCTATCCAT
Source organism: Sporosarcina sp. ZBG7A (assembly GCF_000813425.1). Classification (GTDB taxonomy): domain Bacteria; phylum Bacillota; class Bacilli; order Bacillales_A; family Planococcaceae; genus Sporosarcina. Next base: position 98,725 of record NZ_JWIB01000019.1, read on the forward strand.
TTTTTCATAAAAAACATCATTTATTTGTTTAAACTTACCATGTCGATCATTTTTTATAATTTCATTAAAGCCAGTTTCAAGATCAGTTGCAATTTTAGGATAATCAAATCCTTTTTCATCTTCATATTTTGATTTAATATCGTAGTAATATTCATTGGCACCTGTCAGTTCTAATGAAATATATTTCAATAATGCATCCCACGTATAAGAATTTTTTAAATATCTTAAACTCATTCCAGTACCTACGAAAAGCACGGGGTGATTTTTAAAACCAGTTATGAAATCCCGAATGTTCATGACTCAACCTCCAAAGAAACACATTTTCATATTTTAATCTACGGTGCGCCACACAACTCAAACACTATTCAGAATCAATTTAGTAATTCTAGTTTATCAATACTCTTCACCCTCATCTACCAAATTCAAATTCTCCTCACTCTTTCGCTGATGCCCTGTCACCATCTCCAACATCTCTTTCAAATACCCTTGCAGCTCAGGATCCGTGCAATACACAAAGCATCCCTTCTGCCCCTAGTCATGAGTGTCCGATACATATTCCGGATAATTGGATCCGCCAGTGCTTGTGCTTTTTCTGGATCTTCCCTTTCTATCTTTTTTATACCTTTTAGCGATTTGTCTGTTTTGCGCGTTTTGGAAAGTCGGTATCAAGCTGACCGTTCTTTATTCTTAGATCATCACCAATAATGACTCCTACATTATCGAATTCGAGCCCTTGTGCTGTACGAATACATCCAGCTTCACGCACCGAGGTGTCTTCAATGGCCCATGTGTCCTCGATGATCCAGCTGATGCCAAAGTCGAGTTCTGGCAGAGTAATGTCAAAGTGTTCGACGTCAAGTCGGTTCGGTTTCGGCCATTCCTAGTAATAGCCCACCATCATCTCCTGCAATTAAGAAATTTACCCGTTTGGATGTATTCTGGATATTGAATTCGATCGCTACCGCTGCATATCTCGGTATGTCCTCGTCTCCCATGACATTGGCCATCTTTTGAAGCGAGTTTTCCCAAGAATGGATTTCAGATTTACTCGTCTTTCCGATTTTCTTTTGATAGGAATTGTACAAACGATCCACAAGGAGCTCATTGACCACACCCCCGACAAATTGTTCTTTAGTTGACTCATAAATAATCACGTAATTACCAGCTTACTGAAGAATTCTAACTCTATCCACATCTTACCAGTATTCCTGTATTGCCACAATACTTGTTAAATCGACAAATAGGGCTTGTTCTCCTCGGTCCTGTTTACTCTCAGTAATCACTGCCTGTGAACCGAACAACTCGAACTTTGTCCAGAATAGTTCTGGAATTGTATCTTGCACAGGCAGGCATTATTCAGGAACCTAGATATGAAACAAACATGAATGTTAAAAAGATAGATAGGAGTAATTCAGATGGAAAACGAAAAATTAGTTGAATTGAATACAAAATTGGTGCAATTAAAGCAAGAATTAGCAGATAACAAGAATTTATCAATGGAGGATGAACGCTATATATCGTATAAAATTGAACAGTTCGAAGAAGTAGATATTCATCTTTATGATGGGACAGGTGCAAAAAGCGAAACAAAGCCTCCAAAACAAAAAGTTGCAGATTTTGAAAGGGCCATATACGATTTTAAAAATGAATAGTAACAAACGGCATCCTTCAAAGTGTTTCCATATGTTTTAACAATCAAGAAATTTGATTCGCAGGACTCCTCATTAATCTAGTAGATAATTATCTCATTAAAATAAGTATGTCATCATGTAATAGGATGACTAGATGACAGCATGAACTCGATTTTATTGGCATAAAAACATCAAGGCAGTGCACGACTTAACTCAGAAACGATTTATAATCTTTTTTATCTTGTACTATTCACAGGCAACGCTTTTAGAACGCAAAGAAAACACCGAATCTGTTATCCATCAACAGATCCGGTGTTTTCACTTTATTTCCATTACGTCCCAGGAGGGATTCGAACCCCCGACCGATGCCTTAGAAGGGCATTGCTCTATCCAGCTGAGCTACTGAGACAACTGCGTCAAATTCATAAATGATTTGAACGACAGGTTTTATTATATGCAAAAAACGAATAGAAGTCAACAGGTTTTTAATTTGTTGTGAAAATAACTTTTTCTACCGCTTCTCCAGTGTCTGGACTGCGGAAAGTCACCTTGAGCGAATCCTCTTGTTCGATGACTGCATACGTTGCCACTCGCCCACCTCTAGGAAGTAACGTACTCCCTGGATTCACGTAGAGCACACCATCTTGCAATTCTGCTCCATATAGGTGTGAGTGCCCAAACAGGACGATGTTGGCGTTTACTTGCTCTGCAGCGTATTTCAGCTGCATGAGCGATTGTTTCACGCCATGTTGGTGACCGTGGACCATCAAGACTTTTTGAGTGTCCACTTCAGCAACCACTGATTCAGGAAACGCGGCGTTCCAGTCGCAGTTGCCTTGAACGATTTCCATGCCTTGTAAGATGTCCGCATCTACCGCCAATTCACTATCCCCACAGTGGAAAAATGCATCTGCATCGGTTTCCCGGTTGCGGATCGCTTGGATTGTTTCCTGATCACTGTGTGAATCGCTCATTACGATTAGTTTCATGCGTTCATCCCCGCCTCGCCAATCAGATTCGGAAGTTCTTTTTCGAATTTGCGCATGGCCACGCCACGGTGTGAAATCGCTGCTTTTTCAGCTGGCGTCAACTCTGCCATCGCTTTTCCTTCTGAAGGTACGTAGAAAATCGGATCGTATCCAAAGCCATTCTCCCCATGACGTTCAAATAGAATTGAACCATCACAACTTCCAGAAAACGTTTTTGTTTCGATTCCAGGTCCTGCAATAGCTAACACGCAACGAAAGCGTGCGTCTCTAGAGCCTTCAGGAACGTCTTTAAGGCCGTTTAACGCTTTATCGATATTGGCCTCATCGTCTTTCGGTTCCCCTGCATAACGGGCCGAGTAGACCCCTGGTTCGCCGTTTAATGCATCAATCTCAAGACCACTGTCATCTGAAATGACCCATTTACCTAGAATCTTCGCAGTTTCCTCTGCTTTCAGAATTGCATTCTCTTCGAAAGTCGTTCCTGTTTCCTCGACATCGATCGGCTCGTCCAAATCTTTCAGAGAAATCACTTCGATACCATGAGGTTTGAACAACTGTTCAAAGTCTCTCACTTTCCCTTTATTGTTCGTTGCGACTAAAATTTGTTTCATTGTGCAGCCTCCTCTTTAGATTCGATCATGTCACAAATCGGTCCGAGTGCTAGTTTTTGTAGGTCAATCAATTGTTGGATTCCGTTTTCAGCAAGGTCTAGTAATCCATTCATCTCTTTGCGTGTAAATGTAGACTCTTCTCCTGTACCTTGTAACTCAACAAACTCACCATTGCTCGTCATGACAACGTTCATATCTACTGCTGCAGAGGAATCTTCGATGTAATCCAAATCGAGGATAAGTTCGTCTTGTTCTGATTTCCCGACACTCGTTGCAGCTAAGTATTGATTAATCGGGAATTTAGGTAGTTTCTTTTGCTCCACAATGCCTGCAGTCGCTAGCGCCATTGCAACAAACGCGCCTGTAATAGACGCTGTTCGTGTTCCGCCGTCAGCTTGTATGACGTCACAGTCAATCCAAATCGTACGCTCTCCAAGTGCTTCTAGGTCAATTACGGCACGTAGCGCTCTTCCGATCAAACGCTGGATTTCCATTGTACGTCCACCGATTTTCCCCTTCGTTGCTTCACGTTGTGTCCGTTGCCCCGTTGCTCTTGGCAGCATTGAATATTCTGCAGTAACCCAACCTTTTCCGCTACCACGCAAAAATGGGGGTACCCTGTCTTCAACAGATGCGTTACAAATCACCTTTGTATTCCCAACTGTGATCAGAACCGATCCCTCGGGATGAAGTAAATAATCTTTTTCAATCTGCACATTTCTTAGTGCGTTAACTGCTCGTCCATCATGTCTCATTCATATATTCCCTCTTTCTTTTCATCCATCCATCTTATCATATCTATTCAAACCCACGCAAAAACCCGGCAACCAGCACGCCGGGTTAGTGAATTTGATATCTACTACACGTTAAAGAACTAGCTTCTCCACAACTGGATCCGCTATATGTAACCAATCTTTTACGATTAACGCAAAATGAGCTGGGTTTCCCGTCGTGTAGAACGTAGAAATTCGTTCCGTCGACGCTTCCCGGTGAAGCTGTAGCTCATCCAAAATATGAATTGCCGTATCCGCTGTTGCAGACCCCGAAGTAATGAGCTCTGTTCCTGCAGGTAAGTGCTTTCGTATGAAATGCGACAACAAAGGAAAATGTGTACATCCTAAAATCACGGCATCGAACGTCTCGGAAGATAGTGGCGCAAGCGTCTTCTCGACGACTTGATCTGCCTCTTCCAACTTATATACGCCCCGTTCCACAATTGGAACAAATTCAGGACACGCAAGCCCATGAACGCATGCATCCGGTGACAATGCTAAAATCGCATGGTCATATGCCTGGCTTTTCACAGTCCCACTTGTCCCGAGAACGACAATCTGTTTTGACACGGATTTTTTAACCGCTGTACGTGCCCCTGGTTCGATTACACCGATAATTGGAAAGTCGAACATAGGTTGTACGTGTTCCAACGCAAATGCGGTCGCCGTGTTACAAGCGATGACTACCATTTTAACGCCGAACTCGTTGAGGGCACTGATTAATTCTTGAGTGAACTTGACGACTTCTTGTGGAGACCGGTTGCCATACGGGCAGCGGGCGTCATCTCCTATGTATAGAAATTGTTCGTTCGGCATCCGATTCAGGAGCTCGTCCATCACTGTAAGGCCGCCCACTCCTGAGTCGATAATGCCGATTGGTAAATCTGAGAATTCTTTCATGTTATTCTGTGCTCATTTCCACGTGTAGTTTTGATAGTAGTTCAGTAAACGTTGACAATTCTTCTGGGTTAAAATCTTTTACAACATCTTGTAAGTAGTCACGTCGCTTATCGATTACTTCTTCGATTACGCGCTCGCCTTCTGCTAATAAATGAATCCGTACGACACGACGATCTTTTTCGTCACGTACTCGTTTCACCAATTCATTCTTTTCCATTCGATCGACTAAATCAGTTGTCGTACTGAATGCTAAAAACATTTTGTTCGACAGATCCCCAATGGTCATATCTCCATGCTCAAACAACCATTGTAGTGCGATGAATTGAGGAGGTGTAATGGTATAATTACTTAGTATCTGACGCCCTTGTTGTTTAATAATCGCTGCAATGTAACGCAAATCTTTCTCCATTTGGTGAATTTCTTCAAGATTCGCTGTGACTTTTTCTGTCAATGATACCAGCTCCAAATCATGAGTTTGCTTATTATTTTCCTCTTTAATCTTCAAAAATGCAATACATAACTAACCACCGGAAGAGTCAATGCTTCACTTAGAAGGCTTGACTCCACGAGATTGTCACATTTTAAAGATTCGACAATGCCAGATACACTCATCCATTACCTACTTATTATACTTCTTTGACAACTGTTCTTGCATAGGAATCATGTGGTAATATTTCCCCACCACTTTTTTCAAACTCTTGGCGATTCCTAATGAACTGAAACGTACTGAAAGTATCACGATAGAACGTTCTTTTTATAATCTGATTGGTGCTCAAATCGGACCCATTTTCACTTTCCAATACCAATCCCATTTTCTTATAGCCGACAGTTTGTCCACTTCTAAGTAGTTGAGCACATTCGAGAGTACACGCGACAACGGATGGCGTCACGAGAGCATGAATTGCTTCATTCTTCACCTTTTTTCGGAGAAAGTATTCAGCCACGCCTACTACGGCAGTGGATATCGCCAAGTCAATGAAATATGCCTTCGTCCTTTTTTTAGTAATCGATTTCATCACCTATTCCTCCTTTTAAATGCGTTCGTTAAAATCTTGATATAGATTTAGTTTAGCACAACCTATTGGATCCTACCGCCTCACAAATTACAATGTAAATGAATGACAAAGAAAAAAAGGTTGCAAAAATCTCCGCAACCTTTTTAATAGCGTACAGATACTAATTCAAACTGAGCTCGCCGAGTCTAAGCAATTCTATCATCGCTTGTGCTCGACCAGAAACGCCAAGCTTTTGAATTGTATTTGAAATGTGATTGCGGACAGTTTTTTCACTAATCCCAAGCTTTCCCGCAATTTCTTTCGTTGTATGATCGGCTATGAGCAATGTGAAAATTTCACGTTCCCTACCAGTGAGAACAGATCGGTTGTTTAACTCCTCCATCAAGACGCGCCCCTCCTATTCGGTTTCCCTTTACAGTATTCCAAGTAGGGAGAGGCTGTGCCGGCTTAATTCCTAGTTCTTTCGTAGAACAAATCCTTTTCCTCTTCTGTCCAAGCGACACCCGAGCCCGTCTTCTTCGAGATTTGCACCATCGCACCCCGTCCAGTGAACACGACGTCACCCTTCGCATTCTTCGCCATATAATGAATATCGACGGAACTCTTCCCAATCGACTCCGCTTTCACATACACATCAATTGATTCATCAAAGAACACTTGCTTCATATAATCACACTGTAGGTCCGCCACAACCGGAATGCGTTCTCCCTGCGGATCCAGCCAATCATTCATCAATCCCAAACTTTTTAAATAGTCAATCCGCGCCTGCTCAAAATAAGCAAACGTCACTGTATTATTCAAATGCCCAAACATATCCGTCTCTGAAAACCGAACCCGCATCGGCGCCGAAAACCGAAACCCCTCTTCCCACTCCTCAAAATTCTTTATATAATTCTGCTTCATTCTATTCTCCCCCAGTCCATAAAGTGAATCACCATTCATTATCCTATTATATCAAACAACTCAGACAATAAGTAGTGATTCCCTCTAATGGTTAACTCTTTATGATTTATGTTGTCTACAATCCTTCTATCAATTCAGAGAGATAGAACTGTCACTTGAAGTAGTTTTTATGATGAAAGTATAAGTCGTCGCCTACTCCAATCCGTTGATTTAAACGGAAGTCGGCGACTCCTGCGGAATTAGCGAAGATCGAAGACCCTGGACTGAGCGTAGCGATGGAAGCGGCTGAGATCGAGCCCGCGGAAAGCGTCCGTCTGCAGTGTAAATCAACACCGTCCAAGAATTCATTCCAACAAAAAAAGCCCAGAAAATCAGCTCTCGCTGACTTTCCGGACACTCTTCAAGTAGACATCAGTCTACCATATGGTCACTTCCGAAGAAGTTCTTAAACATTTGTACAGTCGTCGCACGGTTCATCGCCGCAATAGAAGTTGTCAAAGGAATCCCCTTCGGACAAGCCACTACACAGTTCTGTGAGTTACCGCACTCACCAAGACCGCCATCTGTCATCAACGCTGACAAACGCTCATCCTTGTTCTGTGCACCCGTTGGATGTGTATTGAACAAACGGACTTGTGAGATCGCAAATGGTCCCATGAAGTTTGTTTGATCGTTAACATTCGGGCATGCCTCTAGACATACTCCACACGTCATACACTTCGAAAGCTCATATGCCCACTGACGCTTACGCTCAGGCATACGTGGTCCTTCTCCAAGATCATACGTACCATCAATCGGAATCCATGCTTTGATTTTCTTAAGAGAATCGAACATGCCTTCACGATCGACAACCAAGTCACGAACGACTGGGAATGTACGCATCGGCTCTAATTTAATCGGCTGTGTTAACTGATCGACCAACGCTGTACACGACTGGCGTGGACGGCCGTTGATGACCATTGAACATGCTCCACAAACTTCTTCTAGACAGTTCATGTCCCAGTTGATTGGCGTCGTCTTCTCACCATTTTTATTCACTGGGTTACGTCGGATTTCCATCAAAGCAGAAATGACGTTCATGTTGGCTTTATATGGGACTTCGAAAGATTCCATATACGGCGCAGATTCAGGTGTATCTTGCCGTTGGATTTCGAATAATACGGTTTTAGCGGGAGCTGCCTGTTCTTGAACAGCTGTTTGGTGTTCACTCATTTCCGTCAGTCTCCTTTCGATGCGAAATTATCGTCTTACTCGAGTCGCGTCTAGTTTATTTAGATGAAGAATAATCACGTTTACGAGGTGGAATCAGTGAAACATCCACTTCTTCGTACGTTAAGATCGGTGCAGATTCACCGTCAAACGTTGCAATTGTCGTCTTCAAGAAGTTCTCATCATCACGTTCTGGGAAATCAGGCTTGTAGTGAGCCCCACGGCTTTCGTTTCGGTTCAGTGCACCAAGAGTGATGACACGAGCCAAGTAAAGCATGTTTTTCAACTGACGAGTGAATGTCGCACCTTGGTTTGACCATTGCTGTGTATCTGTCATGTTGATGTTTTCCCAACGCTCAAGCAATTCTTGAATCTTTTTGTCTGTCGCTTCCAAACGATCGTTATAACGAACTACCGTTACGTTCTCAGTCATCAGTTCCCCAAGTTCGCGGTGAATCACATATGCGTTCTCAGTTCCCTTCATGTTGAGGATCGCTTCCCACTTCACTTGCTCTTCTTTCACAGCGTCGTCGAAGATCTTAGAAGGCATATCGTCTGCAGAGTGCTTCAGACCCTTCATATACTTAACGGCTTCTGGTCCAGCAAGCATTCCGCCATAGATGGCAGATAGCAGTGAGTTGGCACCTAGACGGTTACCACCGTGTTGTGAGTAATCACATTCACCCGCAGCAAATAGGCCTGGGATAGATGTGTGCTGTTCGTAATCGACCCAAAGTCCGCCCATTGAATAGTGGACAGCCGGGAAAATTTTCATAGGAACTTTACGTGGGTCATCCCCAGTAAATTTCTCGTAGATCTCAATGATTCCGCCAAGCTTGATATCAAGCTCTTTAGGATCCTTGTGAGACAAATCGAGGTATACCATGTTCTCTCCGTTGATACCAAGCCGCTGGTTTACACACACGTCAAAGATTTCACGCGTCGCAACGTCACGTGGCACGAGGTTTCCGTATGCCGGATATTTCTCCTCTAGGAAGTACCAAGGCTTACCGTCTTTATATGTCCAAATTCGGCCACCTTCACCACGTGCAGATTCACTCATGAGACGAAGTTTGTCGTCTCCAGGAATTGCAGTCGGGTGAATCTGGATGAATTCTCCGTTTGCATATTTTGCCCCTTGTTGATAAACGATGGAAGCTGCTGAACCTGTGTTAATGACAGAGTTCGTAGACTTACCAAAGATGATTCCAGGTCCGCCAGTTGCCATTATAACAGCGTCACCAGGGAATGCTTTGATTTCCATAGTTTTAAGGTTCTGTGCTTTGATACCACGGCAAACGCCTTCGTCATCCATGATGATGCCGAGGAATTCCCAGTGTTCGAATTTCTGAACTAGACCCGCAACTTCTTGCGCACGAACTTGCTCGTCCAATGCGTAAAGAAGCTGTTGTCCAGTAGTTGCACCTGCATACGCAGTACGGTGATGCATTGTTCCGCCAAAACGACGGAAGTCCAATAGCCCTTCCGGAGTACGGTTGAACATAACGCCCATACGGTCAAGCAAGTGGATGATTCCTGGTGCTGCTTCAGCCATCGCTTTTACAGGGGGCTGGTTCGCAAGGAAATCGCCTCCGTAAATCGTATCATCAAAGTGAATCATAGGGGAATCCCCTTCACCCTTTGTGTTTACAGCGCCATTAATACCGCCTTGAGCACAAACGGAGTGAGAACGTTTCACAGGAACGAGGGAAAACAAGTCTACTCCGACGCCTTCTTCTGATGCCTTGATGGTCGCCATTAGGCCGGCAAGACCGCCACCGACGACAATCACTCTACCTTTTGACATTATTGTTTCACTCCTCAAAGTTTACATAATAACGTAGTATTTCTTAAGCGAATGCAAATAGTGCGCGCATTCCAATCACAGAAAGAATTATAAAAATACCTAGTGTTACATAAGTAACAATCTTCTGTGAGCGTGGTGATTGTGCCAATCCCCAAGTTACTAGGAATGACCAAACGCCGTTCGCCAAGTGGAATGTAGCCGCAAGAATACCTAGCGCGTAGAACACGATCATGAATGGAGATTGGAAGATCTCTGCCATCATATCGTAGTTAACTTCCGCACCAAATAATTTCTGGATACGTGTTTCATAAATGTGCCATGCAATGAAGATGACAAGGAATACTCCCGTTACACGCTGCAACATGAACATCCAGTTACGGAAAGTTCCATAACGTTGCACGTTGTTCTTCGAAGTAAATGCAAGATACACTCCGTAAAACGCGTGGAACATGAGCGGTATGTAGATGACGAACCATTCAAGGAAATAAATGAACGGCAGGTTTTCAATAAAGTGCGCCGCTGTGTTAAATGATTCAGCACCTTTTGTTGCAAAATGGTTGATGATTAAGTGTTGCGTCACAAACAAACCAATTGGAATAATTCCAAGCAATGAATGCAGTCGGCGCCAGTAAAACTCTGATTCTCTCACCAAGTGATTTACCCTCCCTTATTTCGGAGCCGGATGTCTTTTTCTACCTGATAAAACGACAAGCGAATGTTTGACGGTCCGTCTCTTCATGTTACAATATAATAACATGTACATTGTACTCCTCCATATTGGGAAGGTCAAGGTGACGAACTTGTATGATTGACCTTTTAGTTGCAAATCTAATGACATACCATGAGAGGTAATTTGATAGATACGAAAGGGATGCTCGCGATTTGGCACACGAATCAACTGGAGAGCCGACACGATTCGGCTACGAACTACTGAGAGACCATGTAATTCCTGGCATTCTCGGGAAACATGAAGATGATATTCTTTATTGGGCGGGAAAAGAGATTGCCCGTAAGTTCCCTGTCTTTTCCGTCGATGAAATCCATGACTTCTTTAAAGAAGCTGGTTGGGGCGAATTGAGTTTAGTGAGTTCAGGTAAGGAAGAAGCTGACTATCAGTTGTCTGAACGGATTACTTCTCCAGCTACGAAGGATTCGTATCACTTGGAGTCCGGTTTCATAGCTGAGCAATACCAGATCGCGAACGGTTGCTTGACGGAATGTTACGGCTCACGAGATGAGAAAACCGGACAAATCATCTTGCAAGTACGTTGGGATGAAACCTTTAAGATAGAAAAATAATTACTTAGCTGGAGGATGAGCGATTTCTCATACTCCAGTTTTTTGTGTGGAATTTCATCTTTGACTATTGAAGGGATATTCTTGGTTTCAATTGGTTAAGTGCATGATTTGCGCGAGGTAGAGCTTGGGTGTAGTGGGAATCACGTCGCGTGATAAGGGCTTGCGGATAGTTATGATCACTTTTTTGTGCATTATGAGCATTTTCTCAGTTTTATGATCACATTGCTGGGTTTATGAGCAAATTTCGTGGTTTATGATCACGATTCCAGTTTTATGAGCACATTCTACGATTTATGATCACTTCCCCTGTTTTATGAGCACATCACCATCTGTAAGTGGTGGTTGGAGGTTGCACGTGGGATTAGTCGGAGTAAAGTGACACTATTTATCTCTAATTGATCACTAAATGCTTCGCATAGCGAAGCACACATAACATCAATTGATTTTAATTGGTTAAGTGCACATTTTGCGCGAGTTAGAGCTTGGATGTAGTGAGAATCATGCCGCGTGATAGTGGCCTTCGAATTGTTGTGATCACTTTTTGAGATTTATGAGCAAATTTCATGATTTATGATCATTTTCTTGGATTTATGAGCACATTTCGTGGGTTATGAGCACAATCTCAGTTTTATGATCACTTTCTACGATTTATGATCACTTCCCTCGTTTTATGAGCACATCACTAGCTGTAAGTGGTAGCTGGTGGTTGCACGTGGGATTAATCGGAGTAAAGTGACTCAAATCATCTCTGATTGATCACTAAATGCTTCGCACAGCGAAGCACACATAACATCAATTGATTTTAATTGGTTAAGTGCACATTTTGCGCGAGTTAGAGCTTGAATTACAGTTAATCGTGCCGCGTGATAAGTCCTTGCGGATAGTTATGATCACTTTTTTGTGCTTTATGAGCATTTTCTCAGGTTTATGATCACATTGCTGGGTTTATGAGCATATTTCGTGGTTTATGATCACAATTGAAGATAGTATAGAAAG